>NZ_JAJOND010000001.1:4277801-4583359 GCF_024700055.1 Rhizobacter sp. J219
GGTGGTGGCGGCGTTCATCTTGCCGCCCTCGATGCGAGGGTCGACGAAGGTGCCCAGACCGACCTTGGTCAGCAAGCCCGGCGTGCGCGCCGCGATGTGCTTGGGCAGGTTGGCGAGCGAGCCCTGCGGGAAGTTGTAGGCCTCGATCTCGCCGGCCATCACCATCTTCATCAGGTTGGCGCCGCATTGCCCGTAGTGGCCGGCGATCATGCGCTTGAGCAGGCCGGGGTGGGCGAAATGCACCATGCCGCCATCCTTCGCGTTGCCGATCGCGCCCGAGGCCCAGGTGGTGATGTTCTTCGGGTGGCCGCTCTCCAGGTAACGCGCCTCGATCGCTTTCGCGATCTCTTCAGCGAAACCCATCATCGCCAGGCCACCCAGCCACACCGTGGCGCCATCGGGGATCAGGCCGGCCGCGGCCTTTGCGTCGATCAGTTTGCTCATGGGGTCGTCCTTGGGTGCGCAGGGTGGGTAAATGTTTATGTTATTGAACTATATAACGCACAATCCTAGGGTAAACACTAGGGCTTCTGCCATAGCTGAAACTTGCGCGGCCGGAGTGCGCCTCCTAAGATGGCAACATCGAAAAGTAGTTTTATCTTTTAACTAAATTGTTGGCGATCGCCACCAACCCGAGCATGAGCACAGATTTCCGCCCCGCCACCGGCCTGCTGGCCTCGCTCGACCTGCTGCAGGTGAGCCAGGCCGGCCCGGTGCTGCACCTCCGCCTCAACCGCCCGGCCAAGCGCAACGCCATCTCCGACACGCTGATTCAGCAACTCCACACCGCCTTCGTCAACCTGCCGGATGACGTGCGCGTGGCCATCGTCAGCGGCGAGGGCGATCACTTCTGCGCCGGCCTCGACCTGTCCGAACTCGTCGAGCGCGACGTGGGCGAGGGCGTGCTGCACTCCCGCATGTGGCATGCGGCCTTCGACCAGGTGCAGTTCGGCCGTGTGCCCGTGGTCGCGGTGCTGCACGGCGCGGTGGTCGGCGGTGGCCTGGAGCTGGCCTCGTCCACCCACATCCGCATCGCCGAAGCCTCGGCGTACTTCGGGTTGCCCGAAGGCCAGCGTGGCCTTTTCGTCGGCGGTGGCGGCTCGGCACGCATCCCGCGACTGATGGGCGTGGCGCGCATGGCCGACATGATGCTCACCGGCCGTGTCTACGACGCGCAGGAAGGACTGGCCGCCGGCCTCGTGCAGTACGTGGTGCCGCAAGGCGAGGGCTTCGCCAAGGCCTACGAACTCGCGCAGCGCATCGCGCAGAACGCGCCGCTGTCGAACTACGCCGTCACGCACGCGCTGCCGCGCATTGCCGACCAGTCGCAGTCCGAGGGCTTGTTCACCGAGTCGCTGATGGCCGCGGTGGCCGAGTCGACACCCGATGCCAAGGAACGCTTGAAGGCCTTCCTGGAAAAGCGCGCCGGGAAGGTGGTGAAGTCGTGAGCGCCAGGTATCGGCACGCATCCGTCGGTGGCGCCATCAGCGCCACCCTGGAAACGCGCGCCGATGGCATCAAGGTGCTGCGCTCGACCGAGGCGCTCGGCGCCTATCCGGTGCGCCTCACCGACCGGCTGGAGCAGTGGGCCGCCGAGGTGCCGGATCGCACCTTCGTCGCCAAAAGGGTGAACGGCGGCGACTGGCGCCGCATCAGTTACGCCGACATGCTGGCCCGCGCCAAAGCCATCGGCCAGGCGCTCGTCGACCGCCAGCTTTCGGTCGACCGCCCGGTGGTCATCCTCTCCGACAACGACCTCGAACACCTCACGCTCGTGATGGGCGCGCTGTGGGTCGGCGTGCCGCACGCCACCGTCTCGTCGGCCTACTCGGTGGTCGCGCAGGACTACGGCAAGCTGCAGTACATCCTCGACAAGCTCAACCCGGGTCTGGTGTTCGCAAGCGATGCCAAGGCCTATGCGCGGGCGATCGATTGCTGCGTGCCAGCCGACACGGAAGTCGTGCTGACGCAGGGCGATCTGCCCGGCCGCAAGACCACACGCTTCGACGCGCTGCTCGACACCGCCTGCGGCACCACGGGCGAAGCCGCGCACGCCAAGGTCGACGCCGACACCATCGCCAAGTTCATGTTCACCTCCGGTTCGACCAAGCACCCCAAGGGCGTGGTCGTGACGCAGCGCATGTGGTGCAGCAACCAGCAGATGCTGCGCCAGTCGATGGCGTTCCTGGCCGAGCAGCCGCCGGTGCTCGTGGACTGGCTGCCCTGGAACCACACCTTCGGCGGCAACCACAACGTCGGCATCACGCTCTACAACGGCGGCACGATGTACATCGACGACGGCAAGCCCACGCCCAAGGGCATCGCCGAGACGCTGCGCAACCTGCGCGAGATCCAGCCCACCGTCTACTTCAACGTGCCCAAGGGCTTCGACGAGATCGCGTCGGCGATGAACACCGATGTCGCGCTGCGCGAGTCCTTGTTCAAACGCGTGGCCGCCTTCATGTGCGGCGGCGCCGGCATCTCGCAGGCCACGTGGAACCTGCTCGACCAGCACGCCGAAGCGACGGTGGGCGAGCGCATCCGCGTCATCGGCGGGCTGGGCATGACCGAGACCGCCCCCTCGTGCACCTTCGTGCTCGGCACCGATGCCCGTGCCGGCTTCATCGGCCTGCCGTGCCCCGGCGTCGACGTGAAGCTCGTCCCGCTGGGCGACAAGACCGAGGTGCGCTTCCGCGGCCCCAACGTCATGCCGGGCTACTGGCGCGACGAGGACAACACCGCCCGCGCCTTCGACGACGAAAGCTTCTACTGCACCGGCGATGCGGTGACCTGGGTCGATGCGAACGACCACAACAAGGGCCTGATGTTCGACGGTCGCATCGCCGAAGACTTCAAGCTCTCCACCGCCACCTTCGTGAGCGTGGGACCGCTCAAGGCCGCGGTGGTGTCGCAGGGTGCCCCGCTGGTGCAGGACGTGGTCATCACCGGCCTCAACCGCGACGAGGTGGGCGCGCTCGTCTTCCCGCGCATGGAAGAGTGCCGCCACCTCGCCGGCCTGCCCGATGAGGCGTCGACGGAAGAGGTGCTCACGCACCCCAAGGTCGTCGACTTCTTCCAGGCACTCGCCAACAAGCTCTGGGCCCGCGGCACCGGCAGCGCCAACCGCATCGCACGCCTGCACGTGCTGCGCGAACCGCCTTCCATCGACCGCGGCGAGATCACCGACAAGGGTTCGATCAACCAGCGCAATGTGCTGACGCACCGGGCGGCGGTGGTCGATGCGCTCTACGACGGCAGCGTGGCGGGCCTGATCCTGCCGCGCACCTGAACCACTTTCAAGGAACACACCATGGCCAGCAAAGGCTTCTTCGGCGGCTTCGACGACATCTGGATGATCGACGGCGTGCGCACGCCGATGGTTGACTACTGCGGCGAGCTCGGCGCGGTGAGCGCCACCGACCTCGGCATCAAGGTCGCCCGCGAGGTGCTCGCCCGCACCGGCGTGCCGGCTGCCGACATCGGCTCGGTGATCGCCGGCAACATGGCGCCGAGCGACTTCTTCCAGTTCATGTACCCGCGTCTCGTGGGTCTCTACGCCGGGGTGCCGGTGGAAGTGCCCGCGATCATGGTGCAGCGCATCTGCGGCACCGGCTTCGAACTCTTCCGCCAGGCTGGCGAGCAGATCAGCAACGGCTACTGCGATGCGGCGCTGGTCGTCGGCGCGGAGTCAATGACGCGCAACCCGATCGCCGCCTTCACCCACCGCACCGGTTTCAAGCTCGGCGCGCCGGTGGAGTTCAAGGACTTCATGTGGGAAGCGCTGATCGACCCGGCGCCGAACATCACCATGATCCAGACAGCCGAGAACCTGGCCAAGAAGTACGGCATCACGCGCGCCGAGGTCGATGCGTATGCCTCGCGCTCGTTCGCCCGCGCGGTCGCCGCGCAGGAAGAAGGCTTCTTCGCCGGTGAGATCTGCGCCGTCACGCCCGAGACCTTCAAGCTCGACGGCTATGCCGACCGCCACATCGAGCTGCCGCGCAAGGTCGAGAAGCTCGACCGCGACACCCACGTGCGCCCCTCGCCGCTGGAAGTGCTGGCCAAGCTGCGCACGGTGTACCCGGGCGGCGTGCAGACCGGCGGCAACAGCTCGGCGCTGGTCGATGCGGGTGCGGCGGCCGTGGTCGCGAGCGGCACCTACGTCAAAGCCCACAAGCACAAGCCTCTCGCACGCGTGCTCGCCGCCGCTGCGGTCGGCGTGCCGCCCGAGATCATGGGCATCGGCCCGGCCCCCGCGATCCGCCTGCTGCTGGAGCGCACCGGTCTCAAGCTCGACGACATCGGCCGCTTCGAGATCAACGAAGCGCAAGGCGCGCAGACCCTCGCCGTCGCCAAGGAACTCGGCCTCGACCAGGACCGGCTCAACGTGCACGGCGGCGCCATCGCGCTCGGCCACCCGCTCGCCGCCACCGGCGTGCGGCTCACGATCACCGTGGCCCGTGCGCTGCGCAAGAGCGGCCTGCGCTACGGCATCTCGTCGGCCTGCGTGGGCGGTGGACAAGGCATCGCGCTGCTGCTTGAAAACCCTGACGCCGCGTGATCGGCCCATACGTTCAACTCACACACCCATCATGAAGATCCAAGGACAAGCAGCCCTCGTCACCGGCGGAGCCTCGGGCCTCGGTGCGGCCACCGCGCGTGAGCTCGCGCGCCGCGGCGCCAAGGTCGCGATCCTCGACCTCAACACCGCGCTCGGCGAGAAGGTTGCAGCCGAGATCGGCGGCATCGCGCTCAAGTGCGACATCACCGACACCTATTCCGTCACCGCTGCGCTCGACGCCGCCGAGAAGGCCCACGGCCCGGCGCGCATCGTGATGAACATCGCCGGCATCGGCACCGCCAAGCGGGTGGTGCAGAAGGATGGTTCCCCCGCGCCGCTGGAAGACTTCGAACGCGTGATCCGCGTCAACCTGATCGGCACCTACAACGTGATCCGCCTCGCGGCCGCGCGCATCGTGGCGCTTGAAGCTTTGGAAGATGGCGAGCGCGGTGTGTTCGTCAACACCGCCTCGGCCGCGGCCTTCGACGGCCAGGTCGGGCAAGAGGCCTACTCGGCGTCGAAGGGCGGCCTCGCCGCGATGACGCTTCCACTCGCCCGCGACCTCGCGCAGTTCGGCGTGCGCGCCTGCACCATCGCCCCGGGTCTCTTCCTCACCCCGTTGCTGGCCGAGCTGCCGCAAGCGGTGCAGGAGTCGCTCGCGGCCAGCATCCCCTTCCCCAAGCGCCTGGGCAAGCCCGAAGAGTTCGGCCACCTCGCGGCCAGCATCGTCGAGAACCTGTCGCTCAACGGCGAGGTGATCCGCCTCGACGGGGCACTGCGCATGGCCGCCCGCTGATCCCCTTCGAGACATGCCCCGCACCACCACCTACAGCGTGACCGTGCAGTTCGGCGACTGCGATCCCGGGGGCATCGTGTTCTTCCCGAACTTCTGCCGATGGATGGACGCGGCCTCGCTGACCTTCTTCATGCAATGCGGCGTGAAGCCGTGGCGTACCCTGGAAAACGAGCGCGGCATCGTGGGAACGCCGCTGCTGGAGATCCACACCAAGTTCCACAAGACCGCGACCTACGGCGACACGCTCACCGTGCACACGCACATCGACGATTGGCGCCGCGTGGCCTTCACCCAGGTGCACCGCGTGACGCGTGGCGACGAGCTGATCTGCGAAGGCCGCGAGGTGCGCGCCTTCGTGACACGCGACCCGCACGACCGCGAGCGCCTGCGTGCGATCCCCGTCCCCGAAGACATCCAAGCCCTGTGCAGTTGAGCCGTTGACCCGCGTTCCTTCAAGCCCACTTTCATCACTGGAGACAAGACACATGAAAGCCTTCCGACCTCTCGCCCTGGCCCTGGCCACCCTGTTCGCCGCGGGTGCGGCCCAGGCCGACATCACCATCGGCGTGGTGCTCCCCCTCACCGGGCCGGGCAACGGCCTGGGCATTCCCGTCAACAACTACGTGAAGCTGTGGCCGACGAGCATCGCCGGCGAGAAGCTCAACGTCATCGTGCTCGACGACGCGAGCGACCCCACCAAGGGCGTGCAGAACGCCAAGAAGCTCGTCACCGAAGACAAGGTCGACCTGCTGGTGGGCTCGGCCGTGACGCCGGTCGCCATCGCGATGGCCGGTGTGGCCGCCGAAGCGCAGACGGTGCAGCTGATGATGTCGCCTGCCAACCTGCCGGCTGGCCGCGACACCTGGTCGTTCCGCCTGCCGCAGAGCAACGCCGTGATGGCCCATGCGCTCATCGAGCACATGAAGAAGAAGGGCATCAAGCAGATCGGCTTCCTCGGCTACACCGATGCCTACGGTGAAGGCTGGCTCAACGACTTCAAGGCTGAGTCGGCCAAGCTGGGCGGCCCGCAGATCGTGGCGGTGGAGCGCTTCGCGCGCCCCGACACCAGCGTGACCGCGCAGGCGCTCAAGCTGGTCGCGGCCAACCCGCCGGCGATCCTCGTCGTCGCCTCGGGCAGCGGTGCCGCCATGCCGCACAAGGGCCTGATCGAGCGTGGCTACAAGGGCACGATCTACCAGACCCACGCCGCGGCCTCGCGCGACCTGATGCGCATCGGCGGCAAGGACGTCGAAGGCTCCTTCGTCGTCTCGGGCCCGGCGGTCGCACCCGAGCAACTGCCCGATTCGCACCCGTCGAAGAAGCTCGCGCTCGACTTTGTTCAGAAGTACGAGAAGGCCTATGGCGCCGGCAGCCGCAACCAGTTCGGCGCGCACGGCTATGACGCCGTCATCGTGCTCGAGAAGGTGGTGCCGGTCGCGCTCAAGGCCGGCAAGCCGGGCACGCAGGCCTTCCGCACCGCGCTGCGCGATGCCATCGAGAACATGGGCCGCACGGTGCTGTCGCAAGGTGTGGTGACCTACTCGAAGGACAACCACTGGGGCTTCACGACGGAAACCGGCGTGATCCTCAAGGTGGTCAAGGGCGAGTGGGACGTTGAGAACTGAGCCCCCCAGTCGCTAACGCTCCTGCCCCCAGGGGGCGCCACCCGAGGGGCCCGGCAAAGCCGGTTCCCCCGGGCGTTGCTTGATCTTGGCCTTGCTTCGCTCGGCCATTTTTTGGTGTCGATCGAATCATGGACTTCTCTATCGCCAGCATCTTGACGCTGGATGGCGTCACCAACGGTGCCATCTATGCGCTGCTGGCCCTGGCCACCGTGCTGGTGTTTGCCATCACCCGGGTCATCTTCATTGCGCAGGGCGAGTTCGTCGCCTACGGCGCGATCACGCTGGCGATGCTGCAGAACGGCAACCCGGTGGGCAGCTTCTGGCAGCGGCACGGTGACTTGCCGGGCACGGTGTGGCTGCTGCTGGTGGTGGCGCTGATCGCGGTGGTGGTGGATGGCGTGCGCGGCAGCCGCCGCGGCCTGTCGTCGAGCCAGTTGCTGGTCGATGCGGCCAAGACGCTGGCGGTGCCGGTGCTGGTGTTTGCCGTGGCCTGGTTCGCCGGGCCTCGGGGCTGGCCGCTGTGGGCACAAAGCCTCTTCACGCTGGCCGTCGTCACCCCGCTCGGGCCGCTGGTGTATCGCCTGGCGTATGAGCCGGTCGCGGATGCGAGCGTGCTGGTGCTGCTCATCGTCTCGGTCGGCGTGCACTTCGCGCTCACGGGGCTCGGCCTTGTCTTCTTCGGCGCGGAAGGCTTCCGCAACCCGAGCTTCTGGGACGAGCGCTTCCAGATCGGCGCGATGACGGTGTCGGGCCAGGCCATCATCATCTTCATCGCGTCGATCGCGCTGATGGCCGCGCTCTTCGTTTTCTTCGAGCTGACGTTGCGCGGCAAGGCGCTGCGCGCGACGGCGGTGAACCGCCTCGGCGCGCGGCTGATGGGCATCTCGACCTCGGGTGCCGGCAAGCTGACGCTCGGCCTCGCCGCCTTCATGGGCGCGCTGTCGGGCTTGCTCATCGGGCCGACGACCACCGTCTTCTACGACTCCGGCTTCCTCATCGGCCTGAAAGGCTTCGTCGCCGCGATCTTCGGCGGCCTCGCGAGCTACCCGGCCGCCGTGCTGGGCGCGCTCTTCGTCGGCGTGCTGGAAAGCTTCGGCTCGTTCTGGGCGAGTGCCTTCAAGGAAGTGATCGTGTTCACCGTGATCATCCCGGTTCTGTTGTGGCGGTCGTTCCTGCACGGGCACGACGACGAAGAGTGATGACAGCCCCCCAGTCGCTTCGCTCCTGCCCCCAAGGGGCGCCGTTCCCCTTGGGGCGGCCCGGCGGGGAACCTCGGACAAAAACATGAACATCCGTCGCACCTCCCTCATCGTCTTCCTGCTGGCGCTGGCCGTGCTGCCGCTGCTGCCGGTGCCCGAGTTCTGGATCACCCAGGCCAACTACATCGGCCTCTATGCGCTCGTCGCGCTGGGCCTGGTGCTGCTGACCGGCGTGGCCGGCCTCACCTCCTTCGGCCAGGCGGCCTTTGTGGGCATGGGCGCGTACACCACCGCCTACCTCACCACCGCGCATGGCTTCTCGCCCTGGGTCACGGTGTGGATCGGCCTCGTGATCACCGCGGTGTTCGCCCTCGTGCTCGCCTGGGTCACGCTGCGCATGTCGGGCCATTACCTGCCGCTGGCCACCATCGCCTGGGGCCTGAGCCTGTACTACACGCTCGGCAACATCGACGCACTCGGCAAGTACGACGGCCTGCTCGGCCTGCCGGCGATCAACTTCTTCGGCACCGAGCTGAAGTCCGGCCGCAGCTTCTACTACCTGCTGTGGGTGATCGTGGTGCTGGCCTCGTTTGCCACGCTCCACTTGCTCGACTCGCGTATCGGCCGCGCGCTGCGCGCGGTGAAAGGCGGCACCACCATGGCCGAGGCGATGGGCGTCAACACCTTCCGCACCAAGGTGATGGCCTTCGTGATCGCGGCGCTCTTCGCGGCCGTGTCGGGCTGGCTCTTCGCGCACTTCCAGCGCACCGTGAACCCCTCGCCCTTCGGTCTGAACAAGGGCATCGAGTACCTCTTCATGGCGGTGCTCGGCGGCGTGGGCCATGTGTGGGGTGCCATCGTCGGTGCGGGCATCGTGAAGATCCTGGAAGAGCAGTTGCAGGTGTGGTTGCCCAAGCTCATGGGCAGCAGCGGCAACTACGAGGTGATCGTGTTCGGTATCGCGCTGGTGCTGGTGCTGCACTACGCCCGCGATGGCGTGTGGGCCTTCATCGAAGGCTGGCTGCCGCCGGTCAAGCGCAAGGTCGACTGGCACGACGCTGCGCCGCTCGTCGAGCAGACCAAGCCGCCGCAAGGTGAGCTGGTGCTCGACGTGAAGACCGTGCGCAAGCAGTTCGGTGGCCTGGTGGCGGTGAACGACGTGAGCTTTCAGGTCAAGGCCGGCGAGATCGTCGGCCTGATCGGGCCCAACGGGGCCGGCAAGTCGACGACCTTCAACCTCGTGACCGGGGTGCTGCCGGCGACGAGCGGTGAGGTGAGCTTCCGTGGCCAGCGCATCGACGGCATGGCGTCGCGCGACATCGCACGGCGTGGCCTGTCGCGCACCTTCCAGCACGTGAAGATGATTCCGACGATGACGGTGCTCGAGAACGTGGCGCTCGGCGCGCACCTGCGCGGCTCGCGCGGCGTGGCGTCGGCGATGCTGCGGCTCGACCGCGCCGAGGAGCGTTCGCTGCTGCGTGAAGCCGAGCGGCAGTTGAAGCGCATCGGCATGGAGCAGTACCTGCATGAGCAGGCGGGCAACCTGGCGATGGGGCCGCAGCGGCTGATGGAGATCGCGCGCGCGCTGTGTGCCGATCCGGCGCTCTTGCTGCTCGACGAGCCGGCTGCCGGTCTTCGGCACAAGGAGAAGCAGGCGCTGGTGGAGGTGCTGCGGCAGCTGCGTTCCGAAGGGTTGTCGATCCTTCTCGTCGAGCACGACATGGACCTGGTGATGCAGGTCACGGATCGGATCGTGGTGATGGAGTTCGGGACCAAGCTGATGGAGGGCACGCCTTCTGAGGTGCAGGCGTCGCCGGCTGTTCGTGCGGCTTATCTTGGGACGGAGCACTGAGTGGTCGATGCTCGTTCACTGCGCGTGGCGGCTTGCCGGGATTTCGCCCCGGCGGGCGACCATCTTTTCTTTGCATGCCCAAAGAAAAGAAGGCAAGAGAAAGGGCACCCCGTTCGCTTGGTCCGCCTAGGGCGGACTGCTCTGCGCTGCTCGGTCTTTGTGGGTCGGGCAGAACTCACTCCGCGAGCTTCGCTCGCTGCGTTCAAACAGCTGCCCGAAGTCAGAGGACGAAGCGCGCTATCGCGCGCCCCACAAAGCCCTGCGCTGCTCGACGGCTCTCAAGGGCCCCGGGATACCGCCGCCCGCTTCGCGGGCATCACACTCTCGACTCGCTTCGCCTCGTGCTTGAGCGAAGGTGAGGCGATGCGCAGCGAGCCGTGTCGCGCCGCTTCCCGTGGGTGGCGTCGAGGAGCGCAGGGCTTGAGGGGCGCGCGCGCAAGCGCGCTTCGTGAACTGACTTCGCGCCGCATGTCTGAACGTAGCGGCCAACGGCCGCGAAGTGAGTTCGGCGCGGCCCCTCAAGACCGAGCACCGCAGAGCAGTCCGGCCGCAGGCCGGGCCGCCACCGTCGGGTCGCCTTTCTTTGGTTACTTTCTTTGGCGAAGCAAAGAAAGTAACTCGGCCGCCGGGCCGAGACCCGGCATGCGGCCCACGCAGTGAAACAGGACATCCCATGACAAGCCCCTTGCTGAAAGTCAGCAACCTCCACGCCGCCTACGGCCACGCCGAAGTCCTCCACGGCCTCAGCTTCGAGGCCCAGCGAGGCAGCGTCGTCACCGTCATCGGCCCCAACGGCGCCGGCAAGAGCACCCTGCTCAACGCCCTGATGGGCGTGATGCCCGCCAAAGGCGACATCGCCTACGGCGGCAAGCCCATCGGCAAGCGCAGCCTCGAAGAACGTGTGATGCAAGGCATCGCCCTCGTCCCCGAAACGCGCGCCCTGTTCTCCACCATGCCGGTCGAAGACAACCTCCTCCTCGGCGCCTACCGACACGTGCGCCAGGGCCAGGCGCAGGCGCGCGAGACGATGGAGGAGGTCTTCACCCGCTTCCCGCGTCTCAAGGAGCGCCGCAAGCAACTCGCCGGCACGCTCTCGGGTGGCGAGCGCCAGATGCTGGCCGTCGGCCGCGCGCTGATGAGCAAGCCGCAGCTGTTGATGCTCGACGAGCCCTCCCTCGGCCTCGCGCCGCTGATCGTGAAGGAAGTGTTCAAGACCATCGCCGACCTGCGCGCCACCGGCGTGACCATCCTGCTCGTCGAGCAGAATGCTCGCGCCGCGCTCGACGTGGCCGATCACGGCTACGTGCTCGAGATGGGCGAGATCGCGCTCAGCGGCCCCGCCGCCGACCTGGCCAAGGACCCGCGCGTGATCGACACCTACCTCGGCGCCGCGCGCAAGAAGGCGGAAGCCTGAAGGCTCGGATATGTGGCAGTACCAACCCCCTCTGCGTGACATCCGCTTCGTCATCGAAGAGCTGCTGAACCTGCCCGCGCAGTGGGCGCAGATGCCCGCCTTCGCCGAGGTCGACGCGGCCACTGCGCGACAGGTGGTCGAAGAGGCCGGCAAGTTCGCCGCCGATGTGCTGGCCCCGCTCAATGCGGTGGGCGACCTCGAAGGCTGCACGCTGAAGGACGGCGCCGTCACCACCCCACGCGGCTTTCGCGAGGCCTACCAGGCCTTCGTGCAGGCCGGCTGGCCCGCGCTCGCCTGCGACCCGGCGGTGGGCGGGCAGGGCCTGTCGCAGTCGCTCAACGCGGTGCTGCACGAGATGCTCAACTCGGCCAACCACGCCTGGACCATGTACCCCGGCCTGCTGCCTGGGGCCTACGAGAGCCTGCTGGCGCACGGCACCCCGGCGTTGCGCGAGCAGTACCTGCCGAAGGTGGTGAGCGGCGAGTGGTTGTCCACCATGTGCCTCACCGAAGCCCATGCCGGCTCCGACCTCGGCCTCCTGAAGACACGCGCCGCGCCACAGGCCGATGGAAGCTTCCGCGTGCGCGGCACGAAGATCTTCATCTCGGGCGGCGAACACGACCTCACCGACAACATCGTGCACATGGTGCTCGCCCGCATCGCCGACGCACCGGCTGGCACCAGGGGCCTCTCGCTGTTCCTCGTGCCGAAGGTGATGCCCGATGGCACGCGCAACGCGCTGCGCTGCGATGGCGTGGAAAAGAAGATGGGCATCAAGGGCAGTGCCACCTGCGTGATGAGCTTCGAGGGCGCCACCGGCTGGCTCGTCGGCGAGGCGAACCGGGGCCTCGCCGCCATGTTCGTGATGATGAACGCGGCGCGCCTGCATGTGGCGCTGCAGGGCGTGGGGCATGCCGAGAGTGCCTATCAGAACAGCCTGCGCCATGCGCAGGAGCGCCTGCAGATGCGCGCGCCGGTGCGCGATGCCGCACGCCAGGGCCACGAGGCCGACCCGATCGTGCTGCACCCCGCCGTGCGCCACAACCTGCTGCGCCAGCGTGCGCTGCTGGAAGGCGGCCGGCTGCTGGCCTACGAGACCGCGCACCTGCTCGACGTCGCCGAGCGCCACCCCGATGACGCCGTGCGCCACACCGCGCACGACGAGGTCTCGCTGCTCACGCCGATCTGCAAGGCCTTCCTCACCGACAACGGCAACGCCTCCGCGCAGGCCGCGCAGCAGGTCTACGGCGGCCACGGCTACATCCACGAGGTGGGCGTGGAGCAGTGCGTGCGCGACAGCCGCATCGCGCGCATCTACGAAGGCACCAACGAGATCCAGGCCATCGACCTGCTGGTGCGCAAGGTGATCGCCGATGGCGGCGTGAAGCTCGGCCGCTTGATCGCCCGCCTGCAGCGCGAGCTGCCCGGCAGCGACCTTGCCGCGCGGGTGCAGCCCTGGCTCGCCAACTGGCAGCAGGTCACGCAGCAGATCGTGCAGCAGGCGGCCCAGGACGCCGAGCTGCCCTACCGCGTGGCCGACGACTACCTGCGCCTGGCCGGCCTGCTGCTGCTGGCGCACGGCTGGGTGCGTGCCGAGGCCATCGCCGCGGTGCACACCTCGCCCTTCCACGCCGCCAAGCGCGAAACGGCGCAGTACTACCTCGACTACCTGCTGCCCGAAGCCAGCCTCTGCCTGGCGCGCATCCGTGCAGGGCAAAATCCGCTGCCTCAGCTCAGCCCCGCTTCAGCATGAACGCTCCGGATCTCGCGGCCGACGACACCCTCGAACCCCGCGCCCGCTCGGCCCCGCTTGACCAGTCGCGCCTCACCCACCTGATGGGCTACGCGGCCACGCGGGCGTCGGTCGCGCTCAAGAAGGTGTTTGCCAAGCACCTGGGGCCGCTGCACCTGAAAGCGGTGGAGTTCTCCATCCTCGTGCTCGTCGCCTCGAACGAGAACGTCAACCAGAAGCAGCTCGGCCAGGCGCTCGACGTCTCGCCGCCCAACCTTGCCGTCACGCTCGACCGCATGGTGGAGCGCGGCTGGGTCGAGCGGGTGCGCAGCACCGAAGACCGCCGCTCGCAGATCGTCGTGCTCACCAAGGCCGGCCAGCAGCTGGTGCAACGCGCCGAGAAGATCGCCGCGACGATGGAAAACGACGCCCTGTCGGTGCTCTCTCCAGCCGAGCGGCTGCTGCTGCTCGAGCTGCTGCTCAAGGTGTCGGGCGGCCGCCGTCGCGCCGGCAAGTGACGCCCCGCTGAGGCGGCTCGCGGGTGCCACGGCCCGCCGGACCGTCGATTCCTACGTAAACATGCGAGATGCAAAACGGCTGGGCTTGAATTATGATGATCATCATATTTCTGCCGATCCGCCGCCATGACCAAGCCTCCCAGCCGCAGCGAGCTCTCGCACGAACGCATCGTCGAGGCGGCGGCGCGCGCCATCCGGCGCAGCGGCTATGCCGGCACGGGTGTGGCCAGCGTCATGAAGGAAGCCGGCCTCACCCACGGCGGCTTCTACGCGCACTTCAAGTCGCGCGACGCCCTGCTGGCCGAGGCGGTGAGCCGGGCCGGGCAGGCCAATGCCGGCCGGCTCGAACGCAAGGTCGAGGCGCTGGCGCGTGAGGGCGTGAGCCCGCTGCGCGTGCTGGTCGAGAGCTACCTCTCCGACGAGCACCTCGAAGCCCTGGAGACCGGCTGCGTGGTGTCGGCGCTGTTGTCCGAGATGCCCCGCCAGGCGCCCGAGGTGCGCGAGGCGTCGGCGCGGCGCGTGCTCGGGCTCGTCGAGCGTGTCCGCGTGGCGCTGCCGCCCGGCGCCGACCCGGCCTCGGCCGCGCTCATCACCGCCGCGATGGTCGGCGGCCTGCAGATCGCGCGGGCGATCGGCACCGGCGCCGAGGCCAAGGCCATGCTCAAGTCCATCCGGGAGGGGCTGCTGGCCCAATACGACACCACCACCCACGCCTGATTTTCCGCGCCGCACGACGGCGCTTTTCTTGGCCTTCAATTATGACGGTCATCATATTTCTGAAAGAGGTACGAACATGAAACTCGACAACGCAGTGGTTCTCGTCACCGGTGCCAACCGGGGCCTGGGGCTGGCCTTTGCCCGCGAGGCACTGGCCCGCGGGGCGCGCAAGGTGTATGCCGGGGCGCGCGACCCGGCGAGTGTGAATCTGCCCGGGGTCGAGCCGATCCGTCTGGACGTGACCGACCCCGACCAGGTGGCCGCTGCCGCTCAGCGCTGCAGCGACGTGACGCTGCTCGTCAACAACGCGGGCATCGCCACCACCGGCGGCTTTCTGGCCGACGGGGCCATCGAGTCGGCCCGTCAGCAGTTCGAGACCAACTTCTTCGGCGTGTGGCGCATGAGCCAGGCGTTCGCGCCGGTGCTGGCGGCACAAGGGGGCGGCGCCATCCTCAACGTGCTGTCGATCGCCAGCTGGATCAATTCACCGCTGCTCGGCGTCTACGGCGCCACGAAGTCTGCTGCCTGGGCCTTCACCAACGGACTCCGCCTCGAACTGCTGGCGCAAAAGACCCAGGTGACCGGCCTGCACGTGGGCTTCGTCGACACCGACCTCGTGCGCGGCATGGACGTGCCCAAGACAGCGCCCGAAGCTCGTCGTGCAGCGGGCCTTCGACGGGCTCGAAGCCGGCGCCGCCGAGGTGCTCGCCGACGACATCACGCGCATGGTGAAGGCGGGCCTGTCCGCCACGCCGGCGGTCTACACCCAGCCAATCTCGCGCTGAACCCACGCTGAAAGGTCGTCACCATGAAGCCCGCCACCGTGCTCCCTCTTCCTGCCACCGCCGAACCGCATGTTGCCAAGGCCTCGCCCTGGCCCGTGTTCTGGGTCGCGAGCGTGGCGGTGTTCCTCGTCTCGCTCGACACCACCATGCTCTATGCCGCCTTCGGCGCGCTGCAGGCGGGCTTCCCCGGCGCGTCGGCGGCCGACATGTCGTGGGTGCTCAACGCCTACACCGTGCTCTACGCGGCCATGCTGATCCCGGCCGGCGGCCTGGCCGACACGCACGGGCGCAGACGCGTGTTCATGCTCGGCGTCACGCTCTTCATCGCCGCCTCGGCCGCCTGCGGCCTGGCCGGCAGCGTGGGCTGGCTGATCACGGCGCGGGCGGTGCAGGCCATCGGCGCTGCGCTGCTCACGCCGGCATCGCTCGCGCTGGTGCTTGCGGCCTTCCCGCAGAGCAAGCGCACGGTGGTGGTGAGCCTGTGGGGCGCAGTGGGCGGCCTGGCCGCCGCGGTGGGCCCGAGCTTCGGCTCGCTGGTGGTCGACACCGTGGGCTGGCAGTGGGCCTTCTACATCAACGTGCCGCTGGGGGCGATCTCCATCTGGCGCGGTGCGGCGCTGCTCCAGAGCGACAAAAGAGAAGAAAAGCGAGAAGGCGCCCACAAGCGACTCGATGTGGTGGGCATGCTGCTCGTGATCGTCGGCGTGGGGGCGCTGGCCCTGGCCATCGTGCAGAGCGAGTCGCCGCGCTGGGCGCGCAGCGAGCTGCTGATGGCCGCGGCGACGGGCCTCGTGGCGCTGGCCGGCTTCGTGCTGTGGGCGCGCCGTGCCCGCGATCCGCTGGTCGACCTGCGGCTCTTCCGCCACCGCACCTACACCTTCGTGAACCTGGCGACCTTCAGCTTCGGCATCGCTTTCGCGATCATGTTCTTCGGCTTCTTTTTCTACATGACCGAGGTGTGGCACTACAGCCTGCCCCGCGCGGGCCTGGCCATCACGCCGGGGCCGCTGCTGGTGGTGGTGACGGCCATCGTCTCGGGCCGCATCGCCGCGCGCACCGGGCACCGGCCCTTCCTGGTGGGCGGTGCGCTGCTCTATGCCGCGAGCGGTGCCTGGTTCCTCTTCGTGCCCGGCACCACGCCTGAGTACTTGACCCAGTGGCTGCCCGGCGTGGTGATGAGCGGCCTCGGCGTGGGCCTGGTGCTGCCCTCGCTGTCGGGTGCGGCCGTCAACAAGCTGCCGGCCGACCAATACGCGGTGGGCAGCGCCGTCAACCAGGCCACGCGCCAGATCGGCTCGGTGCTGGGCGTGGCGATCACCGTATTGCTGCTGGGCCATGCCGGCCTGGAGCGCGCCGACTTCACGCCGCTCTATGCCCTGCACGTGGGGCTGGCGCTGCTGACGGCTCTGCTGTGCCTGCCGGTGGACACCAAGCCCGCCGCCACCACCTGAAAAAATTTCCGACGGGCTTCACCCCGTCGGGCCGGCTCGGCCGTGGAAGCAAGGGTGTCCCACCCTTTCTTCCACTGACATGGCCACTGCCGCTCTCACTTCCGCTCCGCTGACCCGTCGGTCCTGCCTCTCTGCCCTGGTGGGCGCCTGCGCCGCGCCCAGCGTGTTGGCACTCGCACCGCCGGCCCGCCCCTTCGAGCCGCCGGTGCTGCGCATGCGGCTGCAAGACACCGGTGCCGAGCCGGTGCGGGTGCAGCGCGCCAGCGTGCAGGCCGAGGTGGTCGGCCACGCGGCGCAGATGCGCGTGGAGCTCGTCTTCTTCAACCCGAACGGCCGGGTGCTTGAAGGCGAGCTTCAGTTCCCGCTCGCGCACGGCCAGTGGGTCAGCGGCTTCGAAGCTCGACATCGACGGCGAGCTGCGCCCCGCGGTGGTGGTCGACAAGGCGCGTGGGCAGCAGGTCTTCGAAGACGTGATCCGGGCGCGGGTCGACCCGGCGCTGCTGGAGGCGACCGACGGTGACAACTACAAGCTGCGCGTCTACCCGCTGCCCGCGCAGGGCACGCGCCGCGTGGTGCTGCACCTCGCGCAGACGCTCGACGCCGCTGGCCGGCTCGACCTGCCGCTGCGATTCGGCCACGGCCTGTCGCGGCTGGAGGCGCAGGTGCGGGTGGCCGCTGCATCGCCCGACGAGATCTCGGTGTGGGCGGAAGGCCTGCCGGCAAAGGCGATCGAGCGTCGCCGCTCCGCCCAGGGCTGGGCCGAACTCTCGCTCCTTGCAGACCAGTTGCAGGGCCCACCCTCGCTCGTGATCACGCTGCCGCGCCGCACCGCGCCGGTGGTGGTGACGCAGCGCCATGCCGGCCGCGAGCATTTCTACGCCGAGCTGCCGATCCACGACGCGGCGCTCGCGCCTGTGCCGCGCGCCAAGCCGCGCCGCGTCGCGCTGCTGTGGGATGCCTCGGGCTCGGCCGGCCAGCGCACGCGCCACCCGGAGCTGCAGGTGCTCGACGAGTACTTCCGTGCGCTGGGTCATGTGGAAGTTCTGTTGCACGTCGGCCGCGACGTGGTCGAGCCCGAGCAGCGTTTCTCCGTGCGCGGTGGCCAGTGGCACGCCTTGCGCAGTGTGCTGGAAGCGCTGCCCTACGACGGCGCGAGCAACCTGCCCGCCTTGATCAAGACCGAAGGCTGCGACCTCGCGCTGCTCTTCTCCGATGGTCTCTCCAACTGGGGCGCGAAGACCGCCTTGCCGCCGAGCCCGGTGCCGCTCTTTGCGCTGACCCTCGCCAACGAGGGCGCCCACGTCAACCGCTTGCGTCAGCTGGCCGAGCGCAGCGGTGGTGAAGTCCTCGACCTCGTCGCCCCTGGCGACGCGGTGAAGGCCTTGCAGCTGCGCAAGCCGCGCCTGTTGCGCGGCACCGGCCCGCAGGCGCGCGAGGTGGTGATCGACGACCCTTATGCAACTGAGGGCTACTACCGCGTGGCGGGCGTGCTGACGCAGCGCGACGCCGAGCTGACGCTGGACTTCGAGCGCGCCGATGGCCGCATCGAACAACGGCGCATCGGCATCGCGGCGGGTGAAGCGTCGTCCACGCAAGTCGCGCAGCGTTGGGCCGGCCTGCGCATCGCCGAACTCGAAGGCGCGGTGGGCGACACGCGTGCCGAGGTACGCCGCCTCGGCCGCACCTACGGCCTCGTCTCGCGCGAGACCTCGCTGATCGTGCTGGAGGCGCTCAACGACTATGTGCGCTTCGAGATCGAGCCGCCGCCTTCGCTGCGCGACGCCTACCAGCGTGCGATGGCGCAGGTGCAGCAGCGCAAGCAGCTCGCGCAGTCGCAGCACCTCGACCGGGTGGCGGCGCGCTTCGCCGAGCAGGTCGCGTGGTGGGAGAAGGACTTCCCGAAAGACGGTGCCGGCGTGAAGCGGCTGCAAAAGCGCGAGCAGGAACCACAACGCCAGCTCGCCGGAGCGGCGGGCCGGCAGGAGGCCAGCTCAGCCCGGCGCGACGATCTCCTGCGCATGGCTCCCGCCGCACCGGCGCCGATGGTGGCCGAGAGCCGCGAGCGTGGCCCGGCCGACAACGCCGCCCGCAAGGCCAAGGCGGGTGCGCCGGGGCAGGACGCGCCGCCCGCCGCCGTGATCCGCCTTCAGCCGTGGCAGCCCGACGTGCCGTATGCCAAGCGGCTGCGCGCGGCCGCGGCAGACGCCGTCTACCGTGTCTACCTCGACGAGCGCCCGCAGCACCTGAACAGCACCGCCTTCTTCCTCGATGCGGCCGACGTGCTCTTCGCCAAGAAGCTGCCCCAGCTTGCAATGCGCGTGCTGTCGAACCTGGCCGAGATGAACCTCGAGAACCGCCACATCCTGCGCGTGCTCGGCTACCGGCTGCTGCAGGCGCAGGCCCCGCAGTTGGCTGTGCCGGTGCTGCGAGAGGTGCAGCGCCTGAGCCCGAACGAGCCGCAATCCTTCCGCGACCTCGGCCTCGCGCACGCCGAAGCCGGGCAATGGCAGGACGCGGCCGACCAGCTCTGGCAGGTCGTCTCTCGCCCGTGGGATGGCCGCTTCCCTGACATCGACCTCACCGCGCTCGCCGAGCTGAACATGGTGATCGCCCGCGCCGAGCGCCAGGGCCGGCCGGTGACGACCGGCGCCTTCGACAAACGCCTGCTGCGCCTCCTGCCGCTCGACCTGCGCATCGTGCTCGGCTGGGACGCCGACAACACCGACATCGACCTCTGGGTCACCGACCCCGATGGCGAGCAGACCTACTACGGCCGCCGACTGAGTGACCAGGGCGCCCGTGTCTCGCGCGATGTGACCGGCGGCTACGGCCCGGAGGAGTTCGCGTTGAAGGCGGCCAAGCCCGGCCGCTACGTGGTGCAGGCGCGCTTCTACGGGCACCAGCAGCAGGTCGTGTCGCCGTCGACCACGCTGATGCTGGTGCTCACCACCGGCTTCGGGCGCGCCGACCAGAAAGACGAGCGGGTGACGCTGCGCCTGTCCGGCCCGGCCGAGATGGTCACCGTCGGCAGCTTCAGGGTGGGGGCGGCTGGTTGAGACGGGCAGTTGTCTGACAGAGGGGCGGGCATGGCGTCGCTACCATGCCGTGGATCCAAAAGAACAGCCAAGAGGGGCGCCCCGATGCCAGCGATGAAGCGGTTTCCCACCACGGTCCCGGGTCTCGACGAGATCCTGCACGGCGGCCTCTTCGAAGGCGGTGTGTACATCCTCGAAGGGCCGCCGGGCGCCGGCAAGACGACGCTCGCCAACCAGATCGCCTTCTCGCTCGCCGTGCGCGGTGGCAAGGCGCTCTACGTCACCATGCTGGCCGAGTCGCACTCGCGCATGCTGCAGCACATGCTCGGCCAGAGCTTCTGCCAGCCCGAGCTGGTCAACGCCTCGGTGCTCTACCTGAGCGGCTACCGCGAACTCGAAGAGCACGGCCTGAAGGCGGTGGTGCCGCTGCTGCGCGGCGAGATGGCGCGCCACCAGGCCAGCCTTTTGATCGTCGACGGCCTGGTGGTCGAACGCGAGGACGAACGGCCCGGCGAAGGCGTGCGCCAGTTCGTGCACGAACTGCAGAGCCTGGGCTCGGCCATGGGCTGCACCTGCCTGCTGCTCACGAGTGGCCACGGCCGCCCGCTCAACGCCGAGCAGACCATGGTCGACGGCATCCTCACGTTCGAGGACTACAGCTACCACTGGCGCAGCGAGCGGCGCATCCAGGTGCGCAAGTTCCGCGGCAGCGCGGTCGAGCGCGGCAAGCACACCTTCTGCATCACCGACGACGGCCTGCGGTTCTTTCCGCGGCTGGAGGGCCTGCCACCCACCCCGGCGCGGCGTGGCGGCGGCACCTCGAGTGTGAGCCTTGGCGTGGCCGGGTTCGACGCGGCGCTGCAAGACGGCGGTCTGGCGCGCGGCAGCAGCACGCTGCTCGTGGGCGACAGCGGCTCGGGCAAGACGGTGCTGTCGCTTGCCTTCCTGTCGGCCGCCTCGCGCGAGGAGCCCGCGCTGATCTTCGCCGGCACCGAGACCGCGGCCGAGCTGGTGCGCGCCGGCGAGGGCTGCGGCTTGCCGCTGGCGGCGGCGCTCGAGACCGGAGCGCTCAGCGTCCACGTGCAAGGGTCCGAAGACGAGGCGCTCGACGAGATGGGCCACAAGCTGCTGCGTCTCGTCGACGAGCGGCAGGCGAGCCGCCTGGTGGTCGATGGCCTCGCCGCGCTGGCCGACACGGTGGCCTTCCCCGAGCGCGGCTACCGTTTCGTCGGCCGCCTGCTGCGCGAGCTGAAGGGGCGCGGCGTGACCTCGGTGTTCACGCTCGACCCGTCGGCGCTGGCCGCGGCGACCGGCAGCGCCGCCCCTGACGGCAACGGCCTCGCGGCCTGGTTCGACAACGTGCTGCACCTCGCCCGCCACGACGGTGCGCCCGACGGTCGCCGGCTCACCATCGGCAAGCTGCGCGCGGCGCGCGCCACACGCAGCAGCTTCGACCTGCGACTCGGGGCCTGCGGCCCCACGACCGACTGAGGCCCTTCGCGGCGTCCTTCATGAAACTGGTCCTGCTGGCGGAAGACGAATACGGGAACGCGGAGATCCTGCGCCTGCTGCTGGAGGCCGAGGGCTTTCGTGTGAGTTCGGCTTCCAACGGCAAGCTGGCGCTCGAGCTGCTGGCGGGCGAGAAGCCGGCGCTCATCCTCACCGATTTCATGATGCCGCACGCCACCGGCGGCGAGCCGGCCAGGCCGTGCGTGCGAACCCGCTGCTGGAAGACATCCCCATCATCGTGATGAGCGGCACCAGCGAAGCGGTGGTGCGCGAGTCGTTCACCGACTACGACGCCTTCGTCGAAAAACCCTACGCGGCCGACAGCCTGCTGCAGCTCGTGTGCCACTTCGCCGCGCACGGCCGCGCGCAGGAGGCCGGCGGGTCCGCCGCGGCCGGGCCCAAGCTCGATGCGTCGCTGCAGCGCTTCCTGCGCGGGCTCAAGATCTGATGGCTCAAGGGCTGAAGGCCGGCGGTTCGGGCGGCAGCCACCCGGTGTCCAGCGCCGTCGCCCGTGCGCGTGCGAACGCGCGCGCTTCGGCGAGATAGTCCCAGCGTTCGATCAGGCACAGCCCGAGCGGCAGCACGCCGCCCCAGCGGATCAGGTTCACCGAGTTCGGGATGCCTTCTCGCACCCGCTGCGACACCGACGTGCCGGCCTGCACCGCCCACATGCGGCGCTTGAGCGGCGTCTCGGCCCCGAAGAGCGGCATCACGTAGGGCAGGTGGATGTGCCCGCCCAGCACCAGGTCGGCGCCGGCTTCGGCCCAGCGCTGCATCGCCTCGCGCAGCGGGCCGCGCAGGCGGTCGTGTTCGTCTTCTGCGCGTTCCACCGCGATCGGCTGGTGCGTCACCACCACCCGCAGCTGCCCCGGCCGCGCCTGGCTGAGCTGTGCCACCACCGCCTCGATCTGCTCGTGCGACAGCACGCCGTTCTTGTGCCGGCTCGGCCGAGTCGTGTTGAGCGCGACCACCAGCAGGCGTGTCGAGTCATGCACCCCCGAGACGCTGGGGAACTCGCGCAGGAAGTTCGCATACGGCCAGAAGAGCCGCGCCGCCAGGTTGAAGAGCGGGATGTCGTGGTTGCCCGGAATGACGAGCGTGCTCGGTGTGTTCAGCCGGTCCACGAACTCTCGTGCCGCCCGGAACTGCGCACGGCGGGCACGCTGGGTGATGTCGCCCGACAGCACCACGAGTCTCGGGGCGGTGCGTGTCGGTCAGCCGCAGCAGCGCGTCGACGACCTCCGGCTGCTCGGTGCCGAAGTGCGGGTCAGAGATGTGCAGCAGCATCTTCTGCCGCCTCGGCCGACACCGTCCGCGCGAGAGGCTTGAGCAGGTACAGCGGCCGCGGCGACACGCGGAATTCGAGCGGCGCGCGCATGAGGCTCACCTCGCCATCGGTGGCGACCTTCACGCGCCGGGTGCCGTAAGGCAACCAGGGCTGCACCGTCATGTGCTGGAACTGAAAACTCTCCACCTCTTCGGACTCGGCCAGCCGGCCCATCGCGCTGCGCCACATCAGGTGCACCAGGCCCCAGGTGCCGGTGGGCTTGAGCATCACCGCGGCCACGCGGCCCTGCTCGATGCCGCGCGCCTCGGGCAGGCCCACCTGCTGCAGCTGCAGGCGGTTGTTGCCGACGAAGAGCGTGGCGCTGCGCACGTCGCGCACCACGCCGCCGCGCTCGATGCGCAGGCGCAGCTGGCGGTGCTCGCGCAACAGGGTCGCACCTGCCGCGAGCAGCGCGACGAGTCGGCTGCGGCCGAAACGCTGCTTGTAGGCCTCGCGGTCTTCCAGCAGCTCGGGGTAGAGGCCGAGGCTCGCGTTGACGAGGAACACCCGGTTGTTGATGAGCCCCACCTGCACCGGCTGCGCCTGCGCGCCGAGCATCGCCTCGATGGCGGCGGCGGTGTCTTGCGGAATGCCGTGCGTGCGGCTGAAGTAGTTGAAAGTGCCTTGCGGCAGCACGCCCATCGGGCAGCCGGTGTCGTGCGCGGCCTGGGCCACCGCGTTGATCGTGCCGTCGCCGCCGGCGGCCACCACCACGCCGCCCTGCGCCAGGGCTTGCGAGGCCAGGCGCTGCGCGGTGCGCGGGATGTCCTCGCCACGCTCCACCATCTCGATGCGGTAGCGCCGGCCCGATTCGGCCAGCTTCTGTCCGATCAGTGCATAGGTGGCCTGCGCATCCTCGTGGCCCGAGGCCGCATTGAGCAGGACATGGAGCGGGCTGTCGTGGAAGGAGCTGTGGCGCATCCTCCGACATGGGGCAAACGGTGTGCCGCGCATTGGTGGAGGCGGCGGGCGGGCCGAGCGCCGGGCCGCCCCAAGCCGGCCCGCATCCCCTCGGGGGATCGGTCGGCGTACCCGCCGACCGAGGGGCCGTCATGGCCGCATGCGCGCCTCGCGCTCGGCCTGGGCGGCGGCGTCCCACACGTGGCGCGGCCCGATGAAGGCACCGCCGTCGACCAGCAGGTGCTCGCCGGTCACGAAGGCCGAGTCGTCGCTCGCGAAGAAGAGCACCGCGTTGGCAATGTCTTCCGGCACGCCGGCCTTGTTGATGGGTTGAGCGTTGGGCGCCCCCTTGGCCATCGCCGCCTTGACCATCGGCACGGCCGCGGGCGGCACCCGCTCGGGGTTGGCCGTGAAGATGTTGGTGAGGATGAGCCCCGGGCACACCGCGTTGACGCGGATGCCGCTGCGGGCGAGTTCGGCGCCGGCGATGCGGGTGAGGTGGATCACGCCGGCCTTGGCCACCGAGTAGGCGATGGGCGCCGCCCCCGACTGCACGCCCGCGATGGAGGCGGTGTTGACAATGGCGCCGCCGCCACGCTGCTTCAGGTGTGGCACCGCATAGGCGATGCCGAGCGCCACCGAGCGCAGCAGCAGGCTTTGCGTGCGGTCCCAGCCTTCGGGCGTCATCTCGGCGATGGTGGCGGGCGTGCCACCGGCGCCGGCGTTGTTGAAGACGATGTCCAGGCCGCCGAAGCGGCTCACCGCCGCGGCCATCAGCGCTTCGATCTGCGGCGCATCGGTCACATCGCAATGCCGGTACGCGACCTTGCCGGCAAAACGTGCCTCCAGCGCCGCGCCCTCGGCGTCGTTGATGTCGCCCACCATCACCTGCGCACCCTCGGCGACGAATTTCTCCACCGTGCCGAGGCCGATGCCCGAGCAGCCTCCGGTGATGACGGCCACCTTGTCCTTCAAACGATCCACCACAAGCGACTCCCTTTGCTGCGCCCCCGGCTGCACCATGCGCCGGGCCGAGCGCGACATGCGTCCGGGGTTGTATCACGTGGGAAGGCGTTGCTTGTTGTGTGGCAAGTATCTTCAGGCGCCGTTCCGCCTGATGCCACGCGGGGCTGCGTGGCGTGGCCGTGCGCCTGCCTCAGCGCTTCTTGCGGCGCTTGCGGGCCGGCGTCGGAGCGGGCAGGGTGCTGGTGGCCTTTCCGCTCCAGAAGTCGAGCATCTGTTGCGTGGCCGTGCGTTGCACGGACGCGACCTCTCGTCGCGCAGCGGCGGTGGCATGGCCGCGCGCCGAGCCCATGGCGCTGTTGGCGGCGCTGAGCCAGGCGCTCATGAAAGGGTTCTTGGCAGTCCAGGGGTTGCGCATCGAGTTCTCCTTGCGGCAAGTGGCGGATGGACCATCTTCCGCGCGGGGTCGACCGCTGTCAGCGTGTGGGAACGCCGATCGTGCGTGGGTTGGCTCCTACGCCATGTGATCGGCGCAAGGCCAGGGCCGTCCACACGGCGGCCGCCGCATCGACCAGGCCGAAGGCAATCAGCGCGAGGGGTGCACCCGCGCCGAGCACGAGGCCGGTGAACACCACCAGCACGCCGAAGCGAGCCACCACGCTGGCCTGCATCAGCGGCACGAACTCGTGCCGCGCCGCGACCAGGTAGTACGCGCCGATCACCAACGCCAGCAGGCCAGCCACGCGCACCCACACCTCCTGAGGGGCCGCGATGCCGAAGGGCGCGAGCAGCGGCCCGGGCGCGACCAGCAGGCCGGGCCCCAGCACGCACAGATAGAAACCGAAGGCTTGCAGCGAGCGGGCGGCAGGTGACATGGTGGCTCTCCTCAGGCATGTGGTGGAGCGCCCATTGCAGCGCTGCCGCGGGCTCGCAGCCACGGGGCACGTGTCCCGCACGCCGCGATGGCCGCGGCGGCGGGCGGGGCGGCTGTCCCGGTCAGCCCTGGCCGTAGCCCATCTCACGGGCCCGCACGATGGCCTGCGGGCGGCCCTCGACGCCGAGCTTGGCGTAGAGCTGCGAGAGCGCGTTGCGCACCGTCTTGTCGGCCACGCCCAGGTGCGCCGCAATCTGCAGGTTGTCGAGGCCGCGGGCCACCGCGTCGAGCAGCTCGCGTTCACGGCGGGTGAAGTCCGGCGCCGGCGCGGGGGACGAGCCGTTGACGAATTCGGTGATGGCGTCGCAGAAGCGCTCGAACGCGGCCTCGCCTGCCAGCGGGATGTGGTTGCGGCTGCGCAGCGTCTCGAAGCGCGCGCCGGCGATGGCGGCGGCCAGCTCGCGGCCGCGATCCACCGGCACCATCGCATCGCCGTCGCAATGCAGCACGAGCGTGGGGCAGCGCACCTGCGGCAAGAAGGCGCGCACGTCGAGGGCGGCACGTGCATCGAGGATGGCCGAGGCCCGCGCGCCGTCGCACGACAGGCGCTGCTGCTCGTTGAGTGCCGCGGCCTGCTCGGGCGTGGCCTCGGGCACCAGCGTGCTGGTGAAGAACTGCTGCACCGCCGAATGGTGGCGGCCCCAGCCGAGCGCCATCAGCTGCAGCTGCGCGCGGTGGTAGGCCAGGGCGTCGGCGCTGGGCTCTCGGTGCAGCAAGCCGTGGGTGTAGCCGCCGTGCAGCACCAGGTGGCTGACGCGCTCGGGGTGGCGCGCCGCATACGCGACCGCCGCGGCGCACGAGCCCGACAGGCCGAGCAGCGCCACGCGGGGGCTGCCGCAGGCGTCGACCACCGCGGCCAGTTCTTCGGTGGCCGCCGCAAGGCCGGGCGGCGTGTCGTCGCCCGACGACGAACCACAGCCGCGCTCGTCGTAGCGCACCACCCGCAACGAGCGGCCCAGGCGGGTGAGCCAGGGTTGCCAGAGCGGCGACTGGGCGTCGTGCTCCACATGCGTCATCCAGTGCGCGGCGCGCACCAGCGGGGGCTGGCCGGCGACGCTGCGGCCACTCTCGGCCCAGGCGATGCGCGTGCCAGAACTCAGCGTGACGAAGCGCAATTCGCTGCGCACGGTGGAGGGGTTCGCGGCCATGCGGCGGATCGTAGGGCCAGTGCGCGGCGGTGTCGACGCGCCCCGAGGTGGCCGTCGCGCCGCTGGTGCTACTGGGCCACGTAGCGCCCCGGCCGGTGGTTGGTGGCGATCACGAGGTTGAGCACCACCGCGGCCGCCACCGAGAGGGCCACGCGGTCGAGCGGCACGGTGGCAAGCGCCGCACACACGATCGCCGCGTCCATCGCCATCTGCACGTGACCGGCCCGCCAGCCCTTCTTCTTCTGCGCCAGCAGCGCGAGGATGCCCAGGCCGCCGAGGCTCGCCTGGTGGCGGAACAGCACCAGGAAACCGTTGCCCATCAGCACGCCGCCGAGCAAGGCGGCCAGCCACGCGTCGAGCGAGGCGAGCACCAGGTGGCGCGGCAACCAGTCGCTCATCACCGCCACCAGCACCACGGCCGCCAGCGTGCGCAGCGTGAAGCTCTTGCCCATGTGCCGCCACGCCAGCCAGTAGAAGGGCAGGTTGATGACGAAGTAGGCGAGGCCGAACGACCAGCCGCCGAGGTAGTGCGCGAGGAAGGCGATGCCCGCGGTGCCGCCCGACAGCAGCCCTGCGTGCTGGAAGAGCGTGACCGCGAGCGACACCAGCAGGGTGCCGATCAGCAGCGCCTGCAGGTCTTCGAGCGGCGTGTGCCGAAGTGTCGAGGGGTCGGGGTCTGCCATGGGCGGATTCTCCATGCGCGTGCATGCGGGGCGTGCACAGGGAACGGCGTGGGCCGCCAAAACGATATCGATGCTCGATTTCGTTCGTTGGCTGCGCGCGGGCTGCTGGCTATCGTGCAGTCACCATGAAGATCCTCAGCATTTCAGGCAGTCCCTCGCAACGCTCGCGCTCTGGCTGGTTGCTCGAACTGGCCCAAGCCCGTCTCGAGAACGCGGCGCACGAGCGGCACTGTGTCTACGTGCGTGAACTGCCCGCCCATGCGCTCGTGTCGGCGGATGCCCGGCACCCCGAGGTGGCGCAGAGCGTGGCGCGTGTGGCCGAGGCCGACGTGCTGATCGTCTCGACGCCCATCTACAAGGCGGCCTACAGTGGCCTCCTGAAACTCTGGCTCGACCTGCTGCCTCAGGACGCGCTGCGCGGCAAGACCGTGCTGCCGCTGGCCACCGGCGGCAGCATCGCGCACCTGCTCGCCGTCGACTATGCGTTGAAGCCCGTGCTCTCGGCCCTCGGCGCACGCAACATCCTCGATGGCGTCTACGCCACCGATGCGCAGCTGCCTTCTCTGACGACCGGCGGCTATGCGCCCGACGATGCCCTGCTCGAGCGGCTCGATCGCGCGCTGCAGCCGCTGCTCGCCAACACCGAGCGAACGCGCCACGCCGAGCCGGCGCGATGTTGATCGGCTGAGCCGCTCGGCAGCTTCTCTTTCCACCCTTTGTCTCCTCGCCCCCGTGGGCGGTGGGTGCCCGACGCCGCGTCGGGTCGGGCGCCCCTTTTCCTGACGAAAGCACTTCAAGCACATGAACACGACGAACACCCTGCGCCGCCGCTGGCTGCACACCCTCGCCGCCGGCCTGGCGGCCCTCGGCGCCACGCTCTCGCTCGGCGCACACGCGCAGACCACCGCCCCGAAAGAGCTGCGCATCGGCTTCCAGAAGTACGGCACGCTCACCATCCTCAAGGCGCGGGGCGATCTCGACAAGCGCCTCGCGGCACAAGGCATCAGCGTCAGGTGGACCGAGTTCCCGGCCGGTCCGCAGCTGCTCGAAGGGCTGAACGTCGGCTCGATCGACTTCGGCACCGTCGGCGAAGCGCCGCCCATCTTTGCGCAGGCAGCCGGTGCCGATCTCGTCTACGTGGCCAACCAGCCGCCCGCCCCCGGCGGCGAAGCCATCATCGTGCCGAAGGGCTCGACGCTGAAGAGCGTGGCCGAGCTGAAGGGCAAGAAGGTCGCGCTCAACAAGGGCTCCAACGTGCACTTCCTGCTCGTGAAGGCGCTCGAAAAAGCCGGCCTCAAGTACAGCGACGTGCAGGTGGCCTTCCTGCCGCCGGCCGATGCCCGTGCGGCCTTCGAGCGTGGTGCGGTCGACGCGTGGGTGATCTGGGATCCGTTCCTCGCCGCCGCCGAAAAGCAGCTCGGCGCACGCCAGCTTGCCGATGGCCGTGGCCTCGTCGCCAACCACCAGTTCTACCTGGCTGCACGCCCCTACGCCGAGAAGCACCCGCAGGTGATCCAGGCGGCGATCGAAGAGCTGGCCAAGCTCGACCGCTGGGCCACGGGCAATGCGAAGGGGGTGGCCGAGCTGCTCGCACCGCAGATCGGGCTCGATGTGGCGATCACCGAACTGGCGGCCTCGCGCTTTGCCTACGGCATCGTGCCCATCAGCGCGCAGGTCGCCGCCGAGCAGCAGAAGATCGCCGACACCTTCTTCGAGCTGAAGCTGATTCCCAAGGCCATCCGCGTCCAGGACGCACTGCCGCGCGGCGTGGCCGTGGCGCAGGGCCGCTGAAGCGCAAGGGGCACGACATGACGCAGATCACCCGTCGCAGCGCCCTCGGCGTGCTGTCGGTGACGGCCGCCAGCTGGTGGCCGGCCGCCCGCGCCAACAGCCCCGCGCCGCTGCGCATCGGCTTCCAGAAGGGCTCGATCAACCTCACGATCGTGAAGTCGCTCAAGCTGGTCGAGCGGCGCCTGCCCGGCACGCCGGTGCAGTGGGTCGAGTTCCCGGCCGGGCCGCAGCTGCTCGAAGCGCTGGCGGTGGGCAGCGTGGACTTCGGCGCGGTCGGCGACTCGCCACCGGTCTTTGCACAAGCGGCCGGCAAGGACGTCTTCTACGTCGGCGCCGAGCCGGCCAAACCCGACACCTCGGCGCTGCTGGTGCGCGCCGGTTCGCCGCTCAAGACTCTGGCCGACCTGAAGGGCCGGCGCGTTGCGGTGCAGAAAGGTTCGAGCGCGCACTACCTGCTGGTGCAGGCGGTGAAGAAGGGCGGCCTCCAGTGGGCCGACATCCAGCCGGTGTACCTGGCGCCGGCCGATGCGCGTGCGGCCTTCGAGCGCGGTGCGGTCGATGCGTGGTCGATCTGGGACCCGTACTACGCCGCCGCCGAGATCGACGGCCAGGCGCGCCCGCTCGTCACCAGCCGCGGGCTCACCAGCAACAACTCGTTCTACCTCGCCTCGCGTGCGCTGACGCAGCAGGAGCCGGTGCTGCGCCTTCTCTTCGCGGCACTCACCGAAGCCGATGCGTACGTCGACAAGAACCGCACGGCGACGGCGCAGCAGTACGCCGAATTCGCCGGCCTCGGCCTCGCCACCGTGCTGCGTTTCCTGGAGCGCCGCCCGCGTTCGCCGGTGGGCCCGCTGAACGCGGCGCTCGTCGCCGAGCAGCAGAAGGTGGCCGATGCCTTCCATGAACTCGGCCTGATCCCCAAGGCCATCCGCGTGGCCGACATCGTCTGGCAACCCGGCCAGGCGGTGGCGCAGGCGCGCTGAACCGCATCACGACAACACCCCCCCACGAGACGAGCTCCATGAAGATCCTCTGGTTCATCCCCACCCACGGCGACAGCCGCTACCTCGGCACGAGCAAGGGCGCCCGCGCCGGCACCTTCGACTACTTCAAGCAGGTGGCCGTCGCCGCCGACACGCTCGGCTACGAAGGCGTGCTGCTGCCCACCGGCCGTTCCTGCGAAGACTCGTGGGTGACCGCCGCGAGCCTGATCGACGCGACCCGGCGCCTCAAGTTTCTCGTCGCGCTGCGGCCGGGGCTGGTGCAGCCCTCGCAATCGGCGCGCATGGCCGCCACGCTCGACCGCCTCTCGGGCGGCCGCCTCATCGTCAACCTGGTGACGGGCGGCGATGCGCAGGAGCTGGCCGGCGACGGCCAGTTCCTGAGCCACGAAGCGCGCTATGAAGAGAGTGCGGAGTTCCTGCGAATCTGGCGCGAGGTGCTCGCGCGCAGCCACGACGGCGAAGAGTTCGACTACGAAGGCAAGCACCTCAAGGTGCAGGGCGCCAAGCTGCTCTATCCGCCGATCAGCAAGCCTTATCCGCAGGTCTTCTTCGGCGGCTCGTCGGAAGCCGCGCACGACCTGGCCGCCGAGCAGGTCGACACCTACCTCACCTGGGGCGAGCCACCCGCCGCGGTGGCCGCCAAGGTGGCCGACGTCAGCGCACGGGCTGCGAAGCACGGCCGCAAACTCTCTTTCGGCATCCGCCTGCACGTGATCGTGCGCGAGACCGAAGAGGAGGCCTGGCGCGCCGCGGCCGAGCTGGTGTCGCAGCTCGACGAGAAGGTGGTCGAAGCGGCGCAGGCCAAGTTCGCGCAGATGGACTCGGTGGGCCAGCGCCGCATGGCCGAGCTGCACAAGGGCAAGTTCAACAAGGCCAACATCCGCGAAGGCCTGGAGATCTCGCCCAACCTGTGGGCCGGTGTGGGCCTGGTGCGCGGCGGCGCGGGCACGGCGCTCGTGGGCAACCCCGAGCAGGTGGCCGAGCGCCTCAAGGAATACGCGGCGCTCGGGCTCGACTACTTCGTGCTGAGCGGTTATCCGCATCTCGAAGAAGCGCACCGCTTCGCCGAACTCGTGTTTCCGCTCTTGCCGCTGGACGTGCGGAACAAGCTGCCCGGCCGCACGCTCACCGGGCCGTTCGGCGAGATCGTCGCCAACACCTACGTCCCCAAGGTCTCGCAGAGCTGAACCATGAGCCGCCCCAACACGTCTTCATTCAAGCAGCGGGCGCTGCCCTGGCTGGTGCCGGTGCTGATCCTCGCGGCGTGGGAGCTGTCGTCGCGCGGCGGCTGGCTTTCCACGCGCGTGCTGCCCGAGCCCTGGTCGGTCATCACCGCGTTCTGGAAGCTCCTGAGTTCGGGCGAGCTGGTTGAGCACGTGGCGGTGAGCAGCGGGCGTGCGCTCGCGGGCCTGGCGATCGGCGGCGGCCTTGGCCTTGTGCTGGGCCTCGTCACCGGCACCTTCCGCATCGGCGAGACGCTGCTCGACACCACGCTGCAGATGGTGCGCAACATCCCCGCGCTCGCGCTGATCCCGCTCGTGATCCTCTGGTTCGGCATCGACGAGAGTGCCAAGCTCTTCCTGGTGTCGGTGGGGGTCTTCTTCCCGATCTACCTCAACACCTTCCACGGCATCCGCTCGGTCGACAAGGGATTGATCGAGATGGCGCGCAGCTACGGCCTCCCGGGCTGGCAGCTCTACCGCCAGGTCATCCTGCCCGGCGCGCTGCCCTCGGTGCTGGTGGGCCTGCGTTTCTCGCTCGGCCTGATGTGGGTGCTGCTGATCGTGGCCGAGACCATCTCGGCCCAATCGGGCATTGGCTACCTGACGATGAATGCCCGCGAGTTCCTGCAGACCGACGTGGTGCTGGTGGGCATCCTGCTCTATGCGCTGCTCGGCAAGCTGGCCGACGTGCTGGCCAAGGGCCTCGAGCGCTGGTGGCTGCGCTGGCACCCGGGTTATCAAGTGAAGGAGGCCTGAGCATGGCGCGCACTGAACTGTCTGCCCCCACCTTGCAGCACCATGCGCCGCAGGCTGCGCCAGGCCTCGCCCTCTCGGTGCGTGGCATGCGCAAGGTCTACGGCGAGCGGGTTGTGCTCGACGGCGTGGACCTCGACGTCGCCCCCGGCGAATTCATCGCCATCGTCGGCCGCAGCGGCTGCGGCAAGAGCACGCTGCTGCGGTTGGTCGCCGCACTCGAAGCGGCGCAGGCTGGCTCGATCACGCTCGACGGTGAGCCGCTCGCCCAGCATCGCGACGACGTGCGCATCATGTTTCAAGACGCGCGCCTGCTGCCGTGGAAGCGTGTCGTCGACAACATCGCGCTCGGCCTCGACGGCCCCGATGCCAAGGCCCGTGCCCTCGAAGCGCTGGCCCAGGTGGGCCTGGCCGACCGTGCCCACGAATGGCCGGCGGTGCTCTCCGGCGGCCAGCGGCAACGGGTGGCACTCGCCCGCGCGCTGGTGCACCGGCCTCGCCTCCTACTGCTCGACGAGCCGCTCGGGGCGCTGGATGCGCTCACCCGCATCGAGATGCACGGCCTGATCGAGTGGCTGTGGAAGGAACACGGCTTCACCGCCATCCTCATCACCCACGACGTCTCGGAAGCGGTGGCGCTGGCCGACCGCGTCATCCTGATCGAAGACCACCACATCTCGCTCGACGAAGCCATTCCGCTCGCCCGCCCGCGCTCGCGCGGCAATGCCAGCTTCGCCGCGCTCGAAGAGCGGGTGCTGCTGCGTGTGCTGCAACAGCCGCCGCTCGACCCGCTGCCTGAAGAGGCGTCTGCCGTGCCCTCGGGCTTCGGCGGCTGGCGCTTCGCCCTTTGACTGCATTCAACCTCCCACAAGGACACCCCATGAGCATCACCGCCATCAACGTGCGCAACCAGTTCCGCGGCAAGGTCAAGGAAATCATCGAAGGCCCCGTCGTCTCGGAGATCGATGTCGAGACACCGGCCGGCCTCATCGTCACTTCGGTCATCACTACCCGGTCGGTGAAGGATTTGAAGCTCGCGGTCGGCAAGGAGGTGATCGCGCTCGTGAAATCCACCGAGGTGTCCATCGCCGCGCTGTGAAGCCGCTCGCCGACGCACCGCAGCTGCTGATCGTCCCCGGGCTGCACGACAGCGGCCCGGCGCATTGGCAGACCTGGCTGCACGCGCTGCACCCCGCGGCGCTGCGCGTGCGCCAGGACGACTGGTCGACCCCCGACCTGTCGCGCTGGGCCGACCGCATCGGCGAGACGCTCGAAGGCGTGCGCGGCCCGGTGCTCGCCGTGGCCCACAGCTTCGGCTGCCTGGCACTCGCGCAGCTGCTCGGCTGGGGCGAGACGCGCGTCACCGCGGCGCTGCTGGTGGCCCCCGCAGACCCGGTGCGATTCGACCTGCAGCAGCGGTTGCACGCCGCGCCGCTTCCCGCACGCTGCACGCTCGTCGCGAGCAACACCGACCCGTGGATGCGCGCAGACGAAGCACTGCGCTGGGCACGCCGCTGGGACGCCCGCTACCTCAACCTCGGCGACGCCGGCCACATCAACGCCGAGGCCGGCTTCGGCCCCTTCCCACTGGCCGCGCAGTGGGTGCGCCGTGCGTACCAGCAGCACGCACGCGAGCAGCGCCTCGGGCGGGCTTCGCCGGTGGAGTGGTCGTTCGCGGTGTAGCCCCCCAACCGACTCTCGAGAGCCTTGCCGGAATGAAGCGCACGCCTGACATCCGCAGTGTGCGGTTTGTGCAGATACTCCACGGAATCGCAGCCGCTGCGGCGGCATGTGACACCTTCATGGCAGGCGGCTCAGGTGCGCGATGTGGTGCACCGGCCGCACGACGACAAGGAAGCTTCCGTGGCGATCTCTTTCGGCGCACAACAGTACGGCCTGCTCTGCGGCTACCGCTTCGAGGCCAGCGGTGCCGGCCTGCCCATCACGCTCGACGAAGCGGTGCAATGGCTGACCGCGCCGGCCGATGCACCGCAGGCCGGCTTCGTCTGGCTGCATTTCGACCTCACCGCCGCCTCGGCCGAAGCGTGGATGCAGGCGCACCTGCCGCTGCCGGCCGAGTTCTTCGAGGCGCTGCGCCAGGGCTCGCGCTCCACCCGGATCGAAGACGCGCAGGACCGGCTGGTGGCGGTCATCAACGACGTGGCCTATGAGTTCTCGTTCGACCCCTCCGAGATCGCCACGCTGTGGATGAGCGTGAGCGAGCGTCTCGCGGTCACCTGCCGCGCCCACCCGCTGCGCTCGATCGACAGGCTGCGTGAATCGGTGAAGCAGGGCGCGAGCTTCGGCTCTTCGGTCGACCTGCTCAACCACCTGATGAAGGACCAGGCCGACGTGCTGGTGCGCATCGTGCGCGAGGCCACCAACAAGGTCGACAGCATCGAAGACAGCCTGCTGCGCGGCCGTCTGCACCAGCAGCGCTCGCAGCTCGGCACGCTGCGGCGCGTGCTGGTGCGGCTGCAGCGGCTGCTGGCGCCCGAGCCTGGCGCGCTGTTCCGGCTGCTGCGTCAACCGCCGCCGTGGGTGGCCGCGCACGACCTCGACGAGCTGCGCCAGGCGACCGAAGAGTTCTCGCTCGTGATCCGCGACCTGTCGGCGCTGCAGGAGCGCATCAAGCTGCTGCAGGAAGAGATCGCCGGGCAGGTGAGCGAGCAGACCAACCGCAGCCTCTTCACCTTGACGATGGTGACCGTGCTGGCGCTGCCCATCAACATCACCACCGGCTTCTTCGGCATGAACGTCGGCGGCATTCCCTTCGCGCAGACCCAGGCGGGCTTCTTCATCGTGGTGGTGTTGGTGGCGGTGTTCACCGGCATCGCGGGCTGGCTCGCGTTTCGCCGCCGCGATTGAGGGGGTGATGTCTTGGGGGCTTCTTGGATCTGAGGGGTGACTTCACCGGCACTTCTCCGGCAGTTCACCGATGACCGGCAGGATCAGGGCCTCGACACGACCCCACAACAGGGACCTGCGTTTTCATGAAGATCACGTTCTTGACGGTTTTGCTGGCTGGGCTTGGCTTTGCCGGCTCCTCGTTCGCCGACGCGGAGGAAGAGACCTACCGTTCGCTTGCGGTGCGTTGCGACTACTCGGACTACAAGGTGTTTCAGACCGAGGCTGTCTCGATCCAACGAGACAGTCCGGCACAAGCCGCCGGCAGTGATACGGACACCGGGAACTTCATACGCGGCAAGCCTGGGCAGAGCGTCGTCTATCGAGTGATGCCGGGCGAGTTCGCGGAATGCGTCTTCCCTTCGGGCAACAAGGTGCGTGTCAAGGTCGGGGAAGGCACGGCTCGACCCTACGGCATGTGCGGTGGCGATCCGGAGGTCTTCGGCTCGATCTGGGTGAATGAAAGAAAGCTCAGCTCGCGCTTCTGGTTCGCGGGACGGTGCAGGGAAGACGGCGACGAACCCGACGTGATCTTCAAATATTCGGCCATGGGGGCCGCGCCGGGGCGTGTGTCGTTCCAGAAGTGCCACGTTCGCAGGCCATCCGACACGACGACACCCGTGCCGTCCCCCCAGGCACAGCCAGTCGAGGCCCTGTCAGTCTGTGTGGATTTTCCGGAGGTGTCGCGCTTCCCTCGGGACGAGCGGGAGTACCCCCGGCCCGGCCAAAAAACAAAATCGGTGGGCGAGGTCGAGCTGCTGACAGATCTGCACGCCGTCTGCAAGCCCGTTCTCGCGGAACTGACCGCCAATTTCTGGTGGCTCTTCGACAGCCTTGAACGGGACGCTGGACCATTGCGCCGCCCGAGCTGGGGAGATCCGTCCGTCGCGCCGCCACAGGAACTGGCGGGCAGTTCGGAGAGCGTCTTCGATCTCGACAACGACGGGAAGCTGGATCGTGTGATGCGGCGCGAATTCGAAAACACGTACATGCACGGCTCGGTGCTGCTCGTCGAACGCGGGAATTCCGACTCGCGGCTTCAAGTACCTGAAGCGTCCAGAGGGAGCGACGCTTGGCTCATTCCCTGCCAGATCAGCGCCGCGAAAGGCCGAGCACTTGAATGCCCGCCGTTCTCGCAGAAGCGGGATGACGCCGGGTTTCGTGTGATGTCGCAGAAGTCGAAAGACTCCGTCCACTTTCGAAGCCGATATACCACCGTCTTGCCCTTCTTCTTCATGGGCGAGAGTTTTCTCTCGGTGGGCTCCGTGTCGATGGACACCGAAGAGTTCGCCGCTGTCCTGAGGCCAATGCCTGCCGGCGAGGCCATCCGACCGGTGTGCCTGTTCAGGCGTGTCCCTGAGAACTATTGAGCACATGCAGCGGCTGGCACGCCACCTGCTTCGTCTCCCGTCACGAGAGTAGAAGCGTTCACCACGGCGGCCATGCAGCACCTCACCGGTGCTTGACGAGGCCAAAGCGGCCGGAAATTGCTCTCGAAGTGCCCTGTGCCGGTGCCATGCACCGCGCAGGGAGTTCATCACTTCGAGAGTGCCCGCGCCCACAGACAGCGCGGGCCGGGAGCGCTTCCATGCTGACCACCCGACAGCCCATCTTCCGCAAGCACTGGCATGCGGTGATGCCGCTGGCCCACCTGGCCGAAGGGCCGCAGCCCTTCACGCTGCTGGGCGAAAACATTGTTCTCTTCCTCGATGAACGCGGCGAGCCCGCGGCGCTGAAAGACCGCTGTTGCCACCGCACCGCGCGGCTTTCCAAGGGCCGCTGCGTCGATGGCCGGCTGGAGTGCGGCTACCACGGCTGGACCTACGACCGCGGCGGCCGGGTCGTGAAGATCCCGCAGTACGCCGACGACAAGCCCATCCCCGCCGACTACTGCACCCCGGCCTATTCCTGCACCGCGCGCTACGGCTACGCGTGGGTCGCGCTAGACGAGCCGATCGCCGACATCCCCGAGGTGCCCGAATTCGGCGCACGCGGCTGGCGCACCATCTTCCAGTTCCACGAGGTGTGGCACACGAGCCCGATGCGGGCGCTGGAAAACAGCTTCGACAACTCGCACTTCAGCTTCGTGCACCGTGCCACCTTCGGCGTGGCCGAGCAACCCAGGCCGAGCAAGTACGAGCTGGTGGAAAACGCGAGCGGCTTCTACGCCGAGACGGTGATCCCGGCCGCCAACCCAGAGCGCTACCAGCGCATCAGCGGCGTCACCGACCCGGTGACCACGCGCCACATGCGCAACGCCTACTTCATGCCGTTCTCGCGCCGGCTGGACATCGAGTACCCCTCGGGTATCCGCCACATCATCATCAACTGCTTCACGCCCATCGATGACGGCCGCATCCAGCTGTGCCAATGGCTCTTCCGCAACGACACGGAAGACGACTGCCCGGCGCAGATGCTGATCGACTTCGACGCCGAGATCACCCGCGAGGACAAGGACATCCTCGAATCGACCGACCCCGATGCGGTGATCGACACGCGCCGCCGCGGCGTCGAGTACTCGATGGAAAGCGACCGCCCCGGCATGCTCATCCGCAAGAAGCTGATGGAGCACCTCGCCAGGCACGGCGAGCGCGAGATCCACCGCGGCAACGCGGACCAGTCGGCCGTCATCCCCATCCAGGCCGTGGCCTGAACCCCTTCTTCTTTTCTGGAGCAACCCTCATGCAACGCCGTCAACTTCTGCAACTCGGTGCAGCCTCTGCTGCCTTTGCCACCCCGTTCCTGCGCGCCCAAGCGCCCGTCAAGCTGCGCTTCACGCTCGACTTCCGCATCAGCGGCCAGACCGCACCCTTCCTCGTCGCGCTCTACAAGGGCTACTACCAGGCCGAAGGGCTCGACGTGAGCATCGACGTCGGCAGCGGCTCGGTCGCCTCGATCACCCGCACCGCCAGCGGCGCCTACGACATGGGCTTCGGCGACGTGAGTCTCGCTGGTCGAGTTCAACGCGGCGCAGCCCGGCGCGCCGCTGGTGCAGGCGGTCTACCAGTACTACAACCGCGCACCCTTCGCGATCATCGGGCGCAAGGACCGCGGCATCACGGCCGACTTCAAGAGCCTCGCCGGCAAGCGCATCGCCGCCGCCGCGGTCGAATCGACCAAACGCTGCTGGCCGATGGCCGCGCGGCACGCGGGCGTGAAGCCCGAGGCCATCGAATGGGTGACGACCGACTTCAGCCAGCGCGACAACGTGGTGGTGCGCGGCGACGTCGACGGCGCCACCTACTTCCACGACTCGGCGGTGTCGCTCTTCCAGCGCATCAAGCCGGAGGACCTGTCGGTGCTGTCGTTCGCGAGCACCGGCCTCGCGGTGTATGGCAACGCGGTGCTCGCGTCGACGAAGTTCATCGCCGAGCAGCCCAGGGCGGTGGCCGGTTTCCTGCGTGCGACCAACAAGGCGCTGCTCGACACCATCGCCAATCCGCAGACGGCGATGGCCTACGTGAAGCAGCGCGAGCCGATGGTCGACGAGAGGGTCGAACTCGAACGCTGGCGCATCACGCAAGGCTACGTGCTCGGCGCCGACACGCGCGAGCACGGCGTGGGCGACGTGAAGCGCGCCTTCGTCGAGGCGCAGGTGAGCGAGGTGGTGCAGACCTTCGGCCTCAAGGCCAGGCCCGACCCGGCGTCGGTCTACAACCTCGCCTTCCTGCCGCCCAAGGTCGAGCGCATGGTGCGGGCATGAGTGCGGCGCCCGAGGAGGTGCCGGTCGGCGAACGCGATGCGCTCTACCTGCGGCGCGCCATCGTGTTGTCGGCGCAGGCCCGCGAGCGTGGCAACCGGCCCTTCGGCGCGGTGATCGTGGGAGCCGATGGCGCCGTGTTGGCCGAAGCGACCAACCGCAACGGCGAGACGGGCGACTGCACCGCCCATGCCGAGATGAACGCGCTGCGCGAGGCCACCCCGCGCGTGCCCCGTGCGCAGCTCGCCACCGCCACGATGTACGCCTCGGGCGAGCCCTGCGTGATGTGCGCCGGCGGCATCTTCTGGTCGGGCATCGCGCGGGTGGTCTACGGCATCGACGCGGTGCGCCTGCGCGTCTTCCGCGGTGAACTCGCCACGCAGCGCGACGCCGAGCTGTCGTGCCGCGACGTGTTCGCCGCCTCGCCGCACCCGATCGAGGCCATCGGCCCGGCGCTGGTGGAGGAGGCCTCGGTGCCGCACCGCGGGGCCTGGCGCTGACGACCCGTCGCGGCGTTGACGACCCTTCGCTTGAGAGGCGCGGGGGGTGTGGGCAAGATGGGGCATGCCCATCGCCCGCGCCGTCTGCTTGTGGCTCAGTGCCTTGCTTCTCTGTGCCGTGGCCCCTGCCGCCTCGCCAACCGGTGCCACGCTGCAGGTCGGCTCCAAGCGGTTCACCGAGTCCTACCTTCTCGGCGAGATCGTCGCGCAGACGGCGCAGCGTGCCGGCGCCACGGCGCAGCACCGCCAGGGCCTGGGCAACACGGCCGTGGTGTTCGAGGCCCTCAAGACGGGGGCGATCGACGTCTACCCCGAGTACCTGGGCACGATCGCGGCCGAGATCCTCAAGCAGCCGCGGCTCGACGGCGTGGAGGCGTTGCGTGCCGCGCTGGCGCCGCAGGGGCTGGGCATCACCGCGCCGCTCGGCTTCTCGAACGGCTACGCGCTGGCGATGCCGGCGGTGCAGGCGCAACGCCTGGGCATCCAGCGGCTGAGCGATCTCAAGGCCCACCCCGAGCTTGCGCTTGGCCTGTCGCACGAGTTCCTCGGCCGCCAGGACGGCTGGCCCGGCCTCGCGGCGCGCTACGGCCTGGCGCAGCGGCCGACCGGCATCGACCACAGCCTGGCCTACGAAGCACTGGCCAGCGGCCGCATCGCCGCCACCGACATCTACACCACCGACGCCAAGATCGCGACGCTCGGCCTGCGCGTCCTCGACGACGACCTCGGATTCTTCCCGCGCTACGACGCGGTGCTGCTGTACCGGCTCGATGTGCCGCAGCGCTTCCCGGTCGCGTGGCAGGCACTGGCGGCGCTCGAAGGCCGCATCGGCGTCGCGCAGATGATCGAGATGAACGGCCAGGCCGAGCTGCAAGGCCGCTCGTTCGCCGACGTGGCACGCGGTTTCCTCGCCCCGGCCACGCCCGCTGCGGCGGCACAGGCGGGCCTGGTGCAGCGCCTCTTCGCCGACGACCTCGGGCGCCTCACCGCGCAGCACCTGCTGCTGGTGGTCGTGGCGGTGCTCGCGGCCTGCGCGCTGGGCATCCCGCTTGGCGCAGCGGCCGCGGCGCTGCCGCGGGTCGAGCAGCCCGTGATGGCCGTGGTGGGCCTCTTGCAGACCGTGCCCTCGCTCGCGCTGCTGGCGATGCTGATCCCGCTGCTCGGGCGCATCGGCACCGTGCCGGCGCTGGTGGCGCTCGCGCTCTATGCGCTGCTGCCCATCGTGCGCAACACGGCGACCGGCCTGCAGCAGGTGCCCGCGGGCCTGCGCGACGCCGGCACCGCGCTCGGCCTCACCGCGGCGCAGCGCTGGCGCAGCATCGACCTGCCGCTGGCCGCGCCGGTGCTGCTCGCCGGCATCAAGACCGCGGCGGTGATCAGCGTCGGCACGGCGACGATCGCCGCCTTCATCGGGGCCGGCGGCTATGGCGAGCGCATCGTGACCGGGCTCGCGCTCAACGACCACACGGCGCTGCTGGCCGGGGCCATCCCCGCGGCGGTGCTGGCGCTGCTGACGCAGCTCGTCTTCGAGCTGGGCGAGCGCTGGCTGCGGCGCGAGGAGTAGGCCCGCTTTCGCCGCGTTTTCGCCGCATCGCGTGGGGCCGGCCCCGGCACACTGGCACCACGGCGGCATGTCGCCCGCCGGGTTGTCGGAGTGTCGGTCGTGCTGGGTGTGGTGAGCGCGTTGTATGCGCTGTTCGGCGTGGTGTTCGTGGTCGGCTACTGGCCGCAGTTGCGCGCCGTCTGGCGCAGCCGCAATGGCGCGGCCGACGTGTCGCTGCCGACCTGGGGCCTGTGGTGCGCCTCGTCCACCGTCTCGCTGCTCTATGCGCACGTTGTCACCGGCGATCTGCACTTCACCTTGGTGAGCCTGGGCAACGTGGTCGGCTGTTATGCCGTCGCGACCGTGACGGTTTTGCGCAGGTGGGCATTTTTCCCTGAGCCGACCTGAGCTACTTGCACCGACCGAGGCGAAGCCGAATATTCTGGTGGCCCCTTTGATGACGCGAGAGGCCCCCGATGAGCGACCCGCACGACCTGCAACGTTTTGTCGACGCCCAAGCGCCGGTGATGGCGCAGGTCGACGCTGAACTCTCCGCCGGCGCCAAGACCGGCCACTGGATGTGGTTTGTCTTCCCGCAGCTCAAGGGGCTGGGCCGCAGCGCCACCGCCGAGCGCTACGGCATCGCCTCGCAACAGGAGGCTGCCGCCTACTGGGCGCACCCGGTGCTCGGGCCACGTCTCAAGCGCTGCGTGCAGCGCCTGCTCGCGGTGCCCGGCAAGAGCGCGCAGCAGATCTTCGGCTCGCCCGACGACCTGAAGTTCTGCTCCTGCCTCACGCTCTTCGAGACGGTGGCGCCGGGCGAGCCGGTGTGGGCCCTGGCGCTGGATCGCTGGTACGGCGGCCAACGCGACCCGCGCACGCTCGAACTGCTGAACGAGTAGGGCCTATTGCCGGAAAACGCGGCGGATACACCCTCGCTTTCCCTCGCCTGCAAACGCGCGCCCGGTAGCATCCTTGGCGAGCCGGGTGGCGCTGCCGCCGTGAGTTGCCGGGGTGCCATCGGCGCCGTTCGTCGAGGATGAAATCATGGGTGTTGCGCAGGGTCTTCGGCGGGTGGCATGCGGGTGGGCCACGTGGCTGGTGCTGCTCGTGCCGGGCTTGGCCCAGGCCGAGCCGCTGCGGCTGGCCGTCTCGCGCACGCCGCTGTCCTTGCCGCTCTACGTGGCCGAGGAGAAGGGCTACTTCGCGGCCGAATCGCTCGACGTGCAGCTGCAGGAATGCATCGGCGGCCAGCGCTGCCTGGGCCAGCTGCTCGAAGGCCGCGCCGACGTTGCCACCGTCGCCGACCTGCCGCTCGCCCTGGCCGCGTTCGAGGGGCCCGGGTTCTCGATCATCGCCACCTTCGTCACCGCCCCCGACGACCTCAAGATCGTGGTGCGCGGCCCGCGCAGCGCCGACTCGGGCGTGACCACCAAGCGCATCGGCGTGCCCATCGGCTCGGCCGCGCAATACTTCCTCGACCTCCACCTGATCGTCGCCGGCATCGACCCGCGCACGGTGCGCATCGTGGACCTGCGCCCCGAGCAACTGGTCGACGCCCTGGTGTCGGGCAAGGTCGATGCGATCGCCAGCTGGGAGCCCTACGGCTACCAGGCGCTGAAGGCGCTTGGGGTCCAGGCGCACGCCCTGACGGCCTCGAACGGCTACATCCAGACCTTCAACCTCGCCGTGCAGCGCCGCCTCGTCGGCACGCACGACGCAGCGTTCGAACGCCTGCTGCGCGTGATGCGACGCGCCGAGCAGTTCATCCAGCAGGAGCCCGACGCGGCCAAGGCCATCCTGCGCCAGCGGCTCGGCCTCACGCAGGACTTCGTCGAGTTCGCGTGGCCCAGCTTCTCGTACCGGCTGGGGCTCGACCAGTCGCTGATCGCCACGATGGAGAGCCAGGCACGCTGGGCCCTGCGCGAAGGGCAGATCCGCGGCAAGGTACCGCCGAACTACCTGTCGTTCGTGCACGCCGCGCCGCTGCGCAAGGTCAAACCCACGGCCGCCGCGGTCGGGCGCTGACGAGCCAGGAGGGCCCATGCGCATCCGCGTCCAGATCGCCGCTGCTGTCATCACCTCGCTGGTGGCCGGGCTGGCGTCGCTCGCGGTGGTGATGGTGGCCGCCCGGCAAAGCGACGCGGCCGGCGAGGCGCAGCGCCGCGCGCAGGTCACCGCTCACGAGGTGGCGGGCCTGCTCACGCTCACGCAGGAGTACGCGCGCTACGCCGAGCCGCGCGCCGCGCAGCAGTGGCACCAGCGCCATGCCACCATCGTGCAGACGCTGGGCGACGGCCGCGCCGGGTCGATCGACAGCGTGGCCTTCACCGAGCTGGGGCAGGTGGTGACGGCGTTGCCGCCGCTCTTCCACAACCTCGAATCGCTGCCGTCCGCGGCCGACGGGTTTGCCGCGCGGCGCAAGGAGATGCTCGTCGACCAGCTGCTCACCAGCACACAGGCGATGAGCGACTTCGCCTACCAGTGGTTTCTCGATGCCTCGGAGGTGAAGGCCCGTGCCGACGAGCAGTTCCGCATCGTCGCCTTCTTCGTGCCGGGCGTGCTGCTGGTGTTCATCTGCGGCGTGGCGTTGCTGGTGCGCCAGCGGGTGCTGGTGCCGCTGACGCGGCTCGACGCCGCGGCGCGGGCGCTCGGGGCCGGCGACATGGGCCACCGCATCGGCAGCACCGAGCGCAACGAACTCGGCGACCTGGCGCGCCAGTTCGACGCGATGTCCGCGGCCCTGACCGAGAGCCGCGAGCGGCTGCAGCGCTCCGAGCAGCAGCTGCGCGCCGTCACCGACAACATGCCGGCACTGATCGCCTACGTGAACCGCGAGCAGCGCTACGAGTTCGCCAACCAGCGCTACCTCGACTGGTGGCACACCGACCCGGCCTCGATGGTGGGGCGGCACATGCGCGAGATGCTGTCGCCCGAGGTCTACGAGGGGAAGGTTCGCGCGCGCATCGAAGAAGCGCTGGCCGGCCGGCGCGTGCAGTGGAGCAGCTCGTCGCGCCGCAGCGGCAGCGAGCGCCACTACCAGATCGACTACATCCCCGACGTCGCGGCCGACGGCGGCGTGCGCGGCTGCTACGCGATGATGGTCGACATCACCGAGCGCCACGAGGCCGAAACGCGCCTCGCCGCGAGCGAGCAGCGCCTGCTGGACCTGCTCAACAGCATCCCGGCGATGGTGGGCTACTTCGACATGGAGGAGCGCTGCCAGTACGCCAACGACGCCGGCCTCAAATCGAACGGCCTGGAGCGTTCGCAGATCCCCGGCCTGAGCCTGCGCGCAGCGCTCGGCGATGCCAACTACGCCCAGCACGAGCCCTATGTGCACGAAGTGCTGCAGGGGCGGCGGGCGCGCTTCCAGGGCAAGCTGCCGTTCCAGGGACGCACCGCGTACTTCCAGGCGCACCTCATCCCCGATCGGATCGATGGCGGTGCGCAGCGCGGCTTCTACGTGATGACCTTCGACGTCACCGCGATGAAGGAAGCCCAGTTCGAGCAGGCGAGGGTCGAGGGCCGCCTGCGCGCCATCGCCGACAACCTGCCGGTGCTCATCTCGTACATCGACCAGGACCAGCGTTACCGTTTCGTCAACCGCACCTTCCGCGAGTGGATGGGCATCGACCCGGCCGCGGCGCTCGGGCGCCACAAGTCGGAGCTGATGCCGGGCACGCCCTACGAGCAGCGCGTGCCGTACCTGCGGCGTGCGCTCGCCGGGGAGCGTGTGACCTTCGAACTCGAGACCGAACTGCTCGGAGTGACGCGCTACCTGCAGAGCACCTACATCCCCGACATCCAGCCCGACGGCCGCGTGGTGGGCGTCTACATGCTGAGCACCGACGTCTCGGCGCTCAAGAAGGTGGAAATGCAGTTGAGCGAGCTGGTGCGGGTGGACACGCTCACCGGCCTGGCCAACCGCTACCAGTTCAACGAGGTCCTGCCGATGGCGCTGCGCCGCGGCGAACGTGCCGGCACGGGGGTGGCGCTCATGTTCCTCGACGTCGACCACTTCAAGCAGATCAACGACACCCATGGCCACCTGGTCGGCGACCAGGTGCTGCAGCAGTTCGCCGAGCGGCTGCGGCAGTGCGTGCGCACGACCGACACGGTGGCCCGCCTGGCGGGTGACGAGTTCATGGTCCTGCTTGAAGGCCTGGGCTCCGAAACGGAGCCGGAACTCGTGGCGCAGAAGATCCTGGACACGATGGCCGCACCGCTGGTGCTCGACGGCGGCGAGCGGCTGCAACTCGGCACCAGCGTGGGTGTGGCCTACTGCGCGCCCGGCAAGTCGCTGCTGAGCGTGGTCGAGCTGATGGCGCATGCCGACAAGGCGCTTTACGTCGCCAAGCGCGCCGGCCGCAACACCTACCGCTTCGCGCAGGAGATGGCATGACGGCGGCGCGGCGTACCGTGCTTCGCTGGCGCACCCTCGCCGGACTCGCGCTGCTCGCGCTGGCCACGAGCGTGCAAGCGGCCGAGGCGCTGGTGCTGGCCGTCTCGCGCGGGCCGGTCTCGCTGCCGGTCTACGTCGCGCAGGCCAAGGGTTACTTCGAAGGCGCCGGCCTCACGGTGCGCGTGAGCGACTGCAGCAGCGGCCGCCACTGCCTGGAGCTGATGATGCAGGGGCAGGCCCAGGTGGCCACCGCCGCCGAGCTGGCGGTCACGCTGGCGAGCTTCAATCGCCAGGATCTCGCCATCATCGGCACCACCAGCACCTCGTCGCACCAGATCAAGCTCGTCGCGCGCGGCAGCAGCGGCGTGCAGCGCCCGGCCGACCTGAAAGGGCGTCGCGTGGCCTATGTGGCCGCCAGCTCGTCGCAGTACTTCCTCGACACCTGGGGCACCTTCCACGGCATCGACCCGAAAGACATGACCCGGCTGCCGCTCGAGCCCGACCGGATGGTCGAGGCGCTGAAGGAGCGCCGCGTCGATGCGCTGGCCGTCTGGGAGCCGCATGCCTCGAACGCCATCGAGGTGCTGGGCGCCGACGCGGTCGTGCTGCCCAACCCGCGCGTCTACACCCAGCACTTCAACGTGGTGACCGACCGGGTGCAGCTGCAGGGCCGGGGCGCCGAGATGACCGCACTGCTGCAGGCGCTGCTCAAGGCCGAGCGCTTCATCGCCGAGCGCCCGGCCGAGGCGGCGGCGCTGCTGCAGGCGCGCCTGCAGATCGACGCCGCCGCCGCGGCCGCGCAGCTGAAGGAGCACGACTACCGCATCCGCCTCGACCAGTCGCTCATCAGCACGATGGAAGAGCAGGCGCGCTGGGCCATCCGCGAAAAGCTGGTCGACGCGCGCCAGCGGCCGGCGAGCCTGCTGCAGGCCATCGAGCCGTCACTGCTGCGCCGTGCATCCCCGCGCGCCGTGAGCCTGGTGCAATGAACCACCGCGTGGCCACCCCGCCGCCCGACGAAGCCGAGCTGCGCCGCCTGCAGGCGCTGTCGTTCCTGTCCATCCTCGACAGCGCGACCGACGAGCCGGTGTTCGACGCCCTGGTGCAGTCGGCGGCCAGCGTGTGCGAGGCGCCGATGGCGATGCTGTCCTTCCTGGGGGCGCAACGCGAGTGGGTGAAGGCGCAGGTCGGCCTGCCCGGCGTGGTGGAGCTGCCGCGTGCGGCGTCGTTGTGCGAGCGCTGCTGGGCGCGCGAGGGCGTGCTGGAGATCGCCGACGTGCGGCAGGACCCGGGCTTCGACGACAGCGGCCTGGTGCGTGCCGGCCTCAACATCGGCTTCTATGCCGGCGTGGCGTTGGTGCTGCCGGGCGGCGAGAAGGTGGGCAGCCTGTGCGTGCTCGACCGCGGCCACCGCACCCTGCTGCCGGCGCAGCACGCGGCGCTGGTGGCGCTGGCGCGGGTGGCTGTGGCCTGCCTGCTCGAGCGGGCCCAGCGCCTGGCCGAACTCGGGCGCGCCACCCGTCCCGAGGCGCCGCCACCGGCGCAGGCCGGTGACGAGCAGCGCCAGCTGCGGCTCTACGAGGCCTCGCCGGCGCTGCTGCATTCGATCGACGCCGAGGGCCGCATCATCGACGTGAGCGACGCCTGGCTCGCGCACCTCGGCTACGAGCGACGCGAGGTGCTGGGGCGCAAGTCGTCGGACTTCCTCACACCGGCCTCGCAGAAGCGGGCGCGCGACGAGGTGCTGCCGGCGTTCTTCCGGAGCGGCCGCTGCGACGACATCGAATACCAGTTCCTGCGCAAGGACGGGCGTGTCGTCGACATGCTGCTGTCGGCCACGCTGCAGCGCCATCCCGACGGCCGGCCCTCGCGGTCGCTCGCGGTGCTGCAGGACATCACCGAGCGCAAGCGACTGGCCGCCGAGTTGCAGCGCACGCTGGCCGACCTGAACGCGATCGTCGACAACGTGCCGGCCACGCTCGGCTACTGGGACCGCAACGGCATCACCCGCCTGGCCAACCGCGAGTTCCAGGCCTCGGTCGGGCTGCCGGTGCACCAGATCGTCGGCCAGCGGCTGCAGGACATCTTCGACGCCGTCGACCCGTTGGCCTATGCCGCGATGGCTCCGCACATCGAGCGGGTGCTCGAAGGCCGGCGCCAGGAGTTCGAGCTGGCCATGCTCACGACGAGCGGGCTGCGCCAGCTGCGCGTGACGCTCGTGCCCGACCAGTCGGTGGCCGGGCAGGTGGCGGGCTTCTACGGCCTCGGCTACGACATCACCGGACGCAAGGCGCTGGAGCTGCGCCTGTCGGACAGCGAGATGCGCTACCGCGCGCTCTTCGACCACCTCGACAGCGGCTTTGCCCTGCACGAGATCGTGGTGAGCGGCGACGGCCGCCCGCGCGGCTACAAGGTGCTCGCGATGAACGCGGTGTATGCCGAACTGCTGGGTGTGGACCGTGGCGATGCCGTGGGCCGAGGCTCGACCGAACTCGTCCCCGGTTTCGACGGCACGCGCGAGAGCTGGATGCAGCGTTTCGGCGATGTTGCGCTCAAGGGCCTGGCCTACCGCGGCGAGCACCAGCTGCGCGGTGGCGTGCGCTGGGTGGAGGTGGTGGCCTATCAGCCGACCGCGGGGCAATTTGCGCTGCTGGTGCAAGACATCAGCGCACGCAAGGCGGCCGAAGCCCTGGTGCACCGCCAGCAGGAACGGCTCACCCATGCGCTCGACGAGAAGGAGACCCTGCTGAAGGAGGTCTACCACCGCGTGAAGAACAACCTGCAGGTGGTGCAGAGCCTGCTTGCGCTGCAGCGGCGCAGCGTGCCCGAGGGCCCGGCGCGGGCCGCGCTCGACGACAGCGTGCAGCGTGTGCGCGCCATCGCGCTGGTGCACGAGAAGCTGTACCAGTCGGGCAGCCTGGCATCGGTCTCGCTGCCCGAGTACACACGCGACCTGCTGTTCCAGATCGGCGAGGTGGCCGGTCAGCGCCACATCGTGCTGCGCGCCGACATCGAGGTGGCGCATGCCGGGCTCGACGGCGCCATCCCCTTCGGCCTGCTGGTGGCCGAGCTGGTGGGCAATGCCTACAAGCACGGCTTTCGCGGGCGCTCGGAAGGCGAGATCCACGTCGTGCTGCGGCCCGGCCCAGAGGGCGCGCAGCTGTCGGTCAGCGATGACGGCGTGGGCCTGCCCCCCGGTTTCACGCTCGACGCCGGGCCCGAGCGCCGCACCATGGGCCTGCAGCTGGCGGCGTCGCTCGCGCGCCAATTGGGCGGCGAGCTGCAGGTGCATTCCGACCATGGCACCTGTTTCAGTGCCATATTGAAGCGTCTGTGACACGCACCGGAACACACAGCAAGAGGGATGACATGGCGCCATCGTCGATCTTGATCGTGGAAGACGAAGCGGTCGTTGCGCTCGACCTGAAGATGCAGCTCGAAGACCTCGGCTACCGCGTGGTCGGCATTGCCGACGATGCCGAGCAGGCGATGCGTCTCGCGGCGCAGCACAAGCCCTCGCTCGCGCTGATGGACATCCAGCTCAAGGGTGCGGTCGACGGCGTGACGGTCGCCGGCGAGTTGCGCCGGCACATGGACCTGCCGGTGATCTTCCTCACCTCGTTCAGCGACGCGCAGACGGTGCGCCGCGCCGCCGCGACGGCGCCCTATGGCTACCTCACCAAGCCCTTCCAGATCAAGGAGGTGGCCGCCGGCGTGGAAGTGGCGCTGTGCAAGGCGCAGATGGAGCGTGCCGAGCGCGGCGCCGAACGTTCCCTCGCCTATGCGCTGCAGTGCGTGACCGATGGCGTGGTGCTCACCAACGAGCAGCACCAGGTGCGGTTCATGAACCCGGCGGCCGAGCAGCTGACCGGCTGGGACCTGCGCGACGCGGTGGGCAAGAGCGTCGACGAGGTGGTCAGCATCAGCATCGCCGAGCACGAGTCGCCCACGCTGGGTGGTCTGGCCGCGCCGACGCACGGCGTGTCGACGCAGCAGCGCGTGGCGGTGGCCAACGCGATGAGCCTGCACCGGCGCGACGGCAGTGCGTTGCACATCGACGAATGGACGGGCCCGATCCGCGATGACCAGGGCAGGAAGACCGGTGGCATCGTGCTGCTGCGCAATGCCTCGACGCGGCTCGCGCAGGAGCAGCGGCTGCTGGAGGCGCAGGACCGCTTCCGCTCGGCCTTCGATTTCGCGCCCATCGGCATGGCGCTGGTCTCGCTCGACCGGCGCATCCTGCTCGCCAACGAGGCGTTTGCACGCATGGTGGGGCATGAGCTGTCGGCGCTGATCGGCGTGTCGAGCGACAGCCTGACGCAGGCCGAGGACCTGCCGCACGAGCACGAGCGCCTGCAGGCGCTGGTGCTGGGTCATGAGCCGATGGTGCAGTTCGAGAAGCGCTACCTGCATGCTGACGACGGCGGCCCGATGGACGGCGCACCGGTGCTGGTGGTGGTGACAGTGGTGCGCGAAGACGACGAGCTGGTGTGCTTTCTCTACCAGGTGCACGACCGGCCGGCTCAGCGCGAGATCGCCGGCAAGGCCGCCGAAGTGGCGATGGAGCGCATGCGCCGCCAGGCGAGCGACGCGCAGAACCGCGCCACGCGCGACGTGCTGGCGCGTGTGGCGCACGAGATGCGCACGCCGCTCAACGCGGTGCTCGGCTACGGCGAGCTGATGAAGATGATGGCCACGGGCAGCAGTGCGCAGCTGCATGGCTACGCCGAGCAGGTGGTCAACGCCGGCCGGCACATGCTGTCGCTGGTGACGGAGGTGCTCGAAGCACCGCCCGGCCGCACCCAGGGCCCGCCGGTGCCGCTGGTGACGGTGAACCTGCGCAGCGCGATCGACGAGGCCATCGGCCTCCTGAAGCCGAGCGCGCAGGCGCACCACATCTGGCTCGACTGCCGCGTGCCCGCCGAGGTGCAGCTGCTGGCCGACCCGCTGCGGCTGCGCCAGATCCTGCTCAACGTGGGCTCCAACGCCATCAAGTACAACAAGCCGCAGGGCGTGGTGCGCTGGGCGCTGGAGCCGGCCGAAGCGGGCCGGGTGAAGTTTTCGGTGGTCGACGAAGGCGTGGGCATGACTGCCGACCAGCTCGACCGGCTGTACCAGCCCTATGACCGGCTGGGCCGGGAGCAGTCGAGCATCACCGGCACCGGCCTCGGGCTGGTGGTGACACGCGGGCTGGTCGAGCGCATGGGCGGCTCGATCAGCATCACGAGCGAGCCGCGCGGCGGCACGCGCGTCGAGCTGGAGTTCGATGCGGTGGGATGACGGCCCCCATGCCGACGGGTACGTCGGCCGATCCCCCGAGGGGATGCGGGCCGGCTTGGGGCGGCCCGGCGCTCGGCCCGCGGCGGTGCCCCGTCATCCTCCCCAGACTTCGCGGGCGGTTTCGACGACGAGCTTGAGCTTGTTGCGCTGCGCCTCCACCGCAATGTTGTTGCCGTGCACGGTGGAGCTGAAGCCGCACTGCGGCGACAGGCACAGCTGCTCCATCGGCGCGTACTGCGAGGCTTCGTCGATGCGGCGCTTCAGCGTGTCCTTGCTTTCCATCTCGCCGAACTTGGTGGTGACGAGGCCCAGCACGACGATCTTGCCCGGGGGCAGGTAGCGCAGCGGTCGGAAATCGCCCGAGCGGTCGTCGTCGTATTCGAGGAAGTAGGCGTCGAGGTTCATCTCCTTCAGGAGCGCCTCGGCCACCGGCTCGTAGTTGCCGGCTGCCGCGTGCGTGCTCTTGAAGTTGCCGCGGCACAGGTGCATCGCGAGCGTCATGCCCTTGGGCTTTTGCGCGACCACGAGGTTGATGAACTTCGCGTAGCGGTGCGGCAGCTCGTTGGGGTCGTCGCCACGCTGGCGGGCGGCTTCGCGCATCTTCTCGTCGCACAGGTAGGCGAGGTTGGTGTCGTCCATCTGCACGTAGGTGCAGCCTGCTGCGGCCAAGGAGCGCAGCTCGTCGCCGTAGGCGTTGGCCACGTCTTGGTAGAAGTCGGGTTCCAGCTCGGGGTAGGCCTCGCGGCTGATGCCGGCGCGGCCGCCGCGGAAGTGCAGCATGGTCGGAGAGGGGATGGTCACCTTGGCGGTGCTGCCCGGCGCGAGCTGGCTCTTGAGGTACTGGAAGTCGGCGAGCTGGATGTCTTTGGCGTGCTTCACCTTGTCGATCACGCGCATCACCGGCGGGGCCAGCTCCTCGGTGCCGTCGGGCCGCACGATGGTGACCGGGATGTCGGTCTTCACGCCACCCAGCTGCTCCAAGAAGTCGATGTGGAAATAGGTGCGGCGGAACTCGCCGTCGGTGATCGACTTCAGGCCCACGTCTTCCTGGAACTTCACGATCTCGGTGATGCACTCGTCTTCGACCTTGCGCAGCGCCGCCGCCGAGATCTCGCCCTTGGCCTTCTGCTCACGCGCTTCCAGCAGGCGCTTGGGGCGCAGGAAGCTGCCCACGTGGTCGGCGCGGAAGGGTGGGGCGGTGCGAGCGGTCATGGTGGTCTCCGGAAGGCAGAAAACGGGCATGTTAGCCAAATCATCCTCTCGATGAATACAGGGTTGCGCCAGATATACGGGTTAACCCGCGCTTTGTGCCGTCTTGCAGACCATTTAGACTAAAGCTGTATACAACCAGTATTCAGGATGTCGCCGCCATGACCGCCGCCCCGAAGCCCTTCCCCCTCAACGCCTGGTACGCCGCCGCCTACGACGTGGAGGTCAAGGCCGCCCTGCTGAGCCGCACGATCTGCGGCCAGAAGCTCGTGATGTTCCGCCGCAAGGACGGCAGCGTCGCCGCGCTGGAAGACGCCTGCTGGCACCGCCTGCTGCCCTTGAGCAAAGGCACGCTGCACGACGACGAGATCACCTGCGGCTACCACGGTCTGGTGTTCAACGGCGACGGCCGCTGCACCCACATGCCTTCGCAGGAGACGATCAACCCGTCGGCCTGCGTGCGTTCCTTCCCGGTGGTGCAGAAGCACCGCTTCGTGTGGGTCTGGCCGGGCGACCCGGCGCTGGCCGATGAATCGAAGGTGCCCGACCTGCACTGGAACGACGACCCCGCCTGGGCCGGCGACGGCAAGCTGATTCAGGTGAAGTGCGACTACCGCCTGGTGCTCGACAACCTGATGGACCTGACCCACGAGACCTTCGTGCATGGCTCCTCCATCGGCCAGCGCGCGGTGGCCGAGGCGCCCTTCGTCGCGACGCACAGCGACAAGTTCGCGACCGTCACCCGCTGGATGGAGGGCATCGACGCGCCGCCCTTCTGGGCCAACCAGCTGAAGCACGCCACCGGCTACGAAGGCAAGGTCGACCGCTGGCAGATCATCCGCTTCGAGGCGCCGTGCACCATCACCATCGACGTGGGCGTGGCGAAGGCCGGCACGGGCGCGCCGCAGGGCGATCGTTCGCAGGGCGTGAACGGCTTCGTGCTCAACACCATCACACCCGAGACCGAGACCACCTGCCACTACTTCTGGGCCTTCGCGCGCAACTACTGCCTGGGCGAGCAACGCCTCACGCACGAGTTGCGCGAAGGCGTGGCGGGCATCTTCCGGGAAGACGAGCTGATCCTTGAAGCGCAGCAGCAGGCCATCGACGAACACCCGGGCTACAAGTTCTACAACCTCAACATCGATGCGGGTTCGATGTGGGCGCGCAAGCTGATCGACAAGATGGTGGCGAAGGAAACGCCGCCGGATGCGCCGCGCGTCATCCCCCTGCGCAGCGCCGCATGAACGCCCGCCTCGAACCGGCCGACGACAGCGGCACTTCGCAGACCGTGCGCGCCCAGCTGCGGCTGCGCGAACTGATCGTCAACGGCGAGCTGAAGGCCGGTGCGCGCATCGCCGAGCTGTCGCTGGTCGACAGGCTCGGCGCCTCGCGCACGCCGATCCGCATGGCGCTGGTGCGCCTGCAGGAAGAAGGCCTGCTCGAAGCGTTGCCCAACGGCGGCTTCGCGGTGAAGGACTTCTCCGAGGCCGACATCCACGATGCGATCGAAGTGCGCGGCACGCTCGAAGGCCTGGCCGCACGCCTGGCCGCCGAGCGCGGCGTGACCTCGATCCTGCTCGCCGAAGCCCGCGACTGCATCGCCCGCATCGACGGCCTGCTGGCGCAACCCGAGCTGAGCGAAGACTCGTTCAACGGCTATGTCGAACAGAACGGTCGCTTCCACGACCTCCTGAGCGAGATGGCCGGCAGCGACCTCGTTGCCCGCCAGCTCGAACGCGCGAAGACCTTGCCCTTCGCCTCGCCCAACGGCTTCGTGCTCGCCCGCTCCACCGGCCCTGATGCGCGCGACACGCTGGTCGTCGCGCAGGCCCAGCACAAGGCGGTGCTCGATGCCATCGTGCAGCGCGAGGGCGCCCGCGCCGAAGCCCTGATGCGCGAACACGCGCGCATCGCCCACCAGAACCTGCGCGAAGCGCTGCAAAGCCACCAGAGCCTGCAGCGCCTGCCGGGCGCGAGCCTGATCCGCCGCCGCGCCACCCGATAGACCTCCGAAGCCGCAAGACCATGAAGAGCAGCAACACCTGGCACCCCGCCCACATCCGCGCTCACCGCGACCTGAGCGCGAGCGTGCGCGAGCTCGAGATCCGCCCCGAAGGCGGCGTGAAGCCGTGGACGGTCGGCAGCCACCTCAAGGTGCGGGTGAAGATCGAGGGCCGCGAGGAGACGCGCTCCTATTCTTTGGTGGGTCTCCACGACCCGGCCGTCTACCGCATCGCGGTGAAGCGCGCCGACCCCGGCCACGGTGGCTCGCGCCACATGTGGTCGCTCGAAGACGGCGAGGAGCTGACGATCGGCGAGCCCGACAACCACTTCGAACTCGCCTTCAACGCACCGCAGTTCCTGCTGGTGGCGGGCGGCATCGGCATCACGCCGCTGGTCGGCATGGCGCAGATGCTGGCGGCCAAGGGTGCCGATGTGCGCATGCGCTATGCCGCCCGCAGCGCCGCCGAACTCGTCTATGCCGACCTGCTGCGGCTCTCGCTGGGCGACCGCCTGCAGACTTTTTGCAGCGACGCCGGCGAGCGCCTGAGCCTCGACCGCGAGATCGCCGCGCTCGCACCCGGCGCGCAGTTGCTTGTATGCGGCCCGCTCGGCATGCTCGACGCCGCCCGCGACGCCTGGGCCGCCGCGGGCCGCCCGCCGGCCGACCTGCGCTTCGAGACTTTCGGCAACAGTGGCCACCATGCGGCCGAGCCGTTCTGGGTGGAGCTGCCGCGCCACCAGCTGCGCATCGAAGTGCCGCCCGACCGCACGCTGCTCGACGTGCTGGCGGACCACGGTGTCGAGACGCTGTCCGATTGCTGCAAGGGCGAATGCGGCCTCTGCGCGATGGACGTGATCTCGGTGCAGGGCCAGATCGACCACCGCGACGTGTTCTTCAGCCCGCACGAGCACCGGGCCAACCAGCGCCTGTGTGCGTGCGTCTCGCGCGTGAGCGGCGGCGGGGTGGTGCTCGACACCGCGTACCGGGCCGATGCCTAGCGCCGAGGCCTAGGGCCGATCCCCCAGCGCCGCCACCGGCGCGTGCCGTGCCATCAGCTCGCCGACCCAGTCGACGAAGGCACGCAGCTTGGCGCCGACGTGCCGGTTCTGCGGCCAGGCCGCATAGAGCGGCATCGGGTCGAGCGACCAGTCGGTTAGCAGCGCCTCGAGCTGTCCGCGTCGCACATGCGCATCGGCCATGTAGTGCGGCAACCAGAGCACGCCCATGCCGGCCACGCCCGCGGCGAGGTAGGCATTGCCGTCGTCGACCGAGACCACATAGCGCCCCGTCACCTCGACGCGCTCGCGCCCGGCGCGCATCACCACCGGCGCCACGGTGCCGCGGCTCGCGCGCAGATAGCCGACGATGCGGTGATGCGTGCCATCGAGCTCGCTCGGGTGGGTCGGGTGCCCGGCCCGCGCCAGGTAGCTGGGCGCCGCGTAGACGCCAAGCGTGAGTTCGCCCACGCGGCGCGCAGTGAGCGACTGGTCGGTGATCTCACCGCCGCGCAGCACGCAGTCGACGTTGTCGCCGATCAGGTCGACCATGCGGTCGCTCACGCCCATGTCGATCTGGATCTCGGGGTAGCGGGCGTGGAAGGCCGGCAGTGCCGGCATGAGCAGCAGCCGGGCCAGCGGGCTCGGCACGTCGACGCGCAGCCGCCCGCTCGGGGCCGCCACGGCGCTCGACACGCTGCCATCGGCCTCTGCCAGGTCGGCAAGCAGGCGCACCACCCGCTCGTAGTAGGCGGCCCCCTCGGCCGTCACCTTCACCTGGCGCGTGGTGCGATGGAGCAGCCGCACGCGCAGCCGCGTTTCGAGCTGCTGCACGAGCTGCGTCACGGTGGTCTTGCTCATGTGCAGCGTCTGCGCGGCCTTCGTGAAGCTGCCGGCTTCGACGACCCTGGCAAACGCCTGCAGCGCATCGAAACGGTCCATCGGGGCTCCAGAGGATGGTTCGGCTGATTGTTCGCGATTCGCAAACGATCATTGTGCGAGTACGCGGTTTATGGCGTGGGCGCCCGACCCTAGAGTCCTTGCACCCCACTCCAGGAGCTTTCATGTCTGCACGCGATGTTGTCTTCCCACCGGGCCGCCAGGCGCTGTATGAGCGCAACCGGTACTCGCCCGCGATCCGCTCGAATGGCTTTCTCTTCGTCTCGGGGCAGGTCGGCAGCCGGCCCGATGGCGCGCCCGAGCCCGATCTGTCGGCGCAGGTGAAGCTCGCGTTCGACAACCTGAACGGGATCCTCGCGGCCGCGGGCTGTTCCTTCCGCGACGTCGTCGACGTGACGGTCTTCATCGTCGATCCCGAGCGGCGCTTCGACACGATCTGGAAGGTGTTTGGCGAACACTGGGGCGAGGCGCCGTATCCCACGCTGACCGGCGTCGGCGTGACGTGGCTCTACGGCTTCGACTTCGAGATCAAGGTGATCGCGCGGCTGCCGGAGGCAACCCCCGCCCCGAGGTGAGGCCGGCGGGTGGGGCGGTGCGATCGGGGGTAGGGGCTTGCCCGCACGGACATGCCGTGCCGGCATAACTGTTAGTCGAACTCCCTGATTGCAGAATATCGCGCGCTTGGCGCACAGTCCGTGCACCCGACTCACCCGGAGACACTCCCATGCAAAAACGCCAGCTCCTGAAGGCGATTTTTCCCCTCGCGCTCGCGCTGTCCGGTTCACAGGCGTTGGCCCAGGCGGCACCCTTCAAGATCGGCTTCATCCTGCCCATGACCGGCCAGTCGGCCTCGACCGGCCGCCAGATCGAAGCGGCCGCCAAGCTCTACATGGCGCAGAACGGCAGCACCGTCGCGGGCCGCAAGATCGCGCTCATCATCAAGGACGACGCGGGCGTGGCCGATTCCACCCGCCGCATCGCGCAGGAGCTGGTGGTCAACGACAAGGTCGACGTGCTGGCCGGCTTCGGCCTCACGCCGCTGGCGATGGCCACCGCACCGATCGCCACGCAGAGCAAGACGCCGATGGTCGTGACGGCCGCGGCCACCTCGGTCATCACCACCGCCTCGCCCTACATCGTGCGCACCAGCTTCACGCTGCCGCAAGCCGCGGTCGCCATGGGCGAATGGGCGGGCAAGAACAAGATCAAGAAGGTCGTCACGCTCGTGACCGACTACGCCCCGGGCATCGACGCCGAGAAGTTCTTCAAGAGCCAGTTCCAGCTCAACGGCGGCGAGATCGTGGCCGAGATCCGCTCGCCGCTGCGCAGCCCCGACTTCGCGCCCTTCCTGCAGAAGGTGCGTGATGCCAAGCCCGACGCGGTGTTTGTCTTCCTGCCCTCGGGCCAGGGCGCGGCCTTCATGAAACAGTTTGCCGAACGCGGGCTCGACAAGTCGGGCATCAAGCTCATCGGCACCGGCGACATCACCGACGACGACCAGTTGAACGACATGGGCGACGTGGCGCTCGGCGTGGTGACCGCGCAGCACTACTCGGCCTCGCACAACTCGCCGACGAACAAGAAGTTCGTGCAGGCGTTTGAAGCCGCCAACAAGTTCCGCCCCAACTTCATGGCGGTGGCCGGCTACGACGGCATGCGCGTGATCTACAAGGCACTCGAAGCCACCAAGGGCAAGGGCGGCGGCGACGCACTGCTCGAGGCGATGAAGGGCCAGGTGTTCGAAAGCCCGCGCGGCCAGGTGATGATCGACGCGCAGACCCGCGACGTGGTGCACGACATCTACATCCGCAAGGTCGAGCGTGTGAACGGCCAGCTGTGGAACCAGGAGTTCGACGTGCAGAAGGCCGTCAAAGACCCTGGCAAGCTCGGCGCCAAATGACGGCTGCCTGACGCCTTCGGCGCCATCCCCCCACGGGGAAGCGCGCCGGGCTTGGGGCGGCCCGGCGCTCCGGCGCGCAACGCTACGTTCACGGCTCTTCTCGTCATGCTGACCCTCCTCTTCGACGGCATCGCCTACGGCATGCTGCTGTTCGTGCTGTCCGTCGGCCTCGCGGTCACGATGGGCCTGATGAACTTCATCAACCTCGCGCACGGGGCGTTCGCGATGGCCGGTGGCTACACCACCGTGCTCTTGATGAACCGCCTGGGCGTGCCCTTCCTGGCCACGCTGCCGCTCGCCTTCCTCTTCACCGCACTCCTCGGTGCCGCCTTCGAGCGCACGCTGTACCGGCCGATGTACAACCGGCCGCACCTGGACCAGGTGCTCTTCTCCATCGGCCTCGTCTTCATGGCGGTGACGGGCGTTGACTACATCATCGGCTCGCAGCAGCAGATGATCTCGGTGCCGTCGTGGCTGCAAGGCCGCTTCGACCTGGCCGACGTGGGCATCGGCAAGTACCGCCTCTTCATCATCATCGTGTGCGGCCTGCTGACGGTGGCGCTGCAGATGATCCTGAGCCGCACGCGCTTCGGCAGCCGGCTGCGCGCCGCGGTCGATGACCCGCGTGTCGCGCAGGGCCTCGGCATCAACGTCAACCAGGTGTTCCTCCTGACCTTCGCGGTGGGCTCGGGCCTGGCGGGCCTGGGCGGCGCGCTTGGTGCCGAGGTGCTGGGCCTGGAGCCGATCTTCCCGCTCAAGTTCATGGTGTATTTCCTGATCGTGGTCTCGGTCGGCGGCACCACCACCATCACCGGCCCGCTGCTGGCCGCGCTGCTGCTCGGCATTGCCGACGTGTTCGGCAAGTACTACGCCCCCAAGCTCGGGGCCTTCATCGTCTACGCGCTGATGATCGCGATCCTCACCTGGCGTCCGCAGGGCCTCTTCGGCCAGAAGGGCTCGAAATGAGCGCGGGCACCTCGCTCGAGAAAGTGCAGGCCTCGCTACGCGGCGCCTCGGGCTGGCGCTGGTGGGAGATCGCGCTCGGCGTGGTCGCGCTCGCCTCGGTGTTCCTTGCCGGCAACCATGCGCTGCTGCTCAACGAGATCGCGATCCTCGCGCTCTTTGCGCTGTCGCTCGACCTGATCCTCGGGTATGCCGGCATCGTGTCGCTCGGGCATGCGGCCTTCTTCGGCTTCGCGGCCTACGTGGCAGCACTTTTCGCCAAGCATGTGATGCCCGACCCGCTGGTCGGTCTGCTGGTGACGATCGGCGCCACCGGTGTGCTCGGGGCCTTGTGCAGCGTGCTCATCATCCGCGGCTCCGACCTGACACGCCTGATGATCACGCTCGGCGTCGCCGCCGTGCTCTACGAGCTGGCGAACAAGCTCGACTGGCTGACCGGCGGCGCCGACGGACTGCAGGGCGTGATGATGGGCCCGCTCCTGGGTAGGTTCGAGTTCGACCTGTATGGCCGCACCGCCTACGCCTACAGCCTCGCGGTGCTGGCGGTGTGCCTGCTGATCACACGGCGCATCGTGCATTCACCCTTCGGCTATTCGCTGAAGGCACTGCGCGACAACCGCCTGCGTGCGCAGAGCATCGGCCTGTCGGTGCACCTGCGGTTGGTGGCGGTCTACACACTGGGGGCCGCCATCGCCGGGGCTGCCGGTGCGCTGATGGCGCAGACCTCCGGCTTCGCCTCGCTCGACGGGCTCGACTTCCACCGCAGCGCCGACCTCGTGCTCGTGCTCGTGATCGGCGGCACGGCCTACCTCTATGGCGGCATCTTCGGTGCCATCGCCTTCAAGCTGCTGCACGACGTGCTCTCGGCCTGGACGCCGCAGTACTGGCTCTTCTGGCTGGGTCTCTTCCTCGTGGTCCTGATGCTGGTCGGGCGTGACCGCCTGATCCGCCCGTGGACCTGGTTCAAGCGCGGAGGCCAGGCATGAGCCACGTCGTGCTGGAGACCCACCAGCTCGTCAAGCGTTATGGCGGCATCACGCCGACGAACGACGTCTCGATCAAGGTCGAGAAGGGCGCACGCCACGCGCTGATCGGCCCCAACGGCGCGGGCAAGACCACGCTCGTGAACCTGCTCACCGGCGTGACCGAGCCGACCTCCGGCCGCATCTCGCTCGACGGTCAGGACATCACCCGCCTCGCGCCGCACCAGCGCGTGCGCCGCGGCATCGTGCGCACCTTCCAGATCAACCAGCTGTGGAGCGAGCTGACGCCGCTGCAGTCGCTCGCCCTCACCGTGAGCGCGCAGCTCGGCATCAGCCATCAGTGGTGGAAGCCGCTCGGCCGCGACGCGCGCGTGGCCGAGCGTTGCGCTGTGCTGCTCAAGCAGTTCCGCCTCGACGACGTGATGGACCAGAAGGTCAACGTGCTGGCCTACGGCAAGCGCCGCCTGCTGGAGATCGCCACCGCGATCGCGAGCGAGCCGCGCGTGCTGCTGCTCGACGAGCCGGTGGCCGGCGTGCCCGAGGGCGAGCGCCAGGAGATCTTCGACACCATCAACGCGCTGCCGGCGGAGGTGACCATCCTCCTGATCGAACACGACATGGACCTCGTCTTCAACTTCGCCCGCACGGTGAGCGTGCTCGTCAACGGCGCGCTCTTCGCCGAAGGCGATGTGGCCAGCATCTCGACCGACCCGCGCGTGAAGGCGGTCTACCTCGGAGAGGGCCATGGCTGAACTGTTGAAGGTCGAAGGCCTGAAGTCGGGCTACGGCGAAGCGGTGGTCGTGCAAGGCATCGACCTCACGCTCGAAGCCGGCCAGTCGCTCGCACTCCTCGGCCGCAACGGCACCGGCAAGACGACCCTCATGAACACGCTCGTGGGCGTGACGCGCCGCCACGCCGGCCGAATCGCCCTCGCCGGGCAGGACATCACGTCGATGCCCGCTTACCTGCGCGCCGGCGCCGGCATCGGCTGGGTGCCGCAGGAGCGCAACATCTTCAAGTCGCTCACGGTGCATGAGAACCTGACCGCCGTCGCGCGGCCGGGGCCGTGGACGGTGGTGCGCGCCTACGAGATGTTCCCGCGCCTGGCCGAGCGCAAGGGCAACATGGGCAACCAGCTCTCGGGCGGCGAGCAGCAGATGCTCGCCGTGGCCCGAGCGCTGGTGCTGAACCCCAAGCTCCTGCTGCTTGACGAGCCGCTGGAGGGCCTCGCGCCGATCATCGTGGAAGAGCTGCTGCGCAGCATCGCCCGCGTGGTGAAGGACGAAGGCATGTCGGCCATCATCGTCGAGCAGAACCCTCGCATGATCCTGCCGATCACGCACCAGGCGGTGGTGCTCGACCGCGGCCAGGTGGTGCACCGCGACCGCAGCGAAGCGCTGCTGGCCGCGCCCGAGCAACTGGAGCGCTGGCTCGCCGTCGCCAAGGCCTGAGCGCGGGTGTGAACGGCTGATGTCCCCCGCAGATCAGGGTTGCTTGCGACTCTAGGGGGGCACGCCGGCCGTGCCGCGTCGTATCTTGACCGGGCTCGCTGCGAGGGCGCGGCGGCCAGGGGAACGGTATGGCGCTGGCAGACAAGCTCGTGTTGAACGTCGTCGATGCATCGGCGATCAGTGTCATGAACCAGGTGAAGAGCCAGAGCCTCAGAGGCACGCTGATCCCGTTCCATCCGGTGTCGAATCGCATCGCGGCGCTCATCGATGTCGTCATCAACGCCACCGGCGGCCAGCAGCGCAGCATCGGTGTGCTGCGGCTCTGGGGGCACGGCATGCTGGACGGCCCCGGCGGTTCCGCCACGATGGTCTCTGATGACGAACAAGGCTGGGGTGGCTTCAGCCTCAAGGAGATGCTGGACGATGCGGTCCTGCGGGTCTTGCCGCGGCTCCAGCCGTATTTCGCGGTCGGAGCGCGCGTGGAGTTCAAGCACTGCCGCGTCGCGACGAAGGCCGGCTGGGACTGGCTTGTCTATCTCAGCGACCAATGGGGCGTCGAGATCCACGCGAGTGATCGCCTGCAGCACCTGTGCTCGTGGTCGGGCGAAGTGCTGACCTTCAAGCCCGGTCGTTCGCCCGGGCGTGTCAGAGGGATCGATCCCACCTAGCGTCAGGCCTGCGAGGCTTCAGCGTGCGCAGGGCCCGGTGCTCGCGTCGGCGCCGTTGCGGATCACGTTGCCGGTGTGGGTGTAGCTGCCCGCGTTGATGGCCACGAGGAACTGGTGGCCCTGGCCGGAATAGGTGTTGCACAGCGTGTTGTTGCGCACGATGCCGCCGTTGTCGACGTCGTCACCGCCGCTGCCGGCGCTGTCGACGTGGGCACCGAGCACGGCCGGGGTCACGGGCCGGTTCTGCGTGTTGAAGAGCCGGTTGTTCTCGATCAGTGGGGCGTTGGCCGCGCCCACGCAGATGCCGCAGCCGACGTTCGACACCGTGTTGCCGCGCACCACCACGCGCCGGAAGTATTCGGCCGAGGTGTAGCCCGGTGTGATCGAGAAGCCGTAGCAGCTGCCGGTGCCGGCCGTCTGCTCGATGGTGTTGCCTTCGATCAGGAGGCCGTCCCACTGGCCGTGCACGGTCACGTTGCCGCCGCGGCAGAGCGTGGCGTCGACCGGGCTGTTGTCGGCGCAGGGCGCGCGGGTGCACACCGAGTTGCGCACGAAGGTGTTGTTGCGGATCACGCCGTTGGTGCCGCGGCCGCCCAGGTAGATGGCGTGGTTGAAGGCGCTGCCCGAGAAGTTGTTGGCCTCGAAGGTGTTGCCCTCGAAGGTGAGGTTGACCGACGAACCCAGCATGCCCATCGACCCGTTGCGGTGGATGTGGTTGTTGCGCACCATCACATTGCCGATCGGGCTTTCGTTCTGGAAGTGCAGGCCGATCTCGAAGCCGGTGATCTCGAGGTTCTCGATCAGGATGTCGTGCGACAGGTTACGCAGGTGGATGCCCCAGCCCGGCTGGCCATTGCCGTCGAGCTTGAGGTTGCGGAAGACGTAGCCGCCGCTGTCTTCGGTGCGGTTGTAGTGGCTGGTCTGGAAGGCGTAGAACGCGCCGCCGGCCACGAGCCACGGCCGCGCCGTGCCACCCCATGCGGGCGTGTAGCTGTCGAACACCAGCGGCGCGGCGGCGGTGGCGTTGAGGTTGTGCACCTGCACGTTGAAGCCGGTCCAGGCACCGCCGCGGGCAAACAGCAGCTGGCTGCCGGCGGGCAGGGTGTCGAGGTTGAGGCCGGCCAGCGTGCGCTTCGGCGCGCTCGGGCTGGTGCCGGTGTTGGCGTTGTTGCCGGGCACGCAGGCGCTGTGGGCGCCGGCCTGGCAGTCGGAGAAGTAATAGGTGACCGCGTTGCCCGGGGCCGGGGCAGGCGCCGGGCTGGGTGCGGGGGCGGGCGCGGGCGCTGGCGCGGGGGCCGGGGGCGCAGGGGCCGCTTCGTAGGTGGTGTCGGTGCCGGCGCCGCAGCCGGCCACCAGCACCGTGGCGGCGATCGAGAGGCTCAGGCCCCAGACGGTCGAGCGGGCGAAAGGTGTGCGGTTCATGTTGTGTCTCCCTGTGCCAAGCATGCTGCCTGAGGCCCGCGTACGGAAGGCGTTACCAACTGCAAGGATGGGATGGCCGCGTAAGTGAGCGGGAGAACTTGGTGTCAGAACCTGAAGCGCTGCTGGCCGTGGCCTAGCTGGTCTCGAGTCGGAGCAGTCGCTCACGGATCGGCCATGTCGAAGATCTGGAACACGTCGCACCATGCAAACGCTGATTCCCCGTTAAACAACCAACTGGTGAGCAGCCACCCTTTACTTCGCAAGATCGATCCTGGTCAAAACGTCCAAAATGACCAAATCGGTACTTTTCCCTCAGATGTTGGCGGAAAACGCCCGATAACCGGTAAGGCGACAACGGCGCCCACCTCATCAGCGGAGTAATCATGTTCAAGCAAATTCGGCTCGGTGCGCGTCTCGCACTGGCTTTCGCCGCCCTCATCGTTATGGGCGCTTTGGTCGCGGCCTTTGGCATCAACGGGCTGATGCGGCTCGACAGTGTGAATGACAGCCTCTACGAGAAGGAGTTGCTCGGCATCTCCCACGTCAAGGAAGCCAACATCAACCTGATCTACGCGGCGAGAGCGCGGGGCCAATTCGCCCTGGCCACCACCGATGCCGACCGGCAAGCCGCGCGCAAGACCTTTCAGGAGTCCGTCGACAGCATGCGCATGTGGCTCGACAAGGCTCGCCCGCTCTTCTATCTGAAGAAGGGGCAGGACGAGTTTGACAAGCTCGAAGCCATGATCAAGGTTTGGTTGCCCGCGAGTGAAGCTTATTTCGCAGCGGCCAGCGGCAAGGCGCTGCAAGCCCCTGATCCTGAACTCGCAAAGCTGGACGTTGCAGTCAAGCAATCCAACAAGGTGGTCGATGACCAACTCACCTTCCTCACCAAGCTGAAGGAGGAGAACGGTGCCACCGCGTCCAAGGAAGGCACGGCGCTGTTCAAGCTCATGAGCATCGCGATGGGTGTGCTGACGGCGGTCAGCGCCGTGTTCGGCGTGGTTCTCGGTGTGCTCATCACCCGCGGCATCACGCGGTCGCTGGGTGGCGAACCGGGTGACGTGGCGATGGTGGCGAACGCCGTTGCCACGGGTGACCTCACCACCCGCATCGACACGTCCCGCGCAGCGCCGGGCAGCGTGGTGGCAGCGATGGACCACATGCAGCAGTCACTGCGCAAGGTGGTGAGCCAGGTGCGTGCGAGCAGCGACAGCATCGCGACCGGCTCTTCGCAAATCGCGACGGGCAATGCAGACCTCAGCCAGCGCACCGAGGAGCAGGCCAGCAACCTCCAGCAGACCGCCGCGTCGATGGAGCAACTCACGGCGACGGTCAAGACCAACGCCGACACGGCACGCCAGGCGACGCAACTCGCTGCCACCGCGACGCACGCGGCGGGCCAGGGTGGCGCCGTGGTGGGTCAGGTGGTGCAGACGATGGAAGGCATCACCGCGTCGAGCAAGAAGATCGCCGACATCATCGGCGTCATCGATGGCATTGCCTTCCAGACCAACATCCTCGCCCTGAACGCCGCCGTGGAAGCAGCGCGCGCCGGTGAGCAAGGCCGTGGCTTCGCCGTCGTGGCGAGCGAAGTGCGCACCTTGGCGCAGCGCTCGGCCGGTGCCGCGAAGGAAATCAAGGGGCTCATCACCGAAAGCGTGGAGAAGGTGGAAGCCGGCAGCCAGCAGGTCGGCGAAGCCGGTCGTGCGATGGACGAGATCGTGTCGCAGGTCAAACGCGTCAGCGATCTGATCGGCGAGATCGGTTCAGCCACCCACGAGCAGACCCAAGGCATCAGCCAGATCGGGGACGCGGTGAGCCAGCTCGACCAGGTTACGCAGCAAAACGCCGCACTCGTGGAAGAAAGCGCGGCGGCGGCTGACAGCCTCAACCAGCAGGCTTCTCGCCTGGTGGAGGCGGTGGGCATCTTCACGCTCGACAACAACCACCGCAGCCATGGCGCGAGCGTTCCTTCAGTGGCGCCCGTGGCTGCCGCGGCTCCCGTGCGCAAGATGGTCGAACGCAAGGCGCGGACGAAGAAGGCCGACAGCGCAGCACCCGCGACCGCGCCTGCGCAGGGCGAGGTCAAAGACGAGTGGTCGTCGTTCTGACTACCTGCTCAAAGGAATCGCCATGGAAATGATTCACGAAGGCATGCAGGTCGCCCAGCAGGTCGCCGCCATGCGGCCTGCAGCGGCCGCATCGGCCGAGTACCTCAGCTTCCGGCTCGGCGCCGAGGAATACGGAATCGACCTGCTCAAGGTGCAGGAGATCCGGTCGTATGAAGCCCCGACGCGCATCGCGAATTCACCGCGCTTCGTCAAGGGAGTGCAGAACCTGCGAGGCGTCATCATGCCGGTCGTCGACCTGCGCATGACCTTCGATTGCGAGCGGGCCGACGTCGACGCGTTCACGGTCGTGATCGTGCTCAACGTCTGCCAACGGCTCGTGGGCGTAGTGGTCGACTCGGTGAGCGATGTGCTGGCGCTGGCGCCCGCTGACATCCGGCCTGCGCCTGAAATGGCGTCGAGCTTCGGAGACCCGGTTCATCAACGGCATCGCGTCGGTGGAGGACCGCACCCTCATCTTGCTCGACATCGAGTCGTTGATGTCGGGCCCGTCGATGGGCCTGGTGGGCGCGCCACTGGATTCGGCCATGCAATAGGGACAAGGGCACGGGCCTTGCGTAAGATTCCTGGATGACCGATGGCCCGCGCTCCTACTCGACGATCGACGTCGCCAAGCGTCTGGGCATATCGCTCCAGACGGTGCAGCGCTGGGTGGATTCCGGGCGCCTGAAGGCCTGGAAGACGCCGGGCGGCCACCGCCGCATCGACGCCAAGAGCGCGGAGACGCTGTTTGCGCAGTACGAGCAGACATCCGTCGACGTGCCCGTGGACTCGGCCGCGCCCGGCTCGCAGCGGCTGGTCGAGGTCGTGATCGTCGACGACGATCTCATGGACCGCGAGTTGCTCGCGACCCTGGTGCAGGCGGCCCTTCCCGGGGCGCAGCTGAGAGTGGCGAGCAATGGGTTCCAGGGGCTCGTGATGATCGCCAAGTTCGCACCCGAGATCGTGGTGACCGACGTCCACATGCCCCACATGGACGGGTTCGAAATGATCCGCAACGTCCTTGCAGACGCCGAGACCCGACCCAAGCTGATGATCGCCGTCTCGGCGAAGAACGCGAAGGAACTCGCCGAGTTCGGCCAGCTCCCTTCCGAGGTCGTCTTGCTTCACAAGCCGCTGGAGCGAGACGCCTTCATCCGGGCCCTGCAAACCGCCTGAGCTTTGCACCCGAATGGGGCATGCCATTTGCTGAGCCTACAGGCCGGCGTCGTGCCGGTCCACTTCCGGGGACAAGGTGTTACGCTTCTTTCGTTGGGAGGGGCTGCGAGAGGCCGTTTGCAGCCGCGCGCGCGGAGGCCTCGCAGCTGAGCTCCAGGCCACTCGGAACGAGTTGGCGGAGGTGGTCGCCGCGAACGCGCGCCTGATGGCGGAACGACGCGAGACCGAACTGCAGATACGTGAGAAGAACCTCTTCCTGGGCAGCCTGTCGCATGAGCTGCGCGCGCCCCTGAACGCGATCATCGGTTTCTCGGAGATCCTCGCTTCAGGCGGGCTGGCGCCCGATTCCCCCAAGCGAGAAGAATTTGCCAAGCACGTCCACAGCAGTGGGGTTCACCTGCTGCGGCTCATCAACGACGTGCTCGAGTTGTCGAAGGTCGATGCGGGCGGCCACGAGTTCTTTCCTGAGCCCGTGACGCTCGACGAGTTGATCGCGCGCGTGGCGGACCTGCTGCATACGCGGCTGGTGCGCAGGAGGCTGGGCGTCACGGTGGACGTGAAGGCCGAGGTTGCAGAGGTGGTGGCAGACCCCGCGGGCCTGAAGCAGGCCTTGCTGAACCACCTGTCGCACGCTGTGGAGATGGCGTCCGAGGGCAGCGGCATCACGGTGCGTGCCTTGCTGCAGGGACCGGAGCGCTTTCGAATCGAGGTTCAGGTATCGCAGCCGATGGGCCTCGGCACCACACATGTGATGGAGTCACCCAGCCTGAACCTGATGCTGGCTCGCCGCTTGGTCGAAGCTCAGGGCGGGGAAGTGGGGCAGTCCGTCGATGCGGGTCGGGGCCTCACTTTGTATCTCGTGCTGAACCGTTTTCAAGAATCGCCTGGCGCGTCTGGGAAGGTGGCGAGGCACGCTGTTCCTGCGGAGAACAGCACCACCGGCTAGTGCCTTCGACCGCGGCGCCAGGCTCATGCAGCGGGCGCCCTGCGGCGCCAGAAGTCTCGAAGAAGCGTCAGCCCCACCGAGCCGCGACCTCGGGCTCCCGACCGTGCGCCTTGCACGACCCAGTTCGCCGTCGAGATGGCCAGCAGCTCCGAGTGGGAGGGCTGGGCCAACGCCATCTGCCAGTCGGGAAACTCACGAACGTCGATCGGTCCATTCATCAGTTCGACGATGCGAGTGTGCTTGCGGCTTTTTCGGATGCGCTCGTAGGTATGCTCCATGGGCTCGGGTTCACCCTCGAAGTACTGCATGAATATGCCGTCGCTGTAAATCAGGGCTCCGGTGACACCGCTCTCCAGGTTTAGCTGCCGCGCCTCGACCAGGAGGGCTTCGAGCATTCCATCGCTCATCGGCAGAACGCTGGCGCTGACATAGACGATGGCGTTGATTGGATGCATGTCGTACAGGCGCGTGACACGTTCCGCTGGCTGGATTGGGAGTATGGCTTGTCGCGATCTGACTGCGCTCCGAGCCCCGACGCCGGTTTGTCGCCTCCGCTTGCCTTCTTTTGAGTGAGGCCGACAGCATGCAACGAAACGACTGGCTTGCCGAGCGAAACCGCCGAACTCCCACAAGTAGGAACCGGCCCACGCGATATCAGCACCTCGTGTGAATGACAAGCCCGCCCACGCGGCCCAAGATGGTGGCCCCTTCACCACTGCCAGCAGGAGCAGACCATGCGCAACCCCTGGCTCGCCAAGAACCCCTTCATGAGTGCCTGGCTGAGTGCCGCCAACCGGACCGCGAACACCGTGCGTGGTCATGCCACCGCGGCGGCCAGGCGCGAGGTCGCTACCGCGCAGACGGCCGCCACCCAGCAGATCGTTGATTTCTGGACCGGCAAGTCGTTCGTGAACGCCGCGCCCTCGCGCAAACGCAAGAAAAAGCGCTGAACTCTGGAAGGGTCACGCTCCAAGCCGGAACGGCTGAGCGTGCATGCCGAAACGCTGCTGCAGAGGTCGGCGTCTGGCGGCGGCTGGTGCGTCTTCGGCACACCGCCGGTGGCGGTGTGGTGCAAAACGCGCTGGCGCTTGGGTTGCGCTGCCTGGCTGATGCAGATAGCGTCCACCGCGAGCGCCTGGCGCGCTCAGTGCCGTCAGGCCGCCGCGGGGGCCGGCGTCGGGAACAGCACGCGCGACGGCTGGGTGCCGTCGGCCTTGCGGCGCTTGCGGCCGCTTGCCGTCTTGCGAACCTGCTTGGCCGAGATCGTTCTCTTGCCGACACGTTTTTTCTTTGCCAGTGCCATGTCAATCCTTTCGCCCCGCCGACTCACACTTCGTAGGGCAGCCCCACGTAGTTCTCCGCCAGCGAGGTCATCGCCGCCTGCGAACCGAGCAGGTAGTCGATCTCGGCCTCCTGGATCTTCTGGCTGATGGCGCCGGTGTCGCCCTGGGCTGGCGGGAATTTGTGCATCAGCGCGGTGAACCACCACGAGAAGCGCACCGCCTTCCACACGCGGCGCAGCGCGCGGCCGGAGTAGGCGTCGAGGCCGGCCGCGCTCTTGTCCGTGTAGTGCTCGATGAGGCCGTGCGCGAGGTAGTGCACGTCGCTTGCCGCGAGGTTCAGGCCCTTGGCGCCGGTGGGCGGCACGATGTGCGCGGCGTCGCCCACGAGGAAAAGTCGGCCGAAGCGCATCGGCTCGGCGACGAAGCTGCGCAGCGGCGCAATGCTCTTCTCGATCGACGGGCCGATGACCATGCTCTCGGCCGCTTCGGGGTCGAGGCGACGGCGCAGTTCGTCCCAGAAGGCCTGGTCGCTCCAGGCCTCGACCTTGTCGTCGAGCGAGCACTGGATGTAGTAGCGGCTGCGCGTCTTCGAGCGCATGCTGCACAGCGCGAAGCCACGCTCGTGGTTGGAGTAGATGAGCTCGTGCGCGACCGGCGGCACGTCGGCCAGCACGCCCAGCCAGCCGAAGGGGTAGACGCGCTCGTAGTGCTGGATGCTTTGCGCAGGCACGCTCGCGCGGCTCACGCCGTGGAAGCCATCGCAGCCGGCGATGTAGTCGCACTGGATCTCGTGCGTCTTGCCGTCCTTCGTGTAGGTGACCGACGGCGTGTTGCCGTCGAAGCCGTGGATGCGCACGTTCTCGGCCTCGTACACCGTTTTCGCGCCCCAGGCGGCGCGGGCGTCCATCAGGTCGCGCGTGACTTCGGTCTGGCCATAGACCATCACGTTCTTGCCGGTCAGCCCGTGCAGGTCGATGCGGTGGTGGGTGTTGCGGTAGCCGAGGTTGAAGCCGCCATGCACCAGGCCTTCGGCGTGCATGCGTGCGCCGAGCCCCAGGCCGTCCATCATGTCGACGCAGCCTTGTTCCAGCACGCCGGCGCGGATGCGGCCGAGCACGTACTCAGGGCTGCGCTGTTCGATGACGATGGCGTCGATGCCGGCCCGGTGCAGCTTGGCGCCTAACAGCAAGCCTGAGGGGCCTGCTCCGATGATGGCGACCTGGACTCTCATGGGGTGTCTCCTGTGGTCAGAGCGTGCTGCGCAGGCGGGCCTGGGCTTGCAGCAGGGCCGGCAGGCATTCGCTGACCAGCTGGTCCATGCTCATGCGCGAGGCCTGGGCGCTCACGTTGATGGCGGCGAGCACTTCGCCGCGGTAGTTCTTCAGCGGCACGGAGATCGTGCGCAGGCCGAGCTCGAATTCCTGGTCGACGGCAGCGTGGCCGCGCAGGCGGATCTGCGCGATCTCGGCGGCAAGCTTGTCGCGGTCAATCACGGTGTGCGGCGTGCGCGCCTCGAAGCTCTGGCGGGCGAGCCACGCTTCCACCTCGGCCTGCGGCATCGCGCTCAGCAGCACACGGCCGTTGGCGGTGCAGTAGGCCGGCACGCGCGTGCCCGGTTGCAGGGTCGACGAGACCAGGCGGCCCGCTTCGGTGGCGGCGATGCAGATCACGTCGTTGCCGTCGAGCACACCGGCCGACGAGGCTTCCTTCAGCGCGTAGGCGAGCTTGTGCAGCTCGGGCGCCACGATGCGCGGCAGCCGCGCCGAGTGCATGTAGCTCTGGCCCAGGCGCAACACTTTGGGGCTGAGCGAATACATGCGGCGGTCGCTCGTGACGTAGCCCAGGTATTCGAGGGTGATCAGGTAGCGGCGGGCGGCGGCGCGGGTCAGGCCGCAGCGGGTGGCGACCTCGCTGATGGTCAGGCGCGGGCGGTCCTGGTCGAAGGCCTCGATCACGGCCAGACCCTTTTCCAGACCGGCGATCAGGTCACGCTTGTGCGGGCCGCTCGCGGTGTCACCGCCTGGGGCGGCGAGGGCGTCGTCGGGTTCGAAACCGGAGCGGGCAAACGCATTCATGGGCGGTTTTGCGTCGTGGAACGATGCGCCCAATATAGTTATTGACCATCATCAATGCCATTGCTAATCGCCGCCCATGTGCGATTGGCGGACATTACGGTGACAGATCGACCGGCAGCGGCGAGGGTGCCTTGACCTCTTCCAGGCAGATCATCGAGCGCACGTCGTCCACGCCCGGCACCTGCATCAGCTGGTCGGTGAGGAATTGGCTCAGGCTCTTCAGGTCACGCGCTACCACTTTGAGCAAGTAGTCACTGTCGCCCGATACCGTGTGGCATTCAAGGATCTGCGGAAAGGCACGGATCTCTGCCTCGATCTCGCGCACACGCCCGAACTGGCCGCCGTCGATGTTGAGGCTGACGTAGGCCATCACGCCCAGGCCCAGCGCCTCGGGCTGCACCAGCGCCCGGTAGCCGCGCAGCACGCCGCGCTCTTCCAAGGCCCGCACGCGGCGAAAGCACTGCGGCGCCGAGAGGTGCACCTGTGCGGCCAGCTCCACGTTGCTGGCCCGGCCGTCGGCCTGCAGTGCCGTGAGAATCTTGCGGTCAAGTGTGTCGAGTGGAGTGACTGGCACGGCGTTCTCCTGAGGGATGAACGGATCGTGCGCCGATGGCCTGGTGTGCGCAACAACTGGCACGCACATTTCGCGCCGGCACGCCTAGAGTGCCTCTATCTCTATGGAAAGCACGCCCATGACCACTGCCGCCCGTGCCGCCGCGCTGCGCCTGGCCGCCCCTGCGCAGCCCTCGCCGGTTCACCTCGAAGCCGCTTACGGCGCCCACAACTACCACCCGCTGCCCATCGTGCTGACGCGCGGTGCTGGCGCCTATCTGTTTGACGACGCCGGCCGGCGATACCTCGACATGATGTCGGCTTACTCGGCGGTGAGCTTCGGCCACAGCCACCCGGTGCTGGTGCGCGCGCTCACCGAGCAGGCCGGGCGGCTGGCGGTGACGAGCCGCGCCTTCCACACCGACCAGCTCGGTCCCTTCCTGCAGCGCCTGTGCCGCATGACCGGCATGGCGCGGGCGCTGCCGATGAACAGCGGTGCCGAAGCGGTCGAGACCGCGATCAAGGCCGCGCGCAAGTGGGCCTACAAGGTGAAGCACGTGCCTGAGGGGCAAGCGCAGATCCTGGTGGCGGAAGGCAACTTCGCCGGGCGCACCACCACCATCGTCGGCTTCTCCAGCGAAGCGCAGTACCGCGACGGCTTCGGCCCCTTTGCACCGGGCTTCGCCAGCGTGCCCTTCGGCGATGCGCAGGCGCTCGAAGCCGCCATCACACCGCACACCGCGGCCTTCATCGTCGAGCCCATCCAGGGCGAGGCGGGGATCATCGTGCCGCCCGCGGGTTACCTGGCCGCGGTGCGCGAGATCTGCACCCGCCACAAGGTGCTCATGATCTGCGACGAGGTGCAGACCGGCCTCGGCCGCACCGGCGCCTTGCTCGCCTGCGACCACGAAGGCGTGAAACCCGACGGCCTGACGCTCGGCAAGGCGCTCGGCGGCGGGCTGCTGCCGGTGAGCGCCTTCCTGGCCCGCGACGACGTGATGGCGCAGTTCACCCCCGGTGACCACGGCAGCACCTTTGGCGGCAACCCGCTCGCCGCGGCGGTCGGCGATGCCGCCTTGTTGTTGTTGGAGCGCGAGCAGCTCGTGCGCCGCGCTGCCGACCAGGGCGCCTATCTGATGGCGCAGCTGCGAGCGCTGGCGCATCCGGCGATCACCGAGGTGCGCGGCCGCGGCCTGCTGATCGGCGTGGAGATCGACCCGGCCTTTGCCTCGGCACGCGCCGTGTGCGAGGCGCTGATGCACGAAGGCGTGCTCACCAAGGACACGCACCACACGGTGGTGCGACTCGCGCCGCCGCTCGTCGTCGAGCGCGACCAGGTCGACTTTGCCGTGCAGGCGCTCGCCCGCGTGCTGCAGCGCCTGGGCGCTTAGTGGCAACCACCCTGGCCGCTACATCTGGCCGACAAACGTCGCAAACAGCTCGCTCTTGAAGTGCAGCCCCATGCGCTCGAAGGCGCGGCGGCGGTAGGTCTTGACGGTGGCCACCGAGAGCCCGAGGTCGGCGGCGATACCGTCGTAGCTCAGCCCCTGCAGCAGCCGCGCGCACACGTCGAGTTCGCGCGCGGGCATCTCGGGGTGGCGGCGTTGCAGGGCGGCGCGCAGCTGCGCCGCATCGGGCCGCAGTGATTCGGCGGGTTCGGTGAGTCTCGATGTGCCGCCGCACCGTGGCGAGCAGGCCCGCCGCGAGCTGCTCGAAGTTCTGCAGCTCCCCATCGGCAAACGCCCCCTGGTGCTCGTGGTGGTAGAGGTTGACCGCCAGCACGCCGCCGTCGGGCTGAGGCTCGGCGATCGACAGCCGCTCGCTCACGCCGTGGCGCTTGTAGATGGCTTCCCGGTGGTCGGGGTTGGGGATGTCGTGCGCGCTCAGGCGCAGCATCGCCGTGCCCTGTTCCGCGACGTCGAAGGTGCGGTCGCGGCGGTACAGCCCGTCGAGGTAGGCGGCGAAGCAGTCGCGCGTGGTGTCGCGCACGCCGTGGGCCGATGAGAAGTGCAGCACCGGCGCACGGTCCTTCCACACGCGGTACACCGCCCACGAGCCTGCGTGCAGCGCGCGGTTCACATGCAGCAGCGCCGTTTGCGCAAACGACTCGCTGCCCACCGTGCCGATGAGGCCGGCCAGGCTCGTCTGCACGTCATGACGGGGGCCGCTGTGCGGCGCGAGGCGCCAGGTCTGCATGGAAGGTGAGGGCGGTCGAGAAGCGGCCAGTCTAGGGACCTCGCCCCGCGCTGCCATCGGGGCTGACCATGCCGCGGCCCGACGCTTCCCGACGCAAGACCGGAAATCCCGAGCGTTCAGTTCGTGTATTTCAATAGTTTCTGTCTACTGATTTGCTGCGTCGCATCTAAGTTTTCTTGGTGCGCACACACTTACTGACAACAAAAGGAAAAAGGCGCTTCAGCCACGCCTTAATCGGTCGATCACGTGGTGCTGCCGACTTCGATGATTGTCGAAAACCCTTGCATGAACCACCTCGTGACCCACCCCTCCCTTTCCAGCGCGTCGCCGCCCGCCAGCCTGCCCTCCCGCTTGCGCCTGCCCGGCCAAGCGCTGTGGACCGACTGGCCCGGCCGTGTGCTCGGCCTGACCGCCGCCGCCGCCGTGTGGGCCTTTGGAGCCGCCGCCACCGTGTGGGCCTGGCCCGCCGGTGCGCTGCTGCTGATCGCCGGCGTGGCGATGGACCGCAGCGCCAACGCGCGCCGCGCCGCGATGCAGGCCGAGATCGCCGCGCACGTGGCCGCCTGTGCCAACCTCGGCCGCGACCTGGTGCCCGTGTGGCGCGGCCAGGTCGAAAGCTCGCGCCTGCAGATGGAGACCGCGATCTCGTCGCTGAGCGTGCGTTTCGCCGGCATCGTCGACAAGCTCGACAGTGCGATGAAGGCCTCGGACCTGGCCAGCGGCCACACGCCCGGCGGTGAAGCCGGCGTGGGCGAGGTGCTGCACAAGAGCGGCGCCGAACTCAACACCGTGCTCGACACGCTGCGCCAGGCCACGTCGAGCAACGACGCGATGCGTGCCGATGTGCAGTCGCTCAGCCGCTTCATCGAAGAGCTGCGCCAGATGGCCGCCGAAGTGGCGAGCATCGCGTCGCAGACCAACCTGCTCGCGATCAACGCCGCCATCGAGGCCGCACACGCCGGCGAGAGCGGCCGCAGCTTCTCGGTGCTGGCGCAAGAGGTGCGCAAGCTGTCGGCGATGTCGGGTGAGACCGGCCGCCGCATGGCCGAGAAGGTCAACGTGGTGGCCGAGGCCATCGGCCACGCCCACGACAGCGCGCAGGCCTCGGCCAAGCGCGAGCAGGCGTCGATCAGCGGCTGCGAGGCCTCGATCAACGGCGTGCTCGACGGCTTTCGCAACGTGACCGCCGCGCTCGCCGAATCGGCCGACGTGCTCAAGCGCGAAAGCCTGGGCATCCAGGCCGAGGTGGGCGAGGCGCTGGTGCAGCTGCAGTTCCAGGACCGCGTGAGCCAGGTGATGGCGCATGTGCGCCAGAGCATGGAAGGCCTTGCGCCCGAGCTGGAGCGCCAGGGCCAGGACTTCGAGCGCACCGGCCGCCTGGCCGCATTCGACGTGGCCGCGATGCTGGCCGAACTCGAGAGCACCTACGCGATGGCCGAGGAGCGCGAAACGCACGGCAGCGGCGCCGCCGCCAGCGGGCCGAAGAACGAAGAAGTCACCTTCTTCTGACCGATTCAGAGATCCACAACACGACAGGGACCTTTCCATGGGCAAGAGCATTTTGATCGTCGACGACTCCGCGTCGGTTCGACAGGTGGTGAGCATCGCGTTGAAGCAGAAGGGCTACGACGTGATCGAGGGCGGTGACGGCAAGGAGGCGCTGGCCAAGCTGACCGGCCAGAAGGTCCACCTCATCATCAGCGACGTGAACATGCCCAACATGGACGGCATCAGCCTGGTGAAGGCGGTCAAGGCCATGCCGGCCTACAAGTTCACCCCGATCGTGATGCTGACCACCGAGTCGCAAGAGGCCAAGAAGAAGGAAGGCCAGATGGCCGGCGCCAAGGCCTGGATCGTCAAGCCTTTCCGCCCCGACCAGCTGCTGGACGTGGTGCAGAAGCTCGTGCTTCCCTGAACGCGGGAGCACGACCATGGCATCGAAGAAAAAGGCCGCGATGGCCACCGCGGCGCAGACCCTGCGCATCGACGGCGAATTCAGCATCTACCGCGCCGCCGAACTCAAGCCCGTGCTGCTGCAGGCCATCGAGGCTTCGCCGGAGCTCGAGATCGACCTGTCCGGCGTGACCGAATTCGACACCGCCGGCGTGCAGCTCCTGCTGCTGGCCAAGCGCGAGGCCGCCGGCAAGGGCCATGAGCTGCGGCTCGTGCGCCACAGCGCAGTCGTCGTCGACGTGCTGCAGCTGCTCGACCTCGCCGCCCATTTCGGCGACCCGCTGGTCGTCGCGGCCTGATCGACCTTCCGAGGGAGAAACCAGATGGACATGGACCAGGCACTGCAGACCTTCTTTGCAGAAAGCCGCGAGCTGCTCGACGACATGGAGGCCGCGCTGCTGGGCATCCGCCAGAGTGACGACCCCACCGAGACCGTCAACGCGATCTTCCGCGCGGCGCACACCATCAAGGGTTCGGCCGGCCTCTTCGGGCTCGACCCGCTGGTGGCCTTCACCCACGTGGCCGAGAGCGTGCTCGATGAGGTGCGCGACGGAAGGGTGAACGCCGACGACGCGCTGGTGGCGCTGCTGCTCCAGTGCGCCGACCACCTGCGCGCCCTCGTCGATGCGGCCGAGACCGACCCGGTGAACCCCGACGCAGCGCTCATCGCCCGCGGCGAACCGCTGCTGGTGCAGCTGCGTACCTACCTCGCGCCCAAGCATGAAGTGGCCGAGATCGAAGTGCCGGTCGAACGCATCGCGGCCGCCGACGCTGGCGAAGGCGACGATGCCTGGCACATCTCGCTGCGCTTCGGCCCCGACGTGCTGCGCAACGGCATGGACCCGCTGTCCTTCCTGCGCTACCTCGGCACGCTGGGCACCATCGTCGGCATCGTGACGCTGCCCGACGGGTTGCCGCCGGCCGGCGAGATGGACCCGGAGTCCTGCTACCTCGGCTTCGAGATCGCGCTGCGCAGCAAGGCCGACAAGGCCAAGATCGAAAGCGTCTTCGACTTCGTGCTCGACGACTGCCAGCTCGTCATCGTGCCGCCGCGCAGCCAGATCGAGGCCTATCTCGCGGTGCTCAAGCAGATGCCCGACGAAGGCGTGCGTCTGGGCGAGATGCTGGTGCGCGCCGGCACCGTGACCGCCCATGAGCTGGAAGCCGCGCTGCAGCGTCAGGCCGATGCCCGTACCGCCGCCGAGCCGGCTGCCGCGACGCCGCTGATCGGCGACGTGCTGGTGCAGCAGGGCAGTGCGCCCGCCACCGTGGTGGAGGCGGCGCTCGACAAGCAGAAGCGCGCCCGCGACAAGGCCCAGGAAGGCCAGTCGATCCGCATCGACGCCGACAAGCTCGACCACCTGATCAACCTCGTGGGCGAACTCATCATCGCCTCCGCCGGCGCCAGCCTGATCTCGCGCGCCACGCGCAACGTCGAACTGCAGGAAGCGCACTCGGTGCTGTCGAACCTCGTGGAAGAAGTGCGCGACAGCGCGCTGCAACTGCGCATGGTGAAGATCGGCGCCACCTTCAGTCGCTTCCAGCGTGTGGTGCACGACGTGTCACGCGAATCCGGCAAGGACATCGAACTCGCCGTCAGCGGCGAAGACACCGAACTCGACAAGACGGTCGTCGAAAAGATCGGCGACCCGCTCACGCACCTGGTGCGCAATGCGATGGACCACGGCATCGAATCGCCCGAGCTGCGTGCCGAGCGCGGCAAGCCGGCCCGTGGCACCGTCAGGCTCAATGCGTACCACGACTCCGGCAGCATCGTCATCGAAGTCAGCGACGATGGTGGCGGCCTGCACCGAGACAAGATCCTGGCCAAGGCGGTGGACCGCGGCCTCATCGAAGCCGGCAAGTCGCTGAGCGACGCCGAGATCTACGACCTCATCTTCGAGCCCGGTTTCTCGACCGCCGAGAAGGTGACCAACCTCTCCGGCCGTGGTGTGGGCATGGACGTGGTCAAGCGCAACATCACCGCGCTGCGCGGCAGCGTCGGCATCGACAGCGCGCTCGGCCGCGGCACCACCGTCACCGTGCGGCTGCCGCTCACGCTGGCCATCATCAACGGTTTCCAGATCGGCGTGGGCTCGGCGGTCTTCGTGGTGCCGCTGGAGATGGTCGAAGAGTGCGTCGAATTCAAGGACGACAGCGGCCAGCACGACTACGTGGACCTGCGCGGCCAGGTGCTGCCCTTCATCCGCCTGCGCGAGTTCTTCAGCGTGAGCGGCCCCAGGAGCACACGGCCCAACATCGTGGTGGTCAAGCACGCCGGCCTGAAATTCGGGCTGGTGGTCGACAACCTGATGGGCGAGGCCCAGACCGTGATCAAGCCCTTGGCCAAGATGTTCGGCCAGGTGCGCGGGATCAGCGGCTCCAGCATTCTGGGCAGCGGCGACGTGGCCTTGATCCTCGACGTGCCGGCGCTGGCCCAGCATGCCGTCCCCCCCGTCCGCGCCAGCGCGGCGGCCCAGATTGTCGCGACGTCGGCCAGCTGACGCCGGCCTCTTTTCACCCACAGGGAGTCATAGAAAGTGTTTTCCAACCTCAAGATCGGCGTGAGGCTCATCGCGGGCTTCGTGCTCGTGGCCGCCATCAGCGCCATCGTCGGTGCCATCGGCATCAGCAACACCGGCCAGATCAACGACATGGCCGACCGCATGTACGACCGAGAGCTGCTCGGCCTGTCGTACGTGAAGGAAGCCAACATCAACCTCATCTACATCGGCCGTGCGCGGGGCAACTTCCTGCTGGCCACCACCGCCGAAGAACGCGACAACCACCTCGCGGCGATCGAGAAGTACAGCGCCGCCGTCACCGACTACATGGGCAAGGCGCGGCCGCTCTTCATCACCGAGCAGGGCAAGCAGAAGCTGGCCTCCTTTGCCACCGGCTGGGAGGAGTACCAGCGCGAGATGAAGCGCGCCCTGGCCTTGGCCAAGACGCAGAAGCTGGCCCAGCGCGACGAGACGCTCACAAGCGCCCTGGAGGCCGTGCGCACCAAGGCCAACGTGCTCGACGACTTGCTCACCGGAAGCCACGAAACTCAAGGAAACGAACGCCCGCGATGCGTCCGACGAGACGACGCGCCTTTACGCGAGCACGCGCACGCTGATGATCGCCGTCGTGATCGGCGGTGTGCTGGCCGGCGTGCTGCTGGGCTTCCTCATCAGCCGCAGCGTCACGCGGCCCCTCTCCAGGGCCGTGGATGCGGCCAACCGCCTTGCCGAGGGTGACCTCAGCGTGCGGGTGGAGGTGCAGGGCAAGGACGAGACCGCCCAGCTGCTGCAGGCCATGCAGAACATGATTGCCAAGCTCTCGGGTGTGGTGACTGAGGTCAAGGGCAGCGCCGAGGCCCTGGCGGGTGCGGCCGAAGAGGTGAGTGCCACCGCGCAGTCGCTGTCGCAGGCGTCGAGCGAGCAGGCGGCCGGCGTGGAAGAAACGAGCGCGTCCATCGAGCAGATGACGGCCTCGATCTCGCAGAACACCGACAACGCCAAGGTCACTGATGGCATGGCCACCAAGGCCTCGGCCGAGGCGACCGAGGGCGGCGAAGCCGTGAAGGCCACCGTGGTCGCGATGAAGCAGATCGCGCAGAAGATCGGAATCATCGACGACATTGCCTACCAGACCAACCTCTTGGCGCTGAACGCCGCGATCGAAGCGGCACGTGCCGGCGAGCACGGCAAGGGCTTCGCCGTGGTGGCCGCCGAAGTGCGCAAGCTGGCCGAGCGCAGCCAGGTGGCCGCGCAGGAGATCGGCGACGTGGCTGGCTCCAGCGTGGAACTGGCCGAGAAGGCCGGCCGCCTGCTCGACCAGATGGTGCCCAACATCAAGAAGACGAGCGACCTGGTGCAGGAGATCACCGCCGCGTCGGAAGAGCAGTCTTCGGGTGTCACCCAGATCAACGCTGCGGTCGGCCAGCTGAGCCAGACCACGCAGCAAAACGCCAGCAGCTCCGAGGAACTCTCGGCCACCGCCGAAGAGATGAGCAGCCAGGCCGAACAGCTGCAGCAGACGATGGCCTTCTTCAAGCTGGCCGCAGGCGGTGCGCCGGTGGCCGCGGCCCCGACACCGCCGGCTCGCCGCAAGCCGGCACGCCAGCGCGAGAGCCGCTCGGGCTCAGGCGGCCTGGCCGGTGGCCTGGGCCTGGCGGCGGTGGGGATCGACGAATCGCAGTTCGCCAAATTCTGAGGAGCAACCCATGAGTGCAATGGTGGAAGTTGAAGCCCGCGCGCTGGCCACGGCCGGTGCCCGCAAGGCCGCCGAGGCGGGGCAGTACCTGACCTTCGTGCTGGGCGGCGAGGCGTATGCGATCGGCATCCTCGCGATCAAGGAAATCATCGAGTACCACGCGCTGACCGAGGTGCCGATGATGCCGGCCTGCGTGCGCGGGGTCATCAACCTGCGCGGCGCGGTGGTGCCGGTGGTCGACCTGCAGGCGCGCTTCGGCCGCAAGTCGGGCGAGGTGACCAAGCGCACCTGCATCGTGATCGTCGAAGTGGCGGCGCGCGACGAGCGCCAGGTCATCGGCGTCGTGGTCGACGCCGTCAGCGAGGTGCTGGACATCGAGGCCGCGGCCATCGAGCCGGCACCGAGTTTCGGGGCGGGCATCCGCACCGATTTCATTCACGGCATGGGCAAGGTGCGCGGCAAGTTCGTGATCCTGCTCGATGTCGACCGGGTGCTGTCGTTGGACGACCTCGGCGCCATGTCTGGCGCGTTCGGCGCCACAGGCGACTGAACCCGGTTCGGTGGGCTGTCGCACCTCCAATCCCAAGTCCTTCAAGCGAGTGCACAAAATGAACTGGTTCTATCGCCTCAAGCTGGCACACAAGCTGTCCATCACCTTCCTGGTCTGCTCGGTGCTGACCGCGGCCGTCGGGGTGTATGGCCTCACGCGCATGACGCAGCTGGGCGGCATGCTCAGCTACACCTACGACAACAACGTGGTGTGCCTGCAGCAAATCGGCGAGGCGCAGATCCGGCTGTCGGCCCATGCACGCGCCTATGTGCGCCTGCTGTCGATGAAGAAGGCGGAGGACCTGAAGTCGACCGTCGAGCGCGCCAAGGGCCACATGGACAAATTCAACAAGTCCATCCAGGCCTATCGCGGCACCACGCTCAGCGCCAAGGAAGTGGCGTTGCAGAAGGAGCTCGACGCGCAACTGCCCGTCTACCTCGGCTACATGGCGAAGGTGGCGGAGCTGGCCGCGGCCGGCAAGATCGACGAAGGCGTGGAGCTGAGCAACGGCGATGCGCGCAAGGCCACCGTCGAGATGGAAGCCATCATGGACCGCGTCATCGAGGAGCTGAGCGCGCAGGCCAAGGCCGCCAATGAACAAGGCATCGCCACGCTCGCGCAGGCCAAGCTGGTCACCACCATCTTGGTGGTGGTCTCGGTGCTGCTGGCCATCGGCCTCGGCCTGATGGTCACCCGCATGATCACCCGCCAGCTCGGCGGTGAGCCCGACTATGCCGCCCGTCTGCTCACCAAGGTGGCCCACGGCGACCTCTCGGTGCAGGTGGAGACCCGCGCCAACGACGACAGCAGCATGCTCTTCGCCGTCAAGCAGATGGTCGCCCGGCTGCAGCAGGTGATCTCGGGTCAGCGCGAGGTGGTCGAGGCCGCCAACCGCGGCAACTTCGAGGCCCGTGTCGACCTGAACGGCCTGGAAGGCTTCCAGAAGGAAATGGGCCAGGGCCTGAACCAGCTGGTGGCGACCACCGGCCAGAGCATCGACGACGTGGTGCGCGTGATGGGCGCGATGTCGGAAGGCGACCTCACCCAGTCCATCGACAAGGACTACGACGGCGCCTTCGGCCAGATGAAGGAGTACGTCAACAACACCGTGGGCAAGCTCTCGCAGGTGGTGCAGGAAGTCAACAGCAGCGCCGAGTCGCTGGCCGGTGCCGCCGAAGAGGTGAGCGCGACCGCGCAGTCGCTGTCGCAAGCATCGAGCGAGCAGGCGGCGGGCGTGGAAGAGACCAGCGCCTCCATCGAGCAGATGACGGCCTCGATCTCGCAGAACACCGACAACGCCAAGGTCACCGACGGCATGGCCACCAAGGCCGCCACCGAAGCGGCCGAAGGCGGCGAGGCGGTGAAGTCGACCGTGGTCGCGATGAAGCAGATCGCGCAGAAGATCGGAATCATCGACGACATCGCCTACCAGACCAACCTGCTGGCGCTGAATGCCGCGATCGAAGCGGCCCGTGCCGGCGAGCACGGCAAGGGCTTCGCCGTGGTGGCCGCCGAAGTGCGCAAGCTGGCCGAGCGCAGCCAGGTGGCCGCGCAGGAGATCGGCGACGTGGCTGGCTCCAGCGTGGAACTGGCCGAGAAGGCCGGCCGCCTGCTCGACCAGATGGTGCCCAACATCAAGAAGACGAGCGACCTGGTGCAGGAGATCACGGCCGCGTCCGAAGAGCAGAGCTCTCGGGTGTCACCCAGATCAATGCCGCGGTCAGCCAGCTGAGCCAGACCACGCAGCACAACGCCAGCAGCTCCGAGGAGCTGGCCGCCACCGCCGAAGAGATGAGCGGCCAGGCCGAGCAGCTGCAGCAGACCATGGCCTTCTTCAAGCTCTCGGGCACGGCCGCGCGCAGCGTGGCAAGCCGCCCCGCACCGGCAACGGCGGCAGCCCCCGCGCGCCGCAAGCCCACGGTGCGCAGCAGCGCCAAGCCCAGTCCGGCCACTGTTTCGGCTGAAGTGGACGAGATCCACTTCGCCAGGTTCTGAGCGATGAAATGAACGGGCCCCGGCTCCTGCCTTTGATGGAGCCACACGCTGAACGGTCAGCAGGGAGAAGATGATGTTGCAGTTGAAAACCCAAGGCCGTGTGCGGCGGGAAGAAGCGGCCTACGCCGACACCATCGATGCACACTTCACGCGGGTGCTGGCAGCGGTCGCCGAGGGCGACCTCTCGCGGCGGCTCGACGCGCACGCGCTGCCGGCGCCGCTGCGCGCCGGTGCCGAGTCGATCAACAAGCTGCTGAAGAGCGTGCAGGCGCTGCGCGAAGACATGCTGCGCATGCATGCCGAGCACGCGCGGGGTGACATCGATGTCGTCATCGACCCGCAGCGCCATGCCGGCGAGCTGCGCGAGATGGCGGTCGGCGTGAACGACCTCGTCAACGCCCACATCGCGGTGAAGAAGCTTGCGATGGGCGTGGTGGCCGAGTTCGGTCGCGGCAACTTCGAGGCGCCGCTTGCGCCGCTGCCGGGCAAGAAGGCCTTCATCAACGACACCATCGAGAAGGTGCGCGGCAACCTGAAGGGCCTGATCGCCGAGATGAACCACATGGCGGCCGAGCACGAGAAGGGCGACATCGACGTGGTCATCGATGCGCAACGCTTCGACGGCGACTTCCGCACCATGGCGCGCGGCGTCAACGAGATGGTGGCGGCCCACATCGCGGTGAAGAAGCTTGCGATGGGCGTGGTGGCCGAGTTCGGCAAAGGCAACTTCGAGGCGGCGCTTGCGCCGCTGCCGGGCAAGAAGGCCTTCATCAACGACACCATCGAGAAGGTACGCGGCAACCTGAAGGGCCTGATCGCCGAGATGAACCGCATGTCGGCCGAGCATGAGAAGGGCGACATCGACGTGGTGATCGACGCACAGCGCTTCGACGGCGACTTCCGCACCATGGCGCAGGGCGTCAACGAGATGGTCAATGCACACATCGGGGTGAAGAAGCTCGCGATGGGCGTGGTGGCCGAGTTCGGCAAGGGCAACTTCGAAGCCCCGATGCCGCAGCTGCCGGGCAAGAAGGCCTTCATCAACCAGATCATCGAACAGGCGCGCAGCAACCTGCGCAGCGTGCGCGACGTGGTCGAGCTGATGGGTGCGATGGCCGAAGGCGACCTGACGCGCAAGGTGGAAGGCCAGTACCTGGGCACCTTCGCCGACCTGCAGCGCTATGTGAACGCGATGGTGGAAAAGCTCTCGGAGGTGGTCGCCGAGGTGAACGGCGGCGCCGAGGCGCTGGCGGGTGCGGCCGAAGAGGTGAGTGCCACCGCGCAGTCGCTGTCGCAGGCGTCGAGCGAGCAGGCGGCCGGCGTGGAAGAAACGAGCGCCTCCATCGAGCAGATGACGGCTTCGATCACCCAGAACACCGACAACGCCAAGGTCACCGACGGCATGGCCACCAAGGCCGCCACCGAAGCGGCCGAAGGCGGCGAGGCGGTGAAGGCGACCGTGGTCGCGATGAAGCAGATCGCGCAGAAGATCGGCATCATCGACGACATCGCCTACCAGACCAACCTGCTGGCGCTGAACGCCGCGATCGAAGCAGCGCGTGCGGGCGAACACGGCAAGGGCTTCGCGGTGGTGGCCGCCGAAGTGCGCAAGCTGGCCGAGCGCAGCCAGGTGGCGGCGCAGGAGATCGGTGCCGTGGCCGGCTCCAGCGTGGAGTTGGCCGAGAAGGCCGGTCGCCTGCTCGACCAGATGGTGCCCAACATCAAGAAGACGAGCGACCTGGTGCAGGAGATCACGGCCGCGTCCGAAGAGCAGAGCTCTCGGGCGTCACGCAGATCAACGCCGCCGTGAACCAGCTCAACACCACCACGCAACAGAACGCCAGCAGCTCCGAGGAACTCGCCGCCACGGCTGAGGAGATGAGCGGCCAGGCCGAGCAGCTGCAGCAGACGATGGCCTTTTTCCGCCTGAACCAGCCCGGCGCGTCGGTGCGTGCCACGCCCGCTCGTGCGCAGCCGCGCGTGAACGGAAGTGCCCGCCCGGCCGCCGCGCCGCGCAAGGCCGACCGAAAGAATGGCGCCGACCACGGCAACGCCAACGGCTTCAACCTCGTGCAGCCCGACGAGTCGCAGTTCACGCGCTACTAATCTTCACTCCGACCACCCCAGGGAGCACGCGCGCCACCATGCACGTCATCACCGACACCGAGTTCGGCCACTTCCAGCGTTTCATCTACGACGCGGCCGGCATCAGCCTGTCGCCCGGGAAGAAGGCGCTGGTGTGCGGCCGCCTCGCCAAGCGTCTGCAGGTTCGCCAGCTGCAGAGCTTCTCCGAGTACTTCAAGCTGCTCAAGAGCGGCGATGCCGGCGAGGTGCAGACGGCGGTGGACCTGCTCACCACCAACGAGACCTACTTCTTCCGCGAGCCGCGCCACTTCGACCTGCTGCGCGAGCTGGCGCAGGCGCACCGCGGTCGCGGCGCGCCGATGCGGGTGTGGAGCGCCGCCTGTTCCAGCGGCGAAGAGCCGTACAGCATCGCGATGGTGCTGGCCGACGTGCTGGGCGAGAGTGGCTGGGAACTGATCGGCTCCGACATCAGCACCCGGGTGCTGGAGCGTTCACGCCTTGGCCACTACCCGCTGGAGCGCACGCGGCACATTCCCCAGGCTTACCTCAAGCGCTTCTGCCTGCGCGGCATGGGCGAACAGGCGGGCACCTTGCTCGTCGATCGCTCGTTGCGCCAGAAGGTGCAGTTCCGCCAGATCAACCTCAACGAACCGCTGCCCTCCACGCAGCCGTTCGACATGGTGTTCCTGCGCAACGTGATGATCTATTTCAACGTTGAGACCAAGCGCCAGGTCGTCGCACGCATCGTGAGCCAGATCAAGCCGGGCGGCTACTTCGTGATCGGGCATTCCGAGAGCCTCAACGACATCAGCAATGCGGTGGTGCCGGTGGCGCCGTCGATCTACCGCAAGCCGTGAGCGCCGCCCCACCTGTCGAGATCGTGCTCAAGCCGGGCGAGTTCGCGGTGGCCGCGGGCGGCACGCGCATGCGCACGCTGCTCGGGTCGTGCGTGTCGATCGTGCTGTGGAACGCTCGCCTGCGAGTGGGCGCGATGTCGCACTTCCTGCTGGCCGAGCGCGGCCAGGCGAGCAGCGGGCCACCCGATGCGCGTTATGGCGACGAGGCGCTGTCGCTGATGATCGCGGGCCTGGCGCGCTACGGCGTGGCCCCCGGCGGGTGCGAGGGCAAGATCTTCGGCGGCGGCGACATGTTCCCCGCGCAGTCGCAGCGCGGGCCGCTCAACGTGGGCCGGCGCAACGGCGAAGCGGCGCGCGAGCTGCTGCGTGACCGCGGCATTGCCGTCGCAAGCGAAAACCTCTTCGGCGTCGGCCACCGCCAGATCGTGTTCGACGTCGCCACCGGCAACGTGTGGGTGAAGCAGGGCGCGGTGCCGTCCGGCTTCTCGTCGCTGGAACCGCGATGAAGCGCGCTGGTGGCGACCCGATCCGCGTGATGGTGGTCGACGACTCGGCGGTGGTGCGCCAGGTCGTGAGCGGCTTGCTGCAGTCCGCGCCCGACATCGAGGTGATCGCGGCCGTGTCGGACCCGGTGCTCGCCATTGAGCGCCTGAAGCAGTCGTGGCCCGACGTGATCGTGCTCGACGTCGAGATGCCGCGCATGGACGGCATCACCTTCCTGCGCATGATCATGGCCCAGCGGCCGACGCCGGTGGTGATCTGCTCCACGCTGACCGAGAAGGGCGCCAAGACCACGCTGGAGGCGATGGCCGCCGGCGCGGTGGCCATCGTCACCAAGCCCAAGATCGGGCTCAAGCAGTTCCTGCAGGAGGCGGCGGACGAACTGCTCTCCACCGTGCGCGCCGCGGCACGCGCCAACGTGCGTCGCCTGGCGCCCGGCACGGGCCAGGTGCCCCTGGTGGCGCCGGCCAAGCACACGGCCGACGCCATCCTGCCGGCGGCCACTCGCGCAATGACGACGACCACCGAGCGTGTGGTGGCGCTCGGCACGTCGACCGGCGGCACGCAGGCGCTGGAAGAGGTGCTCACCGCGCTGCCGCGGGTCTCGCCCGGCATCGTGATCGTGCAGCACATGCCCGAGAAATTCACCGCCGCCTTTGCCGCGCGGCTCGACACCCTGTGCCAGATCACGGTCAAGGAGGCAGAGAACAACGACCGGGTGGTGCCCGGCCGAGCGCTCATCGCGCCCGGAGGCCGCCACATGCTGCTCAAGCGCAGCGGCGCGCAGTACCACGTGGAGGTGGTCGACGGGCCGCTGGTGAACCGTCACCGGCCGTCGGTGGATGTGCTCTTCCGCTCGGTGGCCAAGAGCGCGGGCGCGAATGCGCTCGGCGTCATCATGACCGGCATGGGAGACGATGGTGCGGCCGGCCTGCTGGAGATGCGCAACCAGGGCGCGCGCACCTTGGCGCAAGACGAAGAGAGCTGCGTGGTCTTCGGCATGCCGAAGGAAGCGATCAAGCGCGGCGGCGCCGAGCGTGTGGTGCCGCTGTCGGCGATCGGCAGCGAGATCCAGCGCCAATTGCTGGTCTGACGTCGGCGGCCCAAAGAAAACGCCCGCATGCGCGGGCGTTTTCGTGCGTGAGGCGAGGCGACCTTCAGACGCGTTCCACGATCAGCGCGATGCCCTGGCCCACGCCGATGCACATGGTGCACAGCGCATACCGGCCGCCGGTCTTGTGCAGCTGGTTGACCGCGGTACCCACGAGGCGCGCGCCGCTGGCACCCAGCGGGTGGCCGAGCGCGATGGCGCCGCCGTTGGGGTTGACGCGCGGATCGTCGTCCTTCAGGCCCAGGTCGCGCAGCACCGCGAGGCCCTGGGCCGCGAAGGCTTCGTTGGTCTCGATCACGTCCATCTGGTCGAGCTTGAGGCCGGTCAGGGCCAGCACCTTGCGCGTGGCCGGCGCCGGGCCGATGCCCATGATGCGCGGTGCGACGCCGGCGGTGGCCATGCCGACGATGCGGGCACGCGGGGTCAGGCCGTACTTGCCGGCGGCCGCGTCGTTGGCGAGCAGCAGGGCCACGGCGCCGTCGTTCACGCCCGAGGCGTTGCCGGCGGTCACCGTGCCGTCGGCGCGCACCACGCCCTTCAGCTTGGCGAGGGCCTCGAGGCTGGTTTCACGCGGGTGCTCGTCCTGCTTCACCACGATCGCGTCGCCCTTCTTCTGCGGGATGGTGACCGGCACGATCTCGGCATCGAAGAAGCCGCTCTTCTGCGCGGCCACGGCCTTCAGCTGCGAGGCGAGCGCCATGCGGTCCTGCGCGTCGCGTTCGATCTTGAAATCGGTGGCGACGTTCTCGGCCGTCTCGGGCATCGAGTCGACGCCGTACTTTTCCTTCATCAGCTTGTTGACGAAGCGCCAGCCGATGGTTGTGTCGTAGACCGCGTTGCTGCGGCTGAACGCACTCTCGGCTTTCGGCATCACGAAGGGCGCGCGGCTCATGCTCTCGACGCCGCCGGCAAGCATCAGCTGCGCTTCACCCGACTTGATGGCGCGGGCGGCGGTGCCCACAGCGTCCATGCCCGAGCCGCAGAGGCGGTTGATCGTGGCGCCGGGCAGTTCGAGCGGCAGGCCGGCCAGCAGCGACGACATGCGCGCCACGTTGCGGTTGTCTTCGCCCGCCTGGTTGGCACAGCCGTAGATCACGTCGGCCACCGCGGCCCAGTCGACCCGTGCGTTGCGCTCCATCAGCGCCTTCAGCGGGATGGCCCCGAGGTCGTCGGTGCGCACGGAAGACAGTGCGCCCCCATAGCGGCCGAAGGCGGTGCGCGCGTAGTCGCAGATGAAGGCTTGGGTCATGGGAGTCTCCGGTAATGCAAGGGCAGGAAATGCGTGGATGAGCGTGGCGAAATTATCGCCATGTCACACAGGCGCTTTCGCCCGCTGTGCAGAACCCAGACGGCCTTGCGCTCGGGTCAACGAGCCCGGGGTCAGTTTCAAGCAGGTAGTTCGACCACCATCGCCTGCGTAGGGCGAAGGAGGTGTTTTGTGTTTGCTACCGCGGCGTCTTGCTAGGCGGCACGCGCCACCGAGTCGGCCGCGTAGACGTGGCCGTAGCGGTTGGCGAGGAAGTCGTCCAGCCGCAAGTCTTCCTGCCGTACGAAGCCCTGCTGCGGCAGCCGGCCTTCGGCCAGCAGGTCGAGCATCGCGCACAGGCTGCTTGCGGTCGTCACCTGGATGGCGCTGCGCAGGCGACCGCCCAGCACCTGGCTGTAGATCTTGCGGGCGTAGGTCTCCTGCTGCAGGTGGCCGTCTCTCATGCCGCTCACCGTCACGAAGACGATGACCACGTCCTGCAGCGTGGCGGGCAGGGCGTTCTCGAGGATGTCTTTCAGCACCTCGCGCCGGTCCTTCAGGCGCAGGTCGTGCAGCAGCGCCTTCATGATGGCTGCGTGGCCGGGGTAGCGGATGGTGCGGTAGTTGAGCGTGCGCACGCGGCCGGCGAGTGACTCGCACAGCGTGCCCAGGCCGCCCGAGGTGTTGAAGGCTTCGTAGAGCACGCCGTCGAGCGAGAACTCCTCGCGTTCTTCGAGCGCCGGCACGCTCGCAATGCGGCCGTCGACGATGGCTTCGCAGGGCTCGCAGTATTCGTTGATGACGCCCTCGGTGCTCCAGGTGAGGTTGTAGTTCAGCGCGTTGCTCGGGTAGGCGGGCAGGGCACCGACCCGCATGCGCACGCTGTCGAGGTGGTCGAAGCGGCGGGCGAGGTCGGCCGCCACGATGGAGATGAAGCCCGGCGCCAGGCCGCATTGCGGGATGAGCGCGCTCGTCGCGCCGTCGGCCAGCTCGCGGATGCGGCGGGTGCTGGCCACGTCTTCGGTCAGGTCGAGGTAGTGCACGCCAGCCGCGCGCGCGGCCTCGGCCACCTTCACCGTCAGGTGGTAGGGCGCGGCGCTCAGCACCGCGAAGCGGCCGGCGAGTGCGTCGCGCAGTTGCGCCGGGTCGAGCACGTCGAGCACCTGGGTTTCGATCTCGGCCGCCGGCGTGTCGCGTTTCAACTCGGCCAACTGCTCGGCCGAGCGATCGGCCACCGTCACCCGGTAGCGCAGGCGGCCACCGGCCTGGGCCAGCAGCGCGGCCACCACCGAGCCGATCTTGCCGCCACCGATGACGAGGACGGAATGGGTTTGCATGGCGGGCTCCTGCGGTGAAGGGGTGTTCCTGGATTTTCGGCAGGCCCTGCGCAATCTGCAGCTGGTGTTTCGACGATCCAGCGCCCATAGTTCGGCAATCCGACGAGCTGAAAGCGCAACTATGACGAACCTGCCCCTCGATGCCACCGATCGTGCCCTGCTCGCGCTGCTGCGCGAGAACGCGCGCACCCCGGTCGCCGAGCTGGCGCGCTCGCTCAAGCTCTCGCGCACCACGGTGCAAAGCCGCATCGAGCGTCTGGAGCGGCAGCGGGTGGTGGTCGGCTACACGGTGGTGGTGCCCGAGGCCGCCGAGGCCGCGCTGGTACGCGCTCACATTTTCATCACCGTGGCACCGCGCCAGAGTGCGGCCATCGAGCAGGCGCTGCGCCGCATCCCGGAGGTGCGGGTGCTGCAGTCGGTCAGCGGCCCGTTCGACTTGATCGCAGTGGTCGCCGCGCAGTCGATCGGCGAGCTGGACGCGCTGATCGACCGCATCGGTGCGCTCGACGGCGTGGAGCGCACGACGTCGGCAATTGTTTTGTCGACGCGGATCGCGCGTTAGGCTAATTTCAAGGGGGTCGGCATCGGGGGGCTCACGTAGTCCGCCGGTGCACTCTGCGCAATACCGCACACACCTCGCGTGTGGCATTGCAGCACTGTCAGAACTTGCAGGTGCGGCGCTGGGGCCGCTGAACATAATCGGTTCAAGTTCAGGGAGCGCGCGACCGAAAAGTGTCGCAGACGCTATGCAGATTCGCGGGGCCCACCAGGCCACCGGGCATGAAAGAAGTACCTACACCCACACTGATCGACGTGGCCCAGCTGCGCATCGGGATGTTCGTGCATCTCGATGGTGGATGGATGTCGCATCCGTTTCCGCTGAGCAGCTTCAAGATCGGTTCTGCTGCGCAGATCGCGACCATCCGTTCCCTCGGCAAGCAGCGTGTGCGCTGGAGCCCGGAGAAGAGCGACCCGGCGGCCGTCGAGAGCCTCACCCACCCTGACGCAGCAGACGACCCGTCGCTGCCCGACACCGTGCCCGCCGAAACGCTGATGGCGCCGGCCGTGGAAAACGCCGAGGCGGTGCAGCGCCGCCGCCATCGCGAAGCCCTGCAGGCGCAGCGCGAAGCCCTGCAGCTGTGCGAAGCGCAGTTCGCCGAGGCGACGAGTGCGTGCAAACGCGCCTCAGAGATCGTGCTCACGCAGCCGCAGGTCGCACGCGAGCAGACCGAGGCGCTCGCGCAGGCCTTCGTCGACAAGATGATCGGCCAGCAGGACATGTGCATCCGCCTGCTCACCGAAGCCGCGGGCGACAAGGCCTCGCTGCATGCGGTCAATGTGGCGGTGATCTCGCTCTTGATGGGCAAGACCTTCGGCCTCTCGGCGGCCGAGATGCTCGACCTGGGCGTGGGCGCGATGCTGCACGACATCGGCAAGATCGAGCTGCCCGAGCGGGTGCGCCACCGCGAAGAGCATTTCACCCCGGCCGAAAACCAGTTCTATCAAGAGCACGTGGCCCATGGCGTGACGATCGCCAAGAAGATGGGCCTCGCCACGGGGGCGACGCTCGTGGTCGCGCAGCACCACGAGCACGCCGACGGCAGCGGCTTCCCGCTCAAGCTCAACAGCGACCGCATGACGATCCCCGCGCGCATCGTCTCGCTCATCAACCGCTACGACAACATGTGCAACCCGCACGTGCCTTCGCGTGCGCTCACGCCGCACGAGGCGCTGTCGCTGCTGTTCGCGCAGGGCAAGAACCGTTACGACACCGCCATCCTCGGCAGCTTCATCAAGATGATGGGCGTGTACCCGCCGGGCTCGGTGGTGCAGCTCACCGATGACCGCTACGCGATGGTGGTATCGGTCAACTCCTCGCGCCCGCTCAAGCCGCGCGTGATGGTCCATGAGGCCAAGGTGCCGCGCGACGAGGCGCTGTTGCTCAACCTCGAATGTGAGCCGCGCCTGGGCATCCGCCGCAGCCTGAAGCCGCAGCAGCTGCCGACCGAGTCCCTCGACTACCTGTCGCCGCGCACGCGTGTGGCGTATTTCTTCGAGCCGTACACCGCTCCGTTGGAGGAGGCGGCATGAACCGGGCCGCCGCGCCGGGCCGACCCAAGCAAGGCCCGACCCTCTTGGAGGGTCGGTCGCAGTACTCGGCGACCGGGGTGCTCCATTACCGGGCCGCCGCGCCGGGCCGACCCAAGCAAGGCCCGACCCTCTTGGAGGGTCGGTCGCAGTACTCGGCGACCGGGGTGCGCCATTGAGCGCCGCGGCGAGGGCGGCAACACTTGAACACTGGTCGGCGCTGATCGAGGGTCTGCTCGACCCCGTCTGGCTGGTCGATGCGACCGACCTCACCATCCTCGCCGCCAACACCGCGGCGGGCGAGCTCCTGGGCATCGATGCGTGGTCGCTGCGCGGCCGCGCCGCCACCGACCTCTCCGCCACCGCCGAAGACTTCGCGTTCTGGGACGAAGCTCGGCAGGGTTTGTCGGAGGCCATCCTGTCCGACTCGGTGGTGCGCCGCTTCGACGGCAGCATCGTGCCGGTCACACGCCGCGTGAGCCGCATCGGCCAGATGAGCGACTGCGAGGTGCTGATCGTCACCCTGCGCGACCTCACCGCCCAGCGCGCCGCCGAAGAGGAGCTCGACACCCGCGTGGCCGAGCTGCGCGCCACGCTGGAGTCGAGCGCCGACGGCATCCTCGTGACCGACCTGTCGGGCGCCATCCGCAACTTCAACCGCCGCTTCGCCGCGATGTGGGGCCTGCCCGAAGAGCTGCTCGCCCAGCGCGACGACCGCGCCGTGCAGGACTGGATGCGCCGCAGCGTGACCGACGGCGACCAGTACGTGCGCCGCCTGGGTGCCATCCTCGACGCGGCGCTGCTGCAGGCCTCCGACACCCTCACGCTGCACTCAGGCAAGGTGATCGAGCGTGTGACGCTGCCGCAGTGCAGCCGCGGCCAGCCGATCGGGCGGGTGTTTTCCTTCCGCGACGTGACCGAGCAGCTGGCCGCGCAGCAGCGCATCGAGCAGCTCTCGCACACCGACGCGCTGACGGGCCTGCCCAACCGCCGCCTGCTCGAAGACCGTGTCGAATTCGCGCTCGCGATGGCACAGCGCAACGGCCAGCCGTTTGCGCTGATGGTGCTCAACCTCGACCGCTTCAAGCACGTCAACGACACGCTGGGCATGGCCGCCGGCGACCAGGTGCTGCTCGAAGCGACCGAGCGCATCAAGTCCTGCCTGCGCAATGTCGACACCGTGGCCCGCCTGGGCGGCGACGAGTTCGTGCTGCTGGTGCACCAGGCCGACGCGGCCGGCGCCGAGACCACCGCGCGCCGCCTGCTCGACGCGATGGGACGGCCGTTCACGCAGGGCGGCGAGAGTTTCACGGTCACCTGCAGCATCGGCATCGCGCTGTGCCCGTCGGACGGCAATGCGCTCGACGAGCTGATGCGCGGCGCCGCCACCGCGATGCACCGGGCCAAGGAATCGGGCCGCGCCAGCTTCCGCTTCCACCAGGCCCAGACCGACGGTGTGCGCCGCTCGCGCATGCACATGGACCACGCCATGCGCCAGGCGCTGGTGAGCGGGCTCTTCCGCCTGCATTTCCAGCCGCAGGTCGACCTGAAGAGCGGCGCGGTGATCGGTGCCGAGGCGCTGATCCGCTGGCGCGACCCGGTGCTGGGCGAGGTGTCGCCGGGCGAGTTCATCCCGGTGGCCGAAGAGAGCGGCTTCATCATCCCGATCGGCGACTGGGTGCTGTCGCAGGCGGTGCGCCAGGCGGCGGCATGGCGCTCGCGCGGCATCGAGATGCCGGTGTCGATCAACGTGTCGGCGCTGCAGTTCCAGCAGCCCGATTTCATCGAGCGGGTGCAGCATGAGCTGAAGACGGCGGGCCTGCCGCCCGAGCGGCTGGAGCTGGAGCTGACCGAGAGCATCCTGATCCACGATGCCGACGACACGCTGCGCCGGCTCGAAGCCTTGCACGTGCTGGGTGTGGGCCTCGCGATCGACGACTTCGGCACCGGCTATTCGAGCCTCGGCTACCTGAAGCGTTTCCCCATCCATCGGCTCAAGATGGACCGCAGCTTCGTCGGCCACCTGCCGGGCGACGCGAGCGACCAGGCCATCGTCAACGCCATCATCCAGCTCGGCCACGCGATGAACCTCACGGTGATCGCCGAGGGCGTGGAGACCGAGCCGCAGCGCCAGTTCCTGGTCGACGCCGGCTGTGACGAGTTCCAGGGCTACCTGTATGCGCCGGCGCTCGACGCCGCCGCCTTCGAGACGCGGGTGGGCGTAGCGACGGCACCCTCGGCCAAGCCGGTGCGCTTGGTCAAGAACTAGGGCCTGTTAACACTAAAAGGGCAGCCGCGTGACTCATCAAAAGCCCGCCATCGAGGCGCAAAGCGCAGCTGTAGCTGTGGCTACAGCGAGCATTTGCAACGCTGAGGGCGGGCTTTTAATGAGATCACCCGCAGGGCTGAAGCCTGAAGGCGCGCTCGGCGGCGTTGCAGGCTCGTTGTGTGCCACAGGCACACGGCCTCGCCTGCGCCTTGCCGTGCACGCCTTCAGGCTTCAGCGCGACTGCCCTTTTAGTGTTAACAGGCCCTAGGCGCCCACCACCACCTGCCGCTGCTCGCCCAGGCCGGTGATGCCGAGTGTCATCACGTCGCCGGCCTTCAGGAACTGCGGCGGCTTCATGCCCATGCCCACGCCGGGCGGCGTGCCCGTGCAGAGGATGTCGCCGGGCAGCAGCGTCATGAAGCGGCTCACGTAGCTCACGAGCTGCGCCACGCCGAAGATCATGGTGGCGGTGCTGCCACTCTGACGGCGCACGTTGTTCACGTCGAGCCAGAGGCTGAGGGCCTGCGGGTCGGGTACCTCGTCGGCCGTCACGAGGTAGGGGCCGATCGGGCCGAAGGTGTCGCAGCCCTTGCCCTTGTCCCAGGTGCCGCCGCGTTCGATCTGGTACTCGCGCTCCGACACGTCGTTCACCACGCAGTAGCCGGCCACGTACGACAGCGCCTCGGCTTCGGTCACGTGGCGCGCGGTCTCGCCGATCACCACCCCCAGCTCCACCTCCCAATCGGTCTTCACGCTGCCCGGCGGCAGCTGCACCGGGTCGTTCGGGCCGCTGATGCAGGTGGTCGCCTTGAGGAAGACGATCGGCTCCTTGGGGATGGGCAGGCCCGCCTCGGCGGCGTGGTCGGCGTAGTTGAGGCCGATGCCGACGAACTTGCTGATGCCGGTGTAGGGCACGCCCAGGCGCGGTGTGCCGGGCACCCGGGGGTAGGCCTCGGGCTTGAGCCTGGCAAGACGCTTCAAGCCGGCCAGGCCGAGGGTGGGCAGGTGCAGGTCGGGGACGTCGGCCGAGAGGTCCCTCAATTGCCCTGAACTGTCCAAGGCACCGATGCGTTCATGCCCTTCCGGGCCAAAGCGAAACCATTTCATGGTGTTCCCGTCAGGATTGGCGTGGTGGCAGCCGATGCGATTTTCATACCATTGCCTTCTCTCTGGACAAGAGAGGCCGCTGAACGAGGTGACGAACGATGCTAGCGATCGAACGAGCCCTTGAACAACGCCTGGCACCGCAGGGCGTGCCGCTCGCGGTGGTGCTGCCCGGCGGGCGGCGCCTCGGCAGCGCCAACCCGGCAGTGACGCTGCGGCTGCACGAACTGGCGCCGCTGGCCCACCTGGCCACCGGGCAGATCGGCCGTGTGGCCGAGGCCTACGTCGAAGGTCGCCTCGACATCGACGGCAGCATGCGCGACCTGATGTTCGTTGCCGCCCAGCTGGTGGGCGACGCGGCCCTGGCGAGCGACGCCGCCGCCCCGCTCACCTGGTGGAGCAACCTCACCCGCACCGTGAAGTCGCGCGTGCGGCACCAACTCGACGCGGACGCGCGGCAGATCCAGTTTCACTACGACGTCTCCGACGACTTCTATGCGCTGTGGCTGGACGAACGGCGCGTGTACTCATGCGCCTACTGGAAAGACCCCGCGATGACGCTCGACGGCGCACAGGCGGCGAAGCTCGACCACATCTGCAGGAAGCTCATGCTGCGCGAGGGCGAGCGCTTCCTCGATATCGGCGCCGGCTGGGGTGGTCTGTTGTTGTGGGCGGCCGAGCACTACGGCGTGCGGGCCGACGGCATCACCTTGTCGAAGAACCAGCACGCGCACGTCAACCGGCTGATCGACGAGCGCGGCCTGCGCGGCCGGGTGACGATGAACCTGTGCGACTACCGCGACCTGCCCGAGGCGCAGCCCTACGACAGCATCGCCTCGGTCGGCATGTTCGAGCACGTGGGCCGTGCCAACCTGCCGGTGTACTTCCACCAGGTGCTGCGCCTGCTCAAGCCGGGCGGCCTGCTGATGAACCACGGCATCACTGCCGGCGGCACCCGCAACCACCAGCTCGGCGCCGGCATGGGCGACTTCATCGAACGCTACATCTTCCCTGGCGGCGAGCTGATGCACGCCTCTCACGTGCTCAAGGTGATGAGCGAATCGGGGCTGGAGCCGGTCGACGTGGAGAACCTGCGCCCGCACTACGCCCGCACGCTGTGGGCCTGGAGCGACCGGCTGGAGGCGCAGCTCGCGAAGGCCCGCGAACTCACGCGCGAGAGCGTGGTGCGCGCCTACCGGCTGTACCTGGCGGGCAGTGCGATGAGCTTCGAGCAGGGCTGGATCTCGCTGCAGCAGATGCTGGCCACCCACCCCGACCACGATATGACGACGGGCAACATGCGAGGCGCACAATCGCGGTTCCCGTTCAACCGCGAGTACATCTACCGATGATCTACAAGTTCAAGTCGAAAGCCGCCGGTGACGTGATCATGATGGGCCCGGGCGGTGACCAGGTGCTGGGCATCATCGGCAAGGCGCCAGGGCCCAAGGGCATCATCGAGCCGGCGCAGATGCCGGCCGCGATGAAGGCGCTCGAAGCCGCCATCGCGGCCGAAGACGCGGTGCGCAAGGACGCGACCGAGGAAGACGACGCCAAGCCGGGCAAGGGCGACGGCATCTCGCTGCGCCAGCGAGCCTGGCCGCTGGTCGAGATGATGAAACGCGCCCATGCGGCCGACGAGCCCATCGTCTGGGGCGTCTGAGGAGAACACGCACATGAAGCTCACGAGCACCAGCTGGAAGAACGGCGACCGCATTCCCAGCCGCTACGCCGCCGGCAAGCCGGGCCCCGGTGGGCCCACGATGTCCGACAACGTGAACCCGCAGTTCGCGTGGAGCGAGGTGCCCGCGGGCACGCAGTCGTTCGCGCTGATCTGCCACGACGGTGACGTGCCCAGCCGGGGTGACGACGTCAACAAGACGGATCGCGAGGTGCCGGGCGACCTGCCGCGCACAGACTTCTTCCACTGGGTGCTCACCGACCTGCCCGCCAGCCTGCGCGAGATCAAGGAGGGCGAGTTCAGCTCCGGGGGGCTCACGCCCAAGGGCAAGCCCGGCCCCGCCACGCTGCACGGCGCGCGCCATGGCCTCAACGACTACACCGGCTGGTTTGCCGGAGACCCGGCGATGGCCGGGCAGTACTTCGGCTATGACGGCTGCTTCCCGCCCTTCAACGACTCGCTGCTGCACCAGTACGTGTTCACGCTGTACGCGCTGTCGGTGCCGAAGGTTGCGGTCGACGGCATCTTCACCGGCGCCCAGTTGCGCGAGGCGATCGCGCCGCACGTGCTGGCCCGTGCCTCGCACGTCGGCATCTACACCCTGAACAACAAATTCCTCGCTTGATGAACCAAGTCACCCGGGTGCTCGCCATCCGCCACGGCGAGACCGCCTGGAACGTCGACACCCGCATCCAGGGCCAGCTCGACATCCCCTTGAATGAGACCGGCCGCTGGCAGGCCGAGCGTCTGGCCGCCGCGGTGGCCGACGACGAACTGCATGCCCTCTACGCGAGCGATCTGCAGCGTGCGCACCAGACGGCGCAGGCCATCGCGCGGGCGACCGGGCTCGCCATCACCGCCGACAAGGGTCTGCGCGAGCGCGGCTTCGGCAGCTTCGAAGGCCACACCTACCAGGAGATCGAAGACCGCTGGCCCGAGGAGTCGATGCGCTGGCGCAAGCGCGAGCTCGACTTCAGCCCGGGCGGCGTGGGCGAGTCACTGAGGGTGTTCTACGAGCGCTGCGTCGGCACGGTCGCGCGCCTGGCCGCCGCCCACCCGGGGCAGACGATTGCGGTGGTGGCGCACGGCGGCGTGATGGACTGCCTGTACCGCGCCGCCTCGCGGCTTGACCTGCAGGCTGCCCGCTCGTGGCAGCTGGGCAACGCGAGCATCAACCGCCTGCTGTACACGCCCGAGGGCTTCTCGCTCGTCGGCTGGAGTGACACCTCGCACCTTGACCGGGGCGCGCTCGACGAGAGCAACGACCGGGTCGGCCACGCAGCCTGACACGGCCGGGCTGGAGCGGGTCTAGGGCGACCGCTCCAACCGGGGGATGCCCCGCTTGCGGCGACCGGCGCCGGCGGCACCATGGACGCATGCTGACCCCCTCCCAAGTCATCGTCCTCGCCACGCCGGTCTTCCTGCTGATGATCGGCATCGAATACCTCGTCGGCCTGCGGCGAGGCCGCAACACCTACCGGCTCAACGATGCGCTGAACAGCATCGGCCTGGGCATCATCAGCCAGCTCGTCAACCTCTTCGCCGCGCTCTTCACGGTGTGGCTGTATGCGCTCGTCTTCGAGCATGCGTCGCTCTGGAAGCTGTCGGAGAAAGACGTCTGGGTGTGGATCGTGGGCCTCGTGCTCTACGACTTCTGCTACTACTGGCACCATCGCCTGGGCCACACGGTGGCGCTCTTCTGGGCGGCGCACGTGGTGCATCACCAGAGCGAGGACTACAACCTCTCCACCGCCTTGCGCCAGACCGGCAGCGGTTGGGTCGGCGGCTGGCTTTTCTACCTGCCGATGGCAGTGCTGGGCTTTCCGCCGCTCGTGTTTGCGGTGGTGGCGCTCATCGATCTGCTCTACCAGTATTGGGTGCACACGCAGCACATCGGCAAGCTCGGCTGGTTCGATCGCTGGTTTTGCGCGCCGAGCAACCACCGCGTGCACCACGCGGTCAACGACCGCTACCTCGACAAGAACTACGGCGGCATCTTCATCGTCTGGGACCGGCTCTTCGGCAGCTTCATCGAAGAAGACGACCGCGAACCCATCGTCTACGGCACCCGCGGCCCGCTGCGCAGCTGGAACCCGGTGTGGGCCAACCTGCAGTACTACGCCGAACTCTGCAAGGACTCCTGGCACGCGAAGCGCTGGGGCGACAAGTTGCGCGTGTGGTTCAAGCACCCCGGCTGGCGGCCGGCCGACGTGGCCGCGCGCTTTCCCAAACCGGCCTTCGACCTCGCGAAGGTCGAGCGCTACGACCCGCCGATGTCGCCTGCTGCGCAAAGGGCGTCGGCCGCACTCTTCGTGGCCCTGCTCGGCGCCACCTCGCTGCTGCTGTGGAATGCCCACACCCTGAGCCTGCCCCAGCAGCTGGCCGGCGCTGTAGGCGTGGTGCTGGGCTTGTGCGCCGTCGGCTGGTTGAGTGAACGGCAGCGCTACGCTGCACCGACAAACCCCTGAGGACCGATCCCATGACACAAGACGCCTTCATCGTGGCTGCCACCCGCACTGCCGGCGGTCGCCGTGGCGGCCGGCTTTCCGGCTGGCACCCGGCCGACCTGGCCGCCCAGGTGCTGGACGCGCTCGTCGCGCGCAGCCACGCCGACCCCGCGCTGATCGACGACGTGATCATGGGCTGCGTGGGCCAGGCCGGCGAGCAGGCCGCCAACGTGGCGCGCAACGCCATCCTCGCGTCGACGCTGCCCGAGTCGGTGCCCGGCACCACGGTCGACCGCCAGTGCGGCTCGTCGCAGCAGGCGCTGCACTTCGCGGCGCAGGCGGTGATGTCGGGCAGCATGGACGTGGTGATCGCCGCCGGGGTGGAAAGCATGACGCGTGTGCCGATGGGCATGCCGATGGTGCTGCCCGCGAAAAACGGGCTCGGCTTCTACGTGAGCCCCGCCATGCAGAAGCGCTACCCCGGAGTGGAGTTCAGCCAGTTCACCGGCGCTGAGATGATCGCGAAGAAGTACGGTCTCGCGCGGGCCCAGCTCGACGAGTACGCCTACCAGAGCCACCAGCGCGCCGTCGAGGCGGTGCGTGCCGGCCGCTTTGAGCAGGAGATCACGCCGGTGGCCGCGCGCAGCGCCGAGCAGGGCGATCTGGGCGAGCCGCACACGGTCGACGAAGGCATCCGCTTCGACGTCTCGCTGCAGGGCATTGCCGGCGTCAAGCTCGTGCAGGAAGGTGGCGTGGTCAGCGCCGCCACCGCGTCGCAGATCTGCGATGGCGCAAGCGGCGTGATGGTGGTGAACGAGCGCGGCCTCAAGGCACTGGGGGTGAAGCCGCTCGCGCGCATCCACCACATGAGCGTGATGGGCCACGACCCGGTGATCATGCTGGAGGCCCCCATCCCGGCCACGCAACGGGCGCTCAAGAAGGCGGGGCTTTCCATCGACGACATCGATCTCTACGAAGTGAACGAGGCCTTTGCGCCGGTGCCGCTGGCCTGGCTGCAGGTGACGGGCGCGCAGGCCGCGCGGCTCAATGTGAACGGGGGCGCCATCGCGCTCGGTCACCCGCTGGGCGCCTCGGGCACGAAGCTGATGACGACGCTCGTGCATGCGCTGCACCAGCGGGGCGGGCGCTACGGCCTGCAGACGATGTGCGAAGGCGGCGGCATGGCCAACGTGACCATCGTCGAGCGGCTCTGATGCGTGGGCGGCAGGAACCTGGTTTGCCGTTCATGGTCGAACGACTGCGGAGGCGCCATGCAGTACCTGCCTTTCCATTCCCTGCTGTACCGCTATCTCTTCTACGGCTGGCTGTTCTTCGACGCCAGCCGCGGTGATGTGTTTGCGCGTGCGGCGGCGTTGCGCCACAACCGCGAGCAGGCACGCTGGCTGCCCACCTACATGCGGCGCTGGCTGGTGCTGGGGGCGCTTCTCTTCGTGGTGGCGTACTTCTGCGAACTGGTGCTGGTGAGCCCGCGTCTGTCGGCCTTTTTCTACGTGCCGAGTGTGCTCACCATGCCGATGAACCTCGTCACCGCGGTGTGCTGGGTCGGGCTGGTGACGCGCTGGGGGGATTAGCGGATTGGAATTGGCGGTCGGCCCGCCTATGTTTGAAGCATCCCGTCCACCCACAGGAGGCTTTCATGGCGATCAAGCGCATGACCAAGGCCGATCGGCCGCAGTCGCTCGGCACCTACAACCCCGTCGGGCACGTGCTGCTCGCCTTTCCGGATGACGAGATCGCCCAGCAGGCGCGGCAGGCCCTGTTCGACGCCGGCTTCGACGAGGAAGACGTGCTCTTCTACAGCCACGAAGAGGAGCGCGAGCAGATGGACGCCATGCTGCCGCGCGCCAGCCAGCTGGCCGGCTTCGGCTACGAGGTGACGCTGATGCGCCGCTACCGCCAACTGGCCGATGAAGGCTGCGGCTGGCTGCTGGTCTACGCGCCCGACGGGCCGCACACCGACCGTGCGATGGACATCGCCCGCCACCTCGGCGCGCGCAGCGCCGTCAAGTACCACTGGCTGGTGGTCGAAGACCTGCTGTAGCGCGCAGCTTCAGCCTCACCGGCGCCGTGGCGTGATGCGGCTTTCCAGCGACGCCGGCGTGTAGCCTGGCACGAAGCGGCATCGCGACGGAAAGGCCGCGCTCGCGCGCACGCAGCCATCGGCCACCTGCTGCGGCGTCGGCTTGGCGCCCGCCTGCACCCACTTCACCAGCGACTCCAGCAGCGCGACGTAGGTCGCGTCGTTGAGGTAGCTGTGCTCGCTCTCGTCGGTGAAGGTCTGCACCAGTGCTTCGCTGCGGCCGGCGGCGGCCATGGTGGCGGCGAAGGTGTGCTGCACCTCGACGAACACCGTCGGGTCGCCAATGCCATGCACCGTGAGCACCGGCACCGGGATGCGGCCGGTGGGGTCGGTGTCGTCGGCGAAGCGGGCGAGCGCGGCCGGGTCGGCGGCGTAGCGCGCCACGCCGGCATTGAGCGCTGCGTCGTCGGGCGAGCCGCGGTACTGCGCGTCGAGGTTGCCGAACACGCTCTTGCCTCCGCTGCGGCGGGCGATGTCCTGGAAATGGAAGGTCGCCCAGTTGAGGTGGCCCTGCACCGAACGTTCGGGAATGCGCAGCACGTCGACGATCGTCTTCAGCCGCTGCGCCTGCTCGGGCGTGCGCTGCGCGGCGGGCCTGGCGAGACCCAGGCATTCGTCGGTGCGGCGTGCGAGGTCGGCGCTGGTGAGCGTCGAGCCTGCGGGCAGGCCCATCCACAGCGGGTATTGGGGCTCGTCTGGTCGAGGGTGGTTGCGGCACAGGTGCTGGTAGACCACCCGAAGGTCGAGGCGGAAGTCGTAGGCGCGCGAGCCGCCGGCCAGCAGGCCGCTCGTGAGCAGCACCCCGTCATAGGGTTTGCCGCGCGTGTAGGTTTCGGCGCCCTTGGCCGCCACGCCGGCGCCCCACGACTGGCCATGCAGCAGCGTGAGCTTCGGCCGGGCGACGTAGTGCACGAAGATCTGGCGCACACGCTCGGTGTCTTCGGCCGCGGCACGCACCGCCACGCCGCCCTGGCGGAAGCTCGAGCCGGCCCACGCATAACCCGCGCGTGGCACGATGGCCCAGCGCTTCAAGTCTTCTTCGATGCGCTTGGCAGTGGGCGCGCCGAGGAAAGGGCCGCCGTGCGCATGCACGACGAGGTGGCCGTTCCAGTCGGCCGGCATTGCGATCAGGTAGAAGGCGCCGAAGGGGTCTTTCCCGCCGAGGCAGCGGGTGGTGGTGGGCAGCTCGGCCGGGCAGGCGGTGGCCTGCGGGGCGGCTTCGGTGGGTGCGGCTGGCGGCGTCTGCGCGCATGCGGCGAACAACAGCGCAGAAGACAGGGCGAGGAGGAGTCGCATGCGCAGTCCCTTTCAGAACGAGTGCTTGAGGCCGACTTCCGCACCGTCGGCGTTGCCGCCCGGCTGCGTGGTCGCGGTGCCGGGGTTGAAGCGGGTGCCGCTGCCCTTGTTGTCGATGCGCGCCACGGTGGCATAGAGCGAAGTGCGCTTGGAGAGGTCGTGCACGTAGCCGAGCGCGAGGTGCGCCGCGTCGTTGGCCACGCCCCGGGCCTTGAGCTGCGAATAGGCCAGGCGCACCTCACCGCTGTCGCCCACACCGACCTGCGTGCCGAGCATCCAGATGCGCGTGGAGGTGACACCCACCTTGTTCTCGCCCCAAAGCGACATCAGCTTGGCCGGCCCGAGCTTGACGTTGAGGCCGGCGTTGGTCTGGACGAAGTTGCCGGTGGCGTAGTTCGTCTTGCCGCGTGCCACCGCCAGGTTGACCGGGCCGCCGCGCCAGCCCAGGCGCACGCCGAGGTGGTTGCCGTCTTTCTCGGTGGTGGTGTCGGGCGTCTGCTCGCCGGTGGCCACCATCAGGTTGCCGTAGAGGCCGAGCGCGTTGTCCGGCAGGTGGTAGCCGATGGAGTTGCTCGCGCGCACGTTGGTGCGCGCCGTGGTGCCGCCGGTGTTGACCTGGTAGAAGAGGTGGCCTGAGCTGCCCACGCCGTTGGTGCCGAAGGGGTGCATCGAGGTGGTCAGGTTGGAAAAGCTCGGCACGTAGTCGCGGCCCAGTCGCAGTTCGCCGAAGGCGCCCGACAGGCCGACCGTGGAGCGGCGGCCCCAGGTCAGGCCGCCGGTGTTCACCGAGTCCTTGTTGTTGGTGCTGGTGGCGCCGCTCGTGCCCACGTCGGGGTTGATCGCGGTCTCGATCCAGAAATTGGCTTTCAGCCCGCCGCCGAGGTCTTCGCTGCCGCGAAAGCCGAGGCGGCTGGAGGTGTTGCCGTCGCCTTCGAGCTTCCAGATCGACGAGGCGCCGTCGGCGCGGGTGAGGTTCACCGCGAGGTCGAGCACGCCGAAGACGGTGACTTGGGCATGGGCGGCGGGCAGGGCGAAGAGGCAAAGCGTGGCAGCAGCGGCGGGGCGAAGCGAAAGCATGAACGTCTCCAGGTGTCGTTTGTCGTCGGAGCCCGGCCAGGGGGTCTGGGGGCTCGGGCGGCACCTTACGGACGCGCCCCTGCAGGGTCAAAGACGTTACGAGGGCCGTCTCCATACGATTTCCATATGGCGTGCCCCTTGTGGAAACCTCAGATGCCGCGGACCGGGAGCGGTGCCAGACTGCGCCATGGACATCCGGCAGCTGCGCTACTTCGTGACCGTCGCCGACACCGGGCACCTCACGCGTGCGGCTGCGCTGCTCGGCATGCAGCAGCCGCCGCTCAGCCAGCAGATCAAGTCACTGGAGCGGCAGCTCGGGATGACGCTCTTCGTGCGCCACCCCAAGGGTGTGTCGCTCACGCCGGTCGGCCACGAGGTGCTGTGCGAAGCGCGGCGTGCGCTCGAAGCCTTCGATGCGATGGCGCAGCGTGTGGCCAAGATCACCGCCGGCATGCGTGGCGTGCTGCACCTCGGCGTGACCACCTCGGCCGCGGTGCATGCCCTCACGTCGAGCGTGATCCGCACCCTGAGGCTCGAACACCCGGCGATCGAGATGGCGCTGAGCGAAGCGAATGCGGCCGGCGTCACCGAAGCGGTGGCGGCCTCGAAGCTGCACTGCGGGATCATCCGCGCGGTGGTGTCGCGCCCGCCCGGCCTGGTGTTCGAGACCTTGGCGCGCGAGCCCACCGTCGTCGCGCTGCCGGTCGACCACCCGCTCGCGTCGCGCCGGCCCACCGGTCGCCATGCGATCCGCCTGCAAGACCTGCACGAGCAGAACATGATCCTCGTGCGCCGGCCCGGGGCGCCCGGCCTCTACGCCGACCTGCTCGACCGGTGCGCGCAGGCCGACGTGCGCCCGCGGGTGGTCGATGAAGTGGAGCGCATGACGACCAGCCTGAGCCTCGTCGCCGGCGGTGTGGGCCTGTCGGTGGTGCCGGCGTCGATGCAGCGTGCGCCGGCCGCCACCGTGGCCTATCGCCCGCTCGCGTCGAGCGCCGGGCTGGAAGCGCCGCTCACGCTCGTCTACCGCGAAGACGACACGACCGGCGTGACCGCCACCTTCGTGCGCCTCGCCCACCGGCTCGCGCAAGCGGCCTGAGGGGCCCCGTGCAGCTCACACGGCGGCGGCTGCTCGGTGCCGGCGCGGCCCTCGCGGCCGTTGGTGTTCGTGCGGCCGAGACACCTTTGCGCATCGTCGTCGCCTACCCCACCGGCGGCGTGAGCGACGAGATCGCGCGCCTCCTGACCGAGCGCCTGGCCGCCGAGAGGGGCCAGCCGGTGCGGGTGGAGAACCGGCCCGGTGGTGGCGGTGGCATCGCGATGGAGATGCTGGCGCGTGCACCGGCCGATGGGCGTGTGCTGGTGTTCTCGGCGCTGTCGCCGCTCACGGCGCTGCCGCGGCAGGGCCTGGTGCGCTACGACCCGCTGCGCGACATCGCCCCGGTGGCGGCGGTGATGCACACCGCCACGCTCGTGGCCGGCACGCCGGTGCTCGGGGCGGGCAGCTTTGCGCAGATGGTTGACCTGGCCCGCGCGCGCCCCGGGGCCTTGCGCTGGGCGACCACCGGTGTCGGCACGACCGGCCATCGGGTGCTCGAGGCGGTGGCCACGACGCTCGGCCTGGACCTCGTGCACATCCCCTACAAGGGTGGCGGGCAGAGCCTGGTCGACGGCCTGGGCGGCCAGTTCGAGCTGATGTCGACCAACGTCGCGCCGGCGCAGCTGCAGCATGTGGCGCACGGGCGATTGAAGGCGCTGGCGGTCGGGGCGCCGCAGCGTCTGGCGGCGCTGGCTCAGGTACCCACGCTGGCCGAGCTGGGGGTGCCGAAGGCCAACCTCGTGTCGCGTTTCGGCCTCTTTGCACCCGGCGGCACACCACGTGCGCTGCGCAGCGCGTTGAACGCGCAGGTCAACCGCGCATTGCAGACACCGGCGCTGCAGGCGCGCCTGCGCGCCGGCCACAACGAGATGGCGGGCGGCAGCGTCGAAGACTTCGAAGCGGCGATCTGCGCCGAGATGGCGCTCGGCACCCCCTGCCGCTGGTAGGTGCTCAGGCGCCGTCGAACAGGTCGTTCGCAGTCTTGGGCGGTGCGACCCCCAGGTGCCGGTACGCCGCGAGCGTGGCCACCCGCCCGCGTGGCGTGCGCTGCAGGAAGCCCTGCTGGATGAGATACGGCTCGATCACGTCTTCGATGGTGCCGGCCTCTTCGCCGATGGCGGCGGCCACGTTGTCGAGGCCGACCGGGCCGCCGTCGAAGCGGTGGATCACCGCTTCGAGCAGCTTGCGGTCCATCACGTCGAAGCCCTGTGGATCGACGTCGAGCATCGCCAGCGCCTTGTCGGCCAGCGGCTTGGTGATGCGCCCATCGCCCTTCACGTCGGCGTAGTCGCGCACGCGGCGCAGGAGGCGGTTGGCGATGCGCGGCGTGCCGCGCGAGCGGCGCGCGATCTCGAAGGCGCCTTCGGTGTCGGCCGGCACGTCGAGCAGGCCGGCCGAGCGGTGCACGATGCGCGCGAGTTCTTCGGCGCTGTAGAACTCGAGCCGCGCCACGATGCCGAAGCGGTCGCGCAGCGGGTTGGTCAGCATGCCGGCGCGCGTGGTGGCACCGACCAGCGTGAAAGGCTGCAGGTCGAGCTTGATCGAGCGCGCGGCGGGGCCCTCGCCGATCATGATGTCGATCTGGTAGTCCTCCAGCGCCGGGTAGAGGATCTCTTCGACGACCGGGCTCAGCCGGTGGATCTCGTCGATGAAGAGCACGTCGTTGCGCTCGAGGTTGGTGAGGATGGCGGCCAGGTCCTTCGGCTTCTCGAGCACCGGGCCGGAGGTCTGGCGCAGGTTGACGCCGAGTTCGTTCGCGATGATGTGCGAGAGCGTGGTCTTGCCCAGGCCCGGCGGGCCGAAGAGCAGCACGTGGTCGAGTGCTTCCTGCCGTTTCTTGGCCGCGCCGATGAAGATCTCGAGCTGCTCGCGCGCCTTGGCCTGGCCCACGTATTCGGCCAGGCCCTTGGGGCGCAAGGCGCGCTCGATCGCCTCTTCGTTGGGCGAGGCGGGCGCCGCGCTCACGACCCGCCGCGCCGGGGCGAAATCATCGGTCTGAATGCTCATGCCGCGCATTGTGCAGCGGCCTCGCCGGCAGGGTCTGGCAGGTGGGCTGGCACAATCGCGGCCCATGTCTCGCCGTCCCCCGTCAGCGCTGATCCGCTCGCGATTTGCCTTGTGGCTCTTCGCCTGCGCGCTGCTGCTGAAGGCGGCGGTGCCGCTGCTGGCGAGCGCGTCGGCCGAGGCACAGGGCAAGGCGCTGGTCGAGGTCTGCACGGTGTATGGCGTGAAGACCATCGTGCTCGATGGCGAGCCTGCGCCCGACCACCAGGCCACGCATGCGGGCGACCACTGTGCGCTGAGCGCAGTGGTGGCGCTGGCCGCGCCGCAGCCTGCCTCGCCGGTGCCGGCCGTGGCGCCGGGCACGCCACACCTGCTGCCCGCGGCGCAGGCTGCAACGGCTCCCGACGCCAGCGCGCGCTGGCGGGCGCAACTCAAGCAAGGTCCCCCCGCGCTCGCCTGAGCGTTCCCTTGCCGTCGTCGGCCACCGTGCCGGCGCCCTGAGTCCTGCCTGGGCCTGGCGATCTCGCCAGAGGTCTGTCCCTCTTCATGAAGAAGCACACCTTGGCGATGCTGGCCGTCGCCACAGCGCTGCCCGGCCTAGCCGGCGCGCAAACGCCCACGCCCGCGCCGACGGTCACCGAACTCGACCGCGTCACCATCGTCGGCAGCCGGCCGGCGACGCTACCGCTCGAAATTCCCACCACCACCGAGAGCATCGACGCCGCGCAGATCGCCCGCAGCATCAATGCGACCGATTCGGAAGACGCGTTGAAGTACTTCCCGAGCCTCAACGTGCGCAAGCGCTACATCGGCGACCACGACCACGCGGTGCTCGCCAGCCGCGCCTCGGGCACCGGCAACAGCGCACGCTCGCTGGTCTATGCCGACGGCATCCTGCTGTCCAACCTGCTCGGCAACGGCGCGAGCTACACGCCGCGCTGGGGGCTGGTGACGCCGGAGGAGATCGATCGTGTCGACGTGCTGTACGGCCCGTTCTCGGCGGCCTACCCGGGCAATTCGGTCGGTGCGGTGGTCGACTACGTGACGCGCATGCCCCAGGCCTTCGAGGCCCATGTGAAGCTGCAGGGGTACTCGCAACGCTACCAGCAGTACGGCACCCACGATCGCTTTGGCGGTCAGTCGGGCAGCGCCGCGCTGGGCAGCCGCGAGGGAGGCTTGTCGTGGTGGGTGAACCTGAGCCGGCTCGACAGCGAAGGGCAGCCGATCACGTTTGCGAACCGGCGTGTGGCGCAAGGCACGGTGGGCACGGGCGGCACTCCTGTCACCGGCGCGGTGGCTGACCGCAACCCGTCGATGCAGGACTGGTGGATCTTGGGCGACACCGGCCGCAGCCACACCGTGCAGGACCACGCCAAATTGAAGCTGGCCTACGACCTGTCGCCTTCGCTGCGGGCGACCTACACCGTGGGCCTCTGGCGCAACGAAACGGAGCGCACGGTCAACAGCTACCTGCGCGATGCCGCGGGCAACACGGTGCAGCCCACCCCGGCCACCGGCCCCATCACCGTCAACATCGACGGGCGTGTCTACACCCTGAACCCCGCCGACTTCGCCAGCAGCCACGCGCAGCTCGAGCACCTGGCGCAGGGCCTGACCCTCAAGAGCCAGACCCGTGGCGAATGGGATTGGGAAGCTACTGCCAGCGACTACGCCTACCGGCAAGACGAGCTGCGCAATTCGGTCACTGGCCTCACCGACATGAAAGGCACCGGCTGGAACACGCTGGCCGTGAAGGGCGTCTGGCGGCCGGCCGGCACGATGCACACCGCCGAAGCCGGCCTGCAACGCGACGCCTTCAAGCTGCGCACGCAGGCGACGGCGGGGGATGCTTCGTTGCACAGCCTGTGGATGCAGGACGCCTGGCACATCTCGTCGGATTGGCGGGCCGTCTTGGGCGCTCGGTTGGAGCGATGGGATGCGCAGCCTCCTGTTGCGACCCAGCCTGCCCGGCGCGAAACCTGGTTCTCGCCCAAGCTCGCGGTCTCGCACGCGCTGGACGATGCGTGGATGCTGAAGGCCTCGCTCGGCCGCGCGGTGCGCGCACCCACGGTGGTGGAGCTGTACCAAGTGGCGGCTGCGGGCACACAGGGCGATCCGACGCTGCGCCCTGAAGCCTCGTGGACCGGCGAGCTGACGGCCGAGCGCAGCGTGGGCGCGGGCCTGGTGCGCACGACCTTCTTCGCCGAGCGCACGCAGGACGCGCTCTATTCGCAGACCAACGTGACGGTCACACCGGTGGTCACCGGCGTGCAGAACGTCGACACGATCCGCACCCGGGGCCTGGAAGTCGCGTTGCAGTGGCCTCACGCGATGGTGCGTGGGCTCGACCTCAACGCCAGCCTCACCTATGCCGATTCCATCATCGTGAAGAACGACAAGTTCCCGGCGAGCGTCGGCAAGTGGCAACCCCGTGTGCCGCGCTGGCGCGCCACGCTGCTCGCCAGCTACAAGGTCGACGAGCACTGGCACGCAAGTCTCGGTGTGCGCTACAGCGGCCAACAGTACGGCACGCTCGACAACAGCGACCCCATCGGCCGCACCTACACCGGCGTCAGCTCGTTCCTGGTGGCCGACATGCGCCTCGTCTACCGATTCGACAAACAGTGGTCGGCCGCCTTCGGCATCGACAACCTGAACAACGAGCGCTACTGGGCCTTCCACCCCTACACGCAGCGCAGCTTCCACGCCGAACTCAAGTTCGACCTGTGATCATTTCCCTCAACCACAAGGAGTCCGACATGACCTTCACCCGCCGACTGCTGGCTGCGCTTTCTCTGAGCGCCTTCGTGCTGGCTGCCCACGCCCATTCGTTCAAGCTCGGCGAGCTGACGATCGGCCACCCTTACGCCCGCGCCACCGTGCCGGGCCAGCCGGCTGGCGGTGCGTACCTGAGCGTCAGCAACGCCGGCACCACCGGCGACAAGCTGGTGTCTGCCAGTGCCGATGTCTCGAAGAGCGTCGAGCTGCACGAGATGAAGATGGACGGCGACGTGATGCGCATGCGCGAAGTCACCGCCGTCGAAGTGCCGGCCGGCAAGGCCGTCGAGCTGAAGCCCGGTGGCCTGCACATCATGCTGATGGGCCTGAAGGCGCCGCTCAAGCAGGGCGACAAGTTTCCGCTCAAGCTCAAGTTCGAGAAGGCGGGCGAGGTGACCGTCACGGTCAACGTGGAAGGCCCCGGGGCCTCCCACGACATGAAGCACTGAGCCTCAGCTCCTCAGCATGCCCATCGCTTTGACCAAGCTGCGGCGCATGCGGTTGAAGGACTTCTGCAGCGTGCCGATCTCGTCGGCGCGCTCCTCGCTGAACTCGGCCAGCGACAGGTCGCCCTGGCTCACGCGCCGGGCGGCCATCGCCACTTCGCGCACCGGCTTGACCACGAGCCGCTGCAGCAGCCAGTTGAGCACCAGGAAGAGCGCGACGAACACCGCCACTAGCGAGCCGGTGAAGGTGGCGAAGAGCTGCTGGGCTTTTTCGCGCGGCAGGGCGGTGGGCACGGCGACGATCTGCGCGCCCACGATCTCATTGAGCTGCCAGCCGAAGCCGGACTTGTCGCCGTAGCGTGCGATGAGGCTGGGTGGCGCTGCCGCCGGCGTGCTGTGGCAGGCCAGGCACGCGGGGTTGGTGATGCGGATCGGGCGCGCCACATAGAAGAACTCACCCTTGCCGGTCTCGACTTCGCCCGACAGCTCCGTGGTCTTGGGTTCGGCGCGGAAGCGGTCGACGATCTGGCGCTCCCACTCGGTGGGCTTGTCGCGGGGGTTGGTGGGGTTGAGCGTGGCTTCCTTGTAGCTGTAGCCGGGCTGCTTGGCCGCCAGGCGCGCGAGCGTTTCGGTGGCGGCGAAGGCGGGCACCGTCTCGGGCAGGAAGTGGCGGTCGAGCAGCGGGTCGAGGTGTGGCTTGATGTTGTCGACGGTGTAACCGCGTACCGCGACCGCCACGTCCATCAGGCGTTGCGCGTCGCGCACCACCTCGGCACTCGCGTTAGCCTGCACCAGGCGGTACACCGTGCCGCCGGCCACGGCGAGCGCGATGACGAACAGCAGCGTGAACACCAGGTTGAATCTGAGTTTCAGGTTCATGGAAGGTCTCGGAAAGTCAAACGAATTCGAGTCTCCGCCGCGGCAGGCACCGCAGGCGCTTCACAACCAACTGCCAGGGAGCACGACTCAGGCGTCGTGCGAACGGGAAGATAGCGTGGACTGGCGGAAACGTGCGCGCTGTTCGTCGCTTTCCAGGTGCGACTCCAGGCGCTGCAGCAATTCGGTCACGGACTCGGCGCGCTGGGCTTCGTTGTCGAGCAACAGGTCGGCGATGGGCCCGAGTTCGTGGGCCAGCGCCTCGCGCACGCGCTCACGCTGTTGGGGCGTGATGCGGAAGGTGCGCTGCAGCGGGGCATCGAGCGACGAGGGGGTGGTGGTGTCCAGGTCGGCCGGTGTCGTGTCGGCCCCTTCGTTGTGGCGACGCGACGCCCAAGAGGCCAGCCACTCCTGCCGCTCCTGCGGGTTGATCAGCATGCGGCCGGCCGCGGCCATGAAGTCGTCCTCGCTCTTCGCATGCGCAGCGCAACGTTTCAGATGAGGCATCACGTTGACGTTCAGCCGCTTGCGCAGGGAACGCTCGACGCGAGCGAAGAGACGAGGGTTGATCAGGTCGGACATGAACAGCGACGCTGCAAAGAGCCGGCGAATTTTATTCGTCGACCCTGACCACGACGCGGGCATTTGCAGACCCGACCCCGTGAACCAATGCAAGTTGTAAGCAATGTTTGCATGGCGCGGCGCTGTGCGAGCGCTACTTGGCCAAGGCCTTCAACGCGAGCTTGATGCCGTCGCTCACGCCCACCTCCGGTGGCAGGTTCTTGAGCGCGAGCGCGGCTTCGCGGTCGCTGTAGCCGAGGGCGACCAGCGCTTGCAGGATGTCGGCCTGCGCGTCGTTGGTCACGCTTGCCGGCACGGCGAGGTCGGGCCCGAGCTTGCCCTTCAATTCGAGCAGCAGGCGTTCGGCTGTCTTCTTGCCGATGCCGGGCACCTTGATGAGGCGGCCGCTTTCCTGCATCGACACCGCCTGCGCCAGCTCGCCCACGCTGAGTCCCGAGAGGATCGACAAGGCCGCGCGCGGCCCGATGCCCGAGATCTTCACGAGCTGGCGGAAGGTTGCGCGCTCTTCGCCGGTGAGGAAGCCGAACAGCACCTGTGCGTCCTCGCGCACCACGAAGTGCGTGAGCAGCGAGACCCGCTCGCCGAGTGCCGGCAGGTTGTAGAACGTGCTCATCGGCACGTCGACCTCGTAGCCGACGCCGCCCACGTCCACGAGCAGTTGCGGCGGGTTCTTTTCTGCGAGCAGGCCGGTGAGGCGACCGATCATCGATTGGCCGCTCAGCGACGGAAGAGGCCCAGGCGCTGGGCTTCCAGCGCGGCCTCGGCCCGCGAGCTGACGTTGAGCTTTCGGTAGATCTGCTTCACGTAGTCGGCGATCGTGTGGCGGGAGAGGTTCAGCTGGACGCCGATCTCGGGCAGCGTGAAGCCCTTGGCCACCCACAGCAGCACTTCGTTCTCTCGGTCGGTGAGCTGCACATGCGGCAGGTTCTGCGGGCGTTCCTGCGGCTTGTTCTGTGCAGCGAAATACGCGATCACCCGGCGCGCGATCGAGGGCGACAGCGGCGGCTCGCCCTGGCTGATGCGCTGCAGCTGCTCGACGAAGTGCTCGCGGGGCTGCTCCTTGAGCAAGTAGCCGAAGGCGCCGGCCTGGAGCGCGGGGAAGAGGTGGTCGTCGTCGTGGATGGTGACCACGACCGATTGCGCTTCGGGCTGGGCTTTCTGCAGCGCGGCCACCACGTCGACGCCGGAGCCGTCGGGCAGCCCGAGATCGATCAGGGCGATTTCGAAGCGCTCGGCGGTGATCAGCGCCAGCGCGTCGTGCACACGGGCCGCCTCGAACACCTGGGCCTGGGGGAACACCTGCAAGGCCAGCGCCTTGAGCCAGCTGCGAATTTCGGGAAGGTCTTCCAACAACAGGATCTTGTTCATGGCAGCAACTCGCAGGGTGACGAACCGAAGTGCATCCTAACAGTCCGGGCGTTCTGCAAGACGCCTCGCGGCGCCCAATCTCAAGCCGTACCCAGCGGAAGCGTGAGCCGGATCACGGTTCCGTAGCCGGGGCCCGACTCCACCAGGCACTGGCCCTGCATCTGCTTGGCGCGGTGCTTCATGCTGGCCATGCCGTGGCCGCGGTCGAGCTTGCCGTCGAGCTCCATCGGGATGCCCTTGCCGTTGTCCTGCACCACCAGCACGAAGTCCTGCTGGCCGAGGGTGCAGCGCACCTTGCAGTGCGAGGCGCCGCTGTGCTTGATGACGTTGCTCACCGCTTCGCGCAGGATGCGCGTCGTCTGCACGAAGGCGCGTGCCGACAGCAGCTGGGTCACGTCTTCGGTCGGGCTGCGCCAGTCGACCTCGATGCCGGCCTGGCCCAGGCGCGACACCGTCTCGGCGCGCCAGTCGGCCAGGGCATCGGCCACCGGCAGCGGCTTGCCGGTGAGGCCGCGCACCGACAGGCGCATCTCTTCCAGCGCCTCGCGGGCGAGCGATGAGATGCGCTCGGACTCGCTGGTGTGCACGATGGTCAGCAGCTTGGCCCCCAGGTCGTCGTGCAGGTCGCCGGCGATGCGCTTGCGCTCCTTCTCGGTGACCTGCTCGACGCGCAGCTCGGCCATCTGCACGTAGTTGCGTTCCATCTCGGCGGTGGCCTCGGCAATGCGGCGCTCCAGCGAGTTGCGCGCCGCTTCCGCCGAACGCAGCGCCAGGCCGAACACCTTGAACTGCCGCGAGGCGATGACGAAGAAGATGACCGGCAGCGCGAAGTTGAGCAGGTTCACTCGTGGCATCCAGTCGAACTGCGCGGCGCGTTCCATCGCCACCAGCACCACCAGCACCGTCATCATGGCGGCCATCGGCCAGAAGGTGCGCCGCCGTGCGCGTCGCTCGGTGTAGAGGTAGAGCACCATCATGGCCACCACCTCCAGCACCATCAGCAGGTACCACGCACTGCTCAGGTTGAAGAGGCGCTGCGGCCCGGCCAGCACCAGCGTCAGCGGCACCATCAGGCACTGCGCGAGCAGGCCCGCTTCGATCATGCGCGAGCGCAGGGCGCTGTAGCTCAGCAGGAACTGCACCGTGAACCCGGTGACGATGGCAAAACCCACGCAGCTCAGCAGCTCGACGGTGTAGGTGTCGAGCGGAATGTCGGCCCACCAGCTGCGCAACCCGAGCACGTTCCAGCCGAGAATCAGCAAGCCCAGGTAGCCGAGGTGGGCCTCCTTGGGGTTGACCGCGCGCAGGAAGAGGAGGAAGGCCGCCAGCACGGTGGTCGCCACCGCGAGCAGCTTGACGGCGGTCACGTTCCAGAAGGTCTGCGACGCCTGCTCGTGCGCCAGCAGCGCCTGCGGCCCGACCTTGATGGCCGACAGGCCGCCCGAGCGCTGGCGCGACGACACCTTCTGCACTGCGTAGCCCTGCACCTTCACGTCGAGCGTGTTGCCCTCGGGCTTCAAGAGGCTGGCCGGCAGCGTCATCAGCTGCGGGTAGGCGCAGTTGCGCGTCAGCGGCTCGCTCATGCGCCCGCCGCTGTGCACGAGGAAACCGTTGAGCCGCACCTCGGCGTTGCTGCACACCCGCTCGATGTAGGCGGCCAGCAGGTGCTCGGGGTTACCGGCCGCTTCGGGGGCGTCGAAGCGCAGGCGGTACCAGACCGGGCCGTCTTCGCGCGGCCGGCTGCGCCACCAGTCGTCGGGCAGGGTGACGGGGCGTGCCGTCTGCTCGACCGGGAACTGATCGCCCGCACCCGGGGCCGCGACTGCCTGCTGCAGCACGATCACCTTGCCGTCGGCGGGTGCGGCCGCAACCGGCCAGGACGCCAGCGTGAGCCACAGCAGCACCCACAGGCGCATCCACGAGAGGGGCCGATGGCAGGCCGAAGCGGTGACGAGAGGGGGACGGTCGCGCATGGGCGCCGATTGTGCAGGAGGGTCTCCTGGCGTGGCATGGCCAGGCGCCCGGGGCGACAATCGCGTTTTGCTTCAGAGCGCCCCCAGTGCCGGGCTGCGCCCAGCCCGCCCCCCAAGGGGGTCAAGGAACTTGGGGCGGCCCGGCGTTTCCTTAGAGGTTCACGCTTGATCCTTCGCCACGCCTTCATTCCGCTCGACAACATTCGCCTGGCCCATTTGTGCGGCAGCCTCGACGAGCACCTGCGCAACATCGAGGCGGCATTCGACGTGACCATCTCGCGGCGCAACGAATCGTTCCGCATCGAAGGGGCCAAGGCCGATGCCGAGCGCGCGGCCGCCTTGCTGCAGACGCTCTACGACCGCGCGCGCAAGCCGATTCAGGCCGAGGCGTTCCAGCTCGCGCTGGTGGAGGCGCTGGCCGACGCGCCGCGTGGCCGCAAGCGCAGCGCCGCTCCACGCGAGGCCGGTGCGGCCCGCGAAGGGGAAGGCGACGACATCGTGCTGCGCACCCGCCATGCCGACCTCGCCGGCCGCACGACCAACCAGCATCTTTACCTCAACAACATCCTCACGCACGACATCACCTTCGGCATCGGCCCTGCCGGCACCGGCAAGACCTTCCTTGCCGTGGCCTGCGCGGTCGACGCTCTGGAGCGCAGCAGCGTGCAGCGCATCATCCTGACCCGCCCGGCGGTGGAGGCCGGCGAGCGCCTGGGCTTCCTGCCCGGCGACCTGGCGCAGAAGGTGGATCCCTACCTGCGCCCGCTCTACGACGCGCTCTACGACCTGATGGGCTTCGAGCGTGTCGGCAAGGCCTTCGAGAAGGGCAACATCGAGATCGCACCGCTCGCCTTCATGCGAGGGCGCACGCTCAACCATGCGTTCGTCATCCTCGACGAAGCGCAGAACACCACGCGTGAGCAGATGAAGATGTTCCTCACGCGCATCGGCTTCGGCAGCAAATGCGTGGTGACGGGCGACGTGAGCCAGATCGACCTGCCCCGCGGCACCGACAGCGGCCTGATCGATGCCGAAAGGGTGCTCCGGCGGGTGAGCGGCATCGCGATGACCCGCTTCACCGCCGCGGACGTGGTGCGCCACCCGCTGGTGGCGCGCATCGTCGAAGCCTACGACGCCGCGCCGGAGCGCAGCTGATGGCGCGGCCGGCCCTGACCCTGTCGCTGCAATTCGCCGACGCCTCGCACCGTGCCCACCTGCCACGCCACAAGGTGGTCCGCTGGATCCGTGCGGCGCTGGAGGCGCCCGGCGAGATCACGGTTCGCATCGTCGGCGCCGAGGAGGGCCAGGCCCTCAACCGCGACTTTCGCGGCAAGGACTACGCGACCAACGTGCTGACCTTCGACTACGCGCACGAACCCGTCGTCCACGCCGACCTGATCCTGTGTGCGCCGGTGGTGGCAGCCGAGGCCAAGCAGCAGAAGATCACGCTGGAGGCGCACTACGCGCACCTCTTGGTGCATGGCACCTTGCATGCCCAGGGGCATGACCACGAAGACGACGACGAAGCGCGCGAGATGGAGGCGCTGGAGACGGCCATCCTGGCCGGGCTGGGCTACGCCGATCCCTACGCGCGTTGAGTTTTACTCAGCGTTTGTGCGACGTGCTCAGGTAGCGCTTGCGCCAGAAGAAGAGTCCCAGCCCGCCGCCGACGATCAACATCGTGATGCTCGCGACCCACACGCCGGTTTCGGCGTGGATCAGCGGCAGGCCGTCGAAGTTCATGCCGAAGAAACCGGTGATGAGGTTCAGCGGCATGAAGATGGCGGTCAGCACCGTCAGCGTGCGCATGATGTCGTTGGTGCGGTTGCTCTGTGCCGAGAAATGCATCTGCACCGCGGTCTCGGCCGATGACTCCAGCCGCCGCACATGGCTCAGCACCCGTTCGATGTGTTCCAGCACGTCGCGCGAGCGCAGGCGCAGCAACTCGCGCTCGCGCATCGTCTGCGCGTCGTGTTCGGTCGGCCACTCGTCGAGCGCGTCGATCCATTCGACGATCGCGCTGCGCTGGTCTTCACAGGTGTCTTCCAGCAGGTGCAGCGCGTTGCGCGAGTCGAGCAGCACTTGCCAGCCGTCGAAATGGCTGCGCGGGTTGAAGAGCTCCTGCTGCAGGTAGCCAAGCTGCCTGGTGAGCAGGCGCCGCAGCTCCAGGTAGCCGTCGACCATGTGGTTGACCATGCGCAGCATCAGGTCGTCGGGGCTCGGCGGCAGGCGCGACGGGGCGCCGGTGCGCTGCTCGGCACTCTGGATCATCTGCGGCAGGCGGGTTGCGAAGAATTCGCGCACCGGACAGTCGGTCGGGTGCACCGTGAGCAGCAGCCGGTCGAAGACGGCGAAGCCGACGGGGCTGGTGTCGATGGCTTCCAGTGCCCGCTTGGCGGTGGAGAGCGTGCCTTGCGCGTCGTCGAGGAACAGGGTGTTGCTGCCGCTGCCGGCGGCCAGACGCCGGAACACGAGCAGGTCGTAGGCCGAGGTGTAGTCGAAGTGCGAGGGCAGCTGGTTGTTCAGCAGGTCGGAGATGTGCAGGTCGACCAGCTGCGCGCCCGTCAGGCGCTGCAGCGCCGCCTGCAGTGGCACGGTCGCCACCTCGAACTCGCGGCGGGCGCTGCCGATCCAGAGGTACCCGTTCGCCGGCATCTGCTCGGGCAGCTCGGGCAGCTCGGTGAACTGGTCGGGCGTGACGTGGAAGATGCGCATCGAGGCTGGCGGCGTGGTCAGCGCAACTCGCGCAACTTGCGCGCCGCTTCGAGCGCGAAATAGGTCAGCACGCCGTCGGCGCCGGCGCGCTTGAAGGCAAGCAGGCTTTCCATCATCACCGCGTCGTGGTCCAGCCAGCCATTGTTGGCGGCCGCCTTGAGCATCGCGTACTCGCCGCTCACCTGGTAGGCGAAGGTCGGCACGCGGAACTCGTCTTTGACGCGGCGCACGATGTCGAGGTAGGGCATGCCGGGTTTGACCATCACCATGTCGGCGCCCTCGGCGATGTCGAGCGCCACTTCGCGTAAAGCCTCGTCGGTGTTGGCCGGGTCCATCTGGTAGGCCTTCTTGTTCCCCTTGCCGAGGTTGCCGGCCGAGCCGACCGCGTCGCGGAAGGGGCCGTAGAAGGCGCTCGCGTACTTGGCGCTGTAGGCCATGATCCGCGTGTGCATGTGGCCACGTTTTTCGAGCATCTGGCGGATGGCACCGATGCGTCCGTCCATCATGTCGCTCGGCGCCACGATGTCGACGCCGGCCTCGGCCTGCACCAGCGCCTGCTGACTCAGGATCTTCACGGTCTCGTCGTTGAGGATGTAGCCGCTCGCGTCGCGCACGCCGTCCTGCCCGTGCGAGGTGTAGGGGTCGAGCGCCACGTCGGTCAGGATGCCCAGTTCCGGGAAGCGCTTCTTCAGCTCGCGCACGACCTTGGGCACCAGGCCCTGCGGGTTGATCGCTTCGGCGCCGTCTTCGCTCTTGTTCTTCGGGTCGATGACCGGGAAGAGCGCCATCACCGGAATGCCGAGGCGCACGCATTCGTCGGCCACCGGCAGCAGCTGGTCGAGGCTCAGGCGTTGCACGCCGGGCATGGAGTCGACGTTCTGGATCTTGTTCTTGCCGGGCAGCACGAAGACGGGAAGGATCAGGTCGCTCACCTGCACGTGGTGCTCGCGCACCAGCGCGCGGGTGAATTCATCGCGGCGCAGACGGCGTGGCCGGCTGGCGGGGAAGGGCGGGGGTGTGTGCACGGCGCGGTTCCAGCGAAAGGTCAGAGGTCAGATGTGCGGCCCGAGGCGTAGTTCGCACTTGCGCGTTTTCACGGTGTCGCACGCTGGTGCGCACGCGGTTCTCATCTGATAAAGTCGCTCTCGGATGATAGCCGCAAGGTTGTTGTCCCCTGCTTTTCCTCCCTGAGCAGGAGCCTTACCGTGATGACAGCGATGAGGCTTTCGAGCCCCGGCTGATGGCCGGGGCTTTTTTTATGCCGTCCCATAATGCCGCCGCATGAAACCATCTTCATTGTTGCGGCGGGCCGAGCGTCGGGTCGCCCCAAGCCGGCCCGCATCCCCTCGGGGGATCGGCGAACGTACTCGTTCGACGAGGGGCTGACATGTACTTGTGGGTCAAGGCCTTTCACATCGTCTTCGTCGCGAGCTGGTTCGCCGGGCTTTTCTATTTGCCGAGGATCTTCGTCAACTTGGCCATGGTGCCCGCCGACAGCCATGCAGAGCGTGAGCGCCTGCTGCTGATGGCCCGCAAGCTCTACCGCTTCGCGAGCTTCCTGATGGTGCCGGCGTTGGCGCTCGGGCTGTGGTTGTGGCTGGGCTTCGGCGTGACCGGCGGCTGGATGCACGCGAAGCTCTTCTTGGTGGTGCTGGTGCTCGGCTACCACCACGCCTGCCGGTCGCTCCTGCGCAAGTTTGAATCGTTCAGCAACACGCGCAGCGAGCGCTGGTTCCGCGTCTTCAACGAAGTCTCGGTGTTGCTGTTCATCGCGATCGTCGTGCTGGTGGTGGTCAAGCCGTTCTGAACGGTGCGCTCAAAACGGTACGCGAAACGCCCATGCCACCGCGCCATCGCAGCTCCGCCGCGCCGCTGGCATTGCTGTATGCGGCGCTGATCGTCTATGCCAGCCTGTCGCCCTTCACGGGGTGGAAGCAGCCGGCGGGCGTGCCCTTGCTCGGGTTCGGCAACATGCCGTGGCAGCCCTACTGGACCTGGTTCGACGTGGTCTCCAACCTGCTCGGCTACGTGCCCTTGGGCGCACTGCTGTTCGGCGCGCAGGTGCGCAGCGGCCGGTCGGTGGGGTGGTCGGCGCTGAACACCGTGCTGGCCGGGGCGCTGCTCTCCTTGTGTCTGGAAAGCCTGCAGAACTGGCTGCCCCGGCGGGTGCCCTCGGTGGCCGACTGGCTGCTGAACAGTTGCGGCGTGGTGCTCGGGATCCTGATTGCGATCACGGTGCGCGCCCTTGGGGGGGTGGACCGCTGGCAGGTGTTGCGCGACCGCTGGTTCGTGCCCCGCAGCGCGGGTGGCATTGCGCTCTTGCTGCTGTGGCCGGTGGGGCTGCTCTTCCCGACGGCCGTGCCGTTCGGCCTGGGACAGGGCGTGATGCGGCTGCGCGAAGCGGTCGCCGGCTGGCTCGACGGGACGCCCTGGGCCGGCTGGGTCACCGAAGGGCTGGATGCCGACGACCTGCTGACGCCTCTGTCGCGTGGCTCCGAGTGGCTGGCCATCGTGCTGGGGGTGCTCGCGCCGACCTTCGTGGCCTTCAGCATCATGCGGCCGGGCTGGCGCCGGCTGGCCCACGTGCCGGCCGCGCTGGCCCTCGGCCTGGCGGCGACCACGCTGTCGACCGCGATGAGCTTCGGCCCGCAACACGCGTGGGCCTGGGTCACGCCGGCCGTGCTGCCTGCGCTGGTGGCGGCGAGCGCGGTCGCCTTGCTGCTGGCGTTTGCGCCACCGCGCGGCGTGGCCGCCTTGGGCCTGGTGGCGTTGACCATGCTGGTCGCCCTCGTCAACCAGGCGCCCACCGATCCTTATTTCGCCCAGAGCCTGCAGGCCTGGGAGCAGGGCCGCTTCATCCGCTTCCATGGCATCGCGCAGTGGGTGGGCTGGCTGTGGCCCTTCGCAGGACTCATCTACCTGCTGGCGCGTGTCGTGGCGCGCGACGAGGCTTCTTAAAATGCGCCATGACCTATTTCAAACGCCACATCTTCTTCTGCCTCAACCAGCGCGACAACGGTGAAGACTGCTGCGCCGACCACAACGCGAAGGCCGGCTTCGACCACTGCAAGTCGCGCGTGAAGGCCGAGAAGCTCGCGGGCCCCGGTGGCGTGCGTGTCAACAAGGCCGGCTGCATGGACCGTTGTGCCGGTGGGCCCGTGGCGGTCGTCTACCCCGAGGCCGTCTGGTACACCTACGTCGACGAGAGCGACATCGACGAGATCGTCGAATCGCACCTGAAGAACGGCGTGGTGGTCGAGCGCCTCATGCTGCCGGACTCCGTCGGTCGATGAACTCGCAGACGCAGCGTGTGACGATCGCCGGCCCCGCCGGTGCCATCGAATGTGCGATCGACGAGCCGGCCTCGGTGCCGGCCGGCGTGGCGGTGGTGTGCCATCCGCACCCCCTGCATGGCGGCACGATGGACAACAAGGTGGCGCAGACGCTCGCCCGCGCCTTCGTGCAACTGGGCTACCGCGCGGTGCGCTTCAACTTCCGCGGCGTTGGCGGCTCGCAAGGCGAGTGGGACCATGGCCGCGGCGAAGTCGACGATGCCCTGGCCGTGATCGCGGCACACCGCGATGCCTCGCTGCCCTTCGTGCTCGCGGGCTTCTCGTTCGGCGGTTATGTCGCCGCCGAGGCAGCACATCGCCTGCCGGCCGAGGCCAAGCCGAAGTGGTTGGCCTTGATCGCCCCGTCCACGCAAAAACAACAGGTGCCGGTGGCCCCTGAAGGCACGCTCGTCATCCACGGCGAGGCCGACGACGTGGTGCCGCTCTCGGCCACGCTCGACTGGGCGCGCCCGCAGTCGTTGCCGGTGGTGGTCGTTCCCGGTGCCGGGCATTTTTTTCATGGGCAACTCACGCTGCTCAAGAATTTGGTGGTGCGGCACGGCTCATAAGAGTCTCGCTTGCGCACCCCTTGCTTTCAACATCACAACAACTCCTGCATGAAAAAGCTATTTGCTCTTCTGTTCGCGTTCGCCTGCACATTCACCGGCACTTCGGCCCAGGCCCAGATGCCCACGCCGCCCGAGGTGGCCGCACGCAGCTACATCCTGATCGACATCACCACCGGCCAGACGCTGGCCGAGCGCGAGGCCGATGCATCGTCCGACCCTGCCTCGCTGACCAAGCTGATGACGGCCTACCTCGTGTTCACCGCGTTGCGCGAACACAAGCTCACGCTGGAGCAGGTGCTGCCGGTGTCGGTGCGTGCGTGGCAAGAGCGCAAGGGCGGCGGCTCGCTGATGTTCATCGAGCCGCGCAGCCAGCCGAAGGTGGCCGACCTGCTGCGCGGGCTGATCGTCAACTCGGGCAATGACGCGGCCGTGGTGCTCGCCGAAGGCGTGGGCGGCTCGGTCGAGAACTTCGTGGCGATGATGAACCGCCAGGCCCAGGCCTGGGGCCTCAAGAACACCACCTTCAAGAACGCGCCCGGCCTCACCGAGGCCGGCCACAAGAGCACGGCGCGCGACATGGCGGTGATCGCCTCGCACATCATTCGAGACTTCCCCGAGCATTACCCGCTGTACTCGATCAAGAAGTACCGCTTCGAGGGTTCGCCCACCACCAACGAGAACAACCGCAACGTGCTGCTGCTGCGTGACCCGAGCGTCGACGGCATGAAGACCGGCTACACCGAAGCCGCCGGCTACTGCATGGTGATCTCGGCGCAGCGCGACTTCCCCAACCTCGCCGCCACCGGCGCCGGTGGCGGCAAGCGCCGGTTGCTGAGCGTGGTGATGGGCACCGCCTCCATGGAAGCCCGGGCCAACGAGAGCCAGAAGCTGCTCAACTGGGGCTTCCAGGCCTTCGACACCGTGCGCCTCTTCGAGGCCGACAAGGCGCTGGCCACCGTGCCGGTGTGGAAGGGCAAGCAGAACGAAGCCCGCCTGGGCAGCACCGGCGGCGTGTTCGTGAGCGTGCCCAAGGGCGAGGGCGGCAAGCTGCAGACCAAGATCGAGCGCATCGATCCCCTCGTGGCCCCGCTCGCCCAAGGCCAGCGGGTGGGCACGCTTCGGGTCACGACCCCGGCCGGTGCCGTGGTGGCCGAGCGGCCGCTGGTGGTGCTGAACGCCGTCGACCAAGCCGGGCTGCTGGGTCGGGCATGGGATGCGGTCCGGCTGTGGATCAAGTAACCTGACCGCCCCGGCCCAGCCCGCCTGTTTGTCGAAAGGAGGCACCATGGCCGCTGCAGTTCCCCGCGAGCTTTCGGACAGCCTGTGCTATCTGAACGGCGAGTTCCTGCCCTTGCGCGACGCCCGCGTCTCGGTGCTCGACCGCGGTTTCCTGTTCGGTGACGGCATCTACGAGGTGCTGCCGGTGTACGGGCGGCGCTTCTTCCGCTTCGAAGAGCACATGGAGCGCCTCGGCCGTGGCCTGGCCAAGGTGCGCATCGCCAACCCGTACACCGCCGTGCGCTGGCTGGAGCTGTGCCGCGAGCTGGTGGCGCAACAGGCGAGCGACGACCAGGCCGTCTACCTGCAGGTGACCCGTGGCGTCGCGCCTCGCCACCACGTCATGCCGGTCGACGTGGAGCCCACCGTCTTCATGATGAGCAACCCGCTGGTGCAGCCGAGCGCCGAAGAGCGCCACCGGGGTGTGGCCTGCGTGACGGCGCGCGACTTCCGCTGGGAGCGTGGCGACCTCAAATCCATCTCGCTGCTCGGCAATGTGCTGGCGCGGCAGATGTCGGCCGACCACGGGGCGGCCGAGACCATCCTGCTGCGCGACGGCTTCCTCACCGAAGCGTCGGCCAGCAACGTGTGGGTGGTGCACGAAGGTGCGGTGCTCGGGCCCCCGAAGAGCGAGCACGTGCTGGAAGGCATCCGCTACGAATTGATCCGCGAGCTGTGCGAGGAGGAGGGCATCGCCTTCAACCTGCGCCCGATCGCCGAGGCGGACCTGCTGGCCGCTGACGAGGTGATGCTCAGCTCGGCCGGAAAGGAAGTGCTGCCCGTGACGCAGATCGATGGCCATGCGGTCGGCCATGGGGCCTTGCGTGGCAAGCCGGGGCCCACATATGCCCGTCTCTACGAGGCCTACCAGCGTGCCAAGCGCATGCAATCGTTGTGAACGCACCGTCTTCATGAAACACATCCCCCCCGAAGAGTCCTTGATCGAGTACCCGTCGCAGTTCCCCATCAAGGTGATGGGCGAGAACGTCGACGGCTTCGTGCACGCCGTCACCGTGGTGGCCAAGAATTTCGACCCGGCGTTCGACGCCGCCACGGTCGAGACACGCCCGAGCAGCGGCGGCAAGTACCTCGGCGTGACCATCACCATCACCGCCACCAGCCGCGAGCAGCTCGACGAGCTGTATCGCACTCTCACCACGCACCCGATGGTCAAGGTGGTCTTGTGAGCGACGGCGCGTTGCTGCGCGGGGTCTACAAGATCCAGTCGCAGGAGCGCATCGTCTTCGGCGAACCGGCGGGCGAGGCCATCGCGGCCGAATCGCAGCGGCTGGGTGCGAAGCGGGTGTTCCTCGTCAGCAGTGCTTCGCTCGCCCGGCTGGACGACGGCCCGCTGCAGCAGGTGCAACGCGCGCTCGGCGAGCGCTGCGTCGGCGCCTTCACCACGATGCGCGCCCACAGCCCGCGCGAAGACGTGATCGCGGCGGCGAATGCGGCGTGTTCAGCGCGTGCCGATCTGCTGGTTGCCGTGGGCGGCGGCTCGTCGATCGACGGGACGAAAGCGGTGCTCGCCTGCCTGTGGCACGGCCTGGACACACCCGACGCGATGGCGCCTTTTCTCGCCGAAGGCACGGCCGCGCGGCCGATCGAGGCGCCTGCGAATTCCATCCGCATGCTGTCGGTGTCGACCACGCTCTCGGCCGCCGACTTCACCTCGCGCGCCGGCGTGACCGACACCGCCACCCGCGCCAAGCAGGGCTTCGGCCATGCGCTGCTGGTGCCCCAGGTCGCGGTGCTGGACCCGCGTGCCACGCTGCACACGCCGCTGCCGTTGCTGCTCGCGACCGGCATCCGCGCGGTCGACCATGCGGTGGAAAGCCACTGCGCGCCACGCGGTCACGCGATGGCCTCGATGCACGCCCTCGAAGGGCTGCGGCTGCTGGCGCGTGCGCTGCCCGCCGTCCACCGCGACCCGTCGTCGCTCGCCGCTCGTGGCGAGGCCCAGCTCGGCATGTGGCAGGCGATGTGGGGTTCGTCGACCGGCGGTGGCACCGGGGCCAGCCATGGCATCGGCTACGCGCTCGGTGCCGGCTTCGACATCCCCCACGGCGAAACCTCGTGCGTGATGCTGGCGCCGGTGTTGCGCTTCAACGAACCTGTGAATGCCGACCGCCAGGCGGCGTTGCTGCAGGCGATGCAGAGCCCTTTGCCGACCGCCGCCGATGCGATCGCGGCGCTGGTGCGAGGCCTCGGCTTGCCGACCTCGTTGCGGTCGCTGGGCCTCAAGCGAGAGAACCTCGACGAGATCGCGCGCCGTTCGCTGGCCTACCCGCCGGTGCGAGCGAACCCGAGGCCCATCCGCAGCGAGGCCGAGGTGCGAGAGATCCTCGACCTCGCCTGGGAAGGGCTCACGCCGGTCGCGTGACGTGTCGCTAGTCGAGCGACGCCGGTTCGTCGGTCTCGCTCGTCGGCGCCACTTCCAGCCTCCCGAGGGTCAGCGGCTCGGCGTTGTCGACCGATCCCAGGCCACGGGCGAACTGGGTGAAGGCGGTCGGCGAGGCGAGCGCCGTGTCGGGCACCTCGGTCAATGGTGGCGGCGTGTCGTCACCCCCGCCACCGCCGCAGGCGCTCATCAGCGTGCCGGCCACCAGGGCCCAGGCCCATCCATGAAGTCGTGTCTTGCGCATGATGGGTCTCCTCGTCACTGCGTGCCGCCGATGGGCGTCGCAAGGTAGGGGAAGCCGGGCAGCAGCGTCGCTCGCGACTGGTCGACCGCGTCGTGCAGCTGGAACGCGGTGGCCCCGAGCGGCACGGCCGACGGACGGCAAGCCGCGCCGAAGCCGAGCGCGTTGGTGTCGCCGTTGGCCATGCACAGGCCGCCCATCACCGCGATCAGCGAGATGTCGACCACGTCGTCGTTCGGGCGGCGCCCGTTGGGGTAGCCCGCCATGTCGTTGCCGCCCGCGAGGATGTTGCCCACCACGCCCAGCGTGTTCTGCTGGGCCAGCGGCACCGGGGGTGTCGTCGTGTTCAGGCGCAGCATCTCCGAGGCCACCGCGTTGCGCGGCTGGTTCACGCCGGCAATGCCGGTGAGGAAGGTGGTGACGAGGTCGGTGCGCGGGTAGTTGGTCGGCGCGATGTTGGGCAGGCCGAGCGCGATCTCCAGCAGCTTGGGCAGCGTGGGCTTGGTCACGTAGGTGAGGAACTGGCCGTCGTTGACCGGCTTGGCGCTGTTGAAGCGGTCCTTGTCCTTGAGGCCGATCACCACCTCGTTGACGAGCGGCATGCCCAGGCGCGACACCTGCGTCCAGGCGCCGCCGGTCTTCTCGGTGGTCTGGTGGCCGGCGCGCGGCGTGGGGTCGAGCAGGCGGGCCTGGCGCAGGCTCGCGGTCGTCCAGCCGCCGATCACCGGCTCGTTGCCTTGCGTGAGGCAGGCGGTGGGCACTTCGAGCGCGAGCGAGGTGATGTTCTTGTCGTCGATGGTGTTGGGCGCGGCGTTGGCGAACTGGCGATCGGTGATCACGTTCACCGGCGCGTTCACCAGGTCGAAGATGGTGCCCAGGTTGACTGCGAACGGGTCCTTGCGCTGGCCGACGAACACCTTGCCCGGCGTGCTGCAGCCCGGGATGTTGATCGTGTAGACGTGGCGACCCGCGTACGTGGTGTAGTCGGGGATGGTCTTCGCGCCGATGTTGTCGACCGGCTTGTCGAAGGTGGTGGCGCCGTTGGCGGCATTGGTCACGGCCTGCGCGCTGCCGCGGCGGCGGTCGCCGCGCACGACGGTGAGCGTGAAGCTTTCGCGCAGGTTGAGGTTGGCGTCCTGCACGTTGCTGACCTGGCCGAACTGGATCAGCGGGATCGCCACGTCTTCGCCGCCGACGGGGAGTGTTTTGCCGGTGGTGTCGCGCAGCGCGTTGCGGAAGCGGAACTGGAAGGTGATGTCTTCGCGCGCATCGCCGTCGTTGTCGACGTGGATCTCGTACAGCGCGTTCGGGTCCATCGAGAAGTAGTTGGGGCCGCCGTAGGCGTCCTGCAGCGGCACGTAGTTGGCGATCAGCGTGGTGTAGGCGCTGCGGCCGGTCTCGTAGCTGCGGAACATGTAGAAGTCGGTGCCGTCCACCTTGGGCGAGGTGGTGATGAACGGCGCTTCGCGGTGGCTGGAGGCGTGGGTGGCGCCGATACCGCAGACCGCCAGCACGGCGGCGGCGGCGAGTGGCGCGGTCTTGAAGAATGAGAGTCGCATGTGGGTCTCCTGATGGCACCCGGCAAGATCACCGGATGGCATGCGTTACGCGCGCCGATCCGTGATGGATGCACGGGAATCCAGCCCGCCCCGACATGTTTTGTGCGGACCCCCGACAATCCGGGGGTGTCAGAAATCGTTCCCGACTCCGACCTACTCCGCGGCCATGCGACCAGCGGGCCCGTCGTGCGCCTGCGCGGCCGTGTGGACTACGTGGCAACCGTCGACGAGATGCGTAGCTTCACCGAGGCGCGCGCCCCCGACACACCCGACGAGATCTGGCTGTGCGAACACGATCCCGTCTACACGCAGGGCATTGCCGGCAAGGCCGAGCACGTGCTCGTGCCGGGCGACGTGCCGGTGGTGCAGACCAACCGCGGTGGCCAGGTCACCTACCACGGCCCCGGCCAGGTGGTGGCCTATCCGCTGATCGACCTCAAGCGCCTCGGCATCTTCGTCAAGGAATACGTCTACCGGCTCGAGCATTGCGTGCTGAAGACGCTGGAGAGCTATGGCATCACCGGCCACCGCGTGGCCGGTGCACCCGGCATCTACGTGAACCTGGCCGACCCCTTCGGCCATGCCGCGTTGACCGGCCCGAGTGCACGACCGTTCGAAGGCTTGGGCAAGGTCGCGGCGCTCGGCATCAAGGTGAGCCGGCACTGCACGTACCACGGCGTCGCACTCAATGTGGCCATGGATTTGTCGCCCTTTTCGCGCATCAACCCCTGCGGATACGCGGGGCTCGCGACGGTCGACCTCGCTACACTGGGCGTCCGCACCGACTGGAACACCGTGGCCGAGCGACTTGGTGACAAGCTCGCGGCCCACCTGAGCTGACCGGCTCACCCTCGAAAGCGATACCCCCATGTCCACCGACAAGGTCGTTCACACCGCCCAAGACGCGGCTTCTTACGACGCCACCGCCAAGCAGAAGTCGCAGGCCAAGACCGCGCGCATCCCGATCAAGATCGTGCCGGCCGAGCAGCTCAAGAAGCCCGACTGGATCCGCGTCAAGGCGGGCTCGCACAACACGCGCTTCTACGAGATCAAGAAGATCCTGCGCGAGCACAAGCTGCACACGGTGTGCGAAGAAGCCTCGTGCCCCAACATCGGCGAATGCTTCGGTGGTGGCACCGCGACCTTCATGATCATGGGCGACAAGTGCACGCGCCGTTGCCCCTTCTGCGACGTGGGCCACGGCCGGCCCGACCCGCTCGACAAGGACGAGCCGCTCAACCTCGCGAAGACGATTGCCGCGCTCAAGCTCAACTACGTGGTGATCACGAGTGTCGACCGCGACGACCTGCGCGATGGGGGCGCCGCCCATTTCGTCGAATGCATCCAGCGGGTGCGCGAGCTGTCGCCCAAGACCCGCATCGAGATCCTCACGCCCGACTTCCGCGGCCGCATGGACCGCGCGCTCGAGATCCTGAAGGCCGCGCCGCCCGATGTGATGAACCACAACCTCGAGACCGCGCCGCGCCTCTACAAGGAAGCGCGCCCGGGCTCCGACTACGCCTACTCGCTCAATCTGCTCAAGCGCTTCAAGGAATTCGCGCCGCACGTGCCGACCAAGAGCGGCATCATGGTCGGCCTCGGCGAGACGGATGAAGAGATCCTGCAGGTGATGCGCGACATGCGCGAGCACGACATCGACATGCTCACCATCGGCCAGTACCTCGCACCTTCAGGCCACCACTTGCCGGTGCGCCGCTACGTGCACCCCGACACCTTCAAGATGTACGAGGAAGAGGCCCGCAAGATGGGCTTCACGCACGCGGCCATCGGGGCGCTGGTGCGCTCGTCCTACCACGCCGACCAGCAGGCGCATCAGGCCGGGGTCGAGATCCCGGCCTGAGCCCTCAGGCCTTCAGCGGCTCGCCGTAGCCGCCGCCGCCCGGCGTCTCGATCACGAACACGTCGCCCGGCTGCATCTCGGCCTGGCCGATGTGCGGCAGGGCCTCGATGCGGCCATCGGCACGCTCCACGCGGTTGGCTCCGAGCGAGCCGGGCGCGCCACCCGCCATGCCGAAGGCCGGATGCTCTCTCCCGTTGCTGAGGATCGACGCCGTCATCGGCTCGAGGAAGCGCACGCGCCGCACGCCGCCGTTGCCGCCCACCCACTGGCCGGCCCCGCCCGAGTTCGCACGGATCTCGTAGCTGTCGAGCCGCACCGGGTAGCGGAACTCCAGCACCTCGGGGTCGGTGAGTCGCGAGTTGGTCATGTGGGTCTGCACGACGCTCGTGCCCGCGAAGCCCGGCCCGGCACCCGAGCCGCCGGAGATGGTCTCGTAGTACTGGTAGGTGTCGTTGCCGAAGGTGAAATTGTTCATCGTGCATTGGCTCGCGGCCATCACGCCGAGCGCGCCGTAGAGCGCATTCGTCACGCACATCGAGGTCTCGACGTTGCCGGCCACCACCGCGGCCGGGTGGCGCGGGTTGAGCATGCAACCCTCGGGCACGACCACCTCGATGGGCTTGAGGCAGCCGGCATTGAGCGGGATCTCGTCGTCGACCAGCGTGCGGAAGACATACAGCACCGCCGCCATCGTGATCGAGCGCGGCGCGTTGAAGTTGTTGGCGAGCTGCGCGCTGGTGCCGGTGAAGTCGACCTTCGCACTGCGCGCCTTGGCGTTCACGCTCACCTTCACGCGGATCACCGCGCCGTTGTCGAGCGGCAGCGTGAATTCACCATCGCGCAGTGCGGTGATCACGCGCCGCACCGATTCCTCGGCGTTGTTCTGCACGTGGGCCATGTAGGCAGCCACCGTCTCGCGGCCGTACTGCGCCACCATCGCACGTAGTTCCTGCACGCCCTTCTCGTTGGCGGCGATCTGCGCGCGCAGATCGGCGAGGTTCTGCTGCGGGTTGCGCGAGGGGTAGCGGCCCGAGCCGAGCAACTCCAGCAACTCCTTTTCGCGCAGCCGGCCTTCGGCCACCAACTTGAAGTTGTCGATCAGCACGCCTTCTTCCTCGATGGTGGTCGAGAAGGGCGGCATCGAGCCGGGTGTCGTGCCGCCGATGTCGGCATGGTGGCCGCGCGAGGCGACGTAGAACGAGGGCTTCGTGTCCTTCGCCTCCAGGTACACCGGTGTCACGACGGTGATGTCGGGCAGGTGCGTGCCGCCGTTGTAGGGGTTGTTGAGCACGTAGACGTCGCCCGGGCGCATGCCGGGGTTGTGCTCGATCACCGTGCGGATGGACTCGCTCATCGAGCCCAGGTGCACCGGCATGTGCGGTGCGTTGGCGATCAGGCTGCCGCTGGCGTCGAACAAGGCGCACGAGAAGTCGAGCCGCTCCTTGATGTTCACCGAGTAGGCAGTGTTCTGCAGGCGCAGGCCCATCTGCTCGGCGATGTTCATGAAGAGGTTGTTGAACACCTCCAGCATCACCGGGTCGGCGGTGGTGCCCACCGCATGGGCACTCGGGCGCGGCTTGATGCGCCGAAGCTCCAGGCTCTCGCCGGCGGTCAGGCGCGCCTGCCAGCCGGGCTCGACCACGGTCGTCGCATTCTTCTCGGCGATGATGGCCGGGCCATCGATGGTGGCGCCGGGATTGAGCGCTTCGCGCACGTGCAGCGCCGCGCTGCGCCAGCCGGCCGGGGCGTCGTCGGCCTGGCAGTACATCTGCACCTGGGCCACCGGTGCGGGCGTGTGCGAGGTCTCCATCGACATGCCCTGCGCGGCCGGTGGGCGCTCGCCGGGTGCCACGGCCTCCACCGCCACCGCCTCGATGACAAGCTTGCGGTCGGGCATCAGGAAGGCGAAGCGCTGCTGGTAGGCGCGCTCGAATTCCTCGCGCACCGCCGCGATGGCCTGCACCGACGGCAGCTCACCCGGCAGCAGGCAGCTCAACGCGGTGTCGGTGCCGGCATAGCGCACCTGCAGGCGCGCGATGGTGTGCACGGTGGTGTCGTCCACGCCCTGCTGCGCCAGTTCGTCGCGGGCCTGGCGGGCCAGTTCGCCCGCGGTGTGGCGGGCGGCCTGCAGGCCGGTGTCGTCGAGGTCTTGCTCGACCGAACGTTCGCGCATCGCAATCTGGTCGGCCAGGCCCATGCCGTAGGCCGACAGCACGCCGGCCAGCGGGTGGGCGAAGACACGGGTCATGCCCAGCGCATCGGCCACCGCGCAGGCGTGCTGCCCGCCGGCACCGCCGAAGCACTGCAGCGTGTAGCCGGTGACGTCGTAGCCGCGGGCGACCGAGATGCGCTTGATCGCGTTCGCCATGTTGGCCACGGCGATCTGCAGGGCGCCGCTGGCCACTTCTTCCGGCGTGAGGCGCCGGCCGCTGGCCTCGCTCATCTCGCGGGCCATCTTGGCGAAGCGCTGGACGACGACGTCGCGGTCCAGCGAGGCGTCGGCCTGCGGGCCGAACACCTTGGGGAAATGCGCCGGCTGGATCTTGCCCAGCATCACGTTCGCATCGGTGGTGGCGAGCGGCCCGCCGCGGCGGTAGCTCGCCGGGCCGGGGTTGGCGCCCGCCGATTCGGGGCCGACACGCAGCCGCGCACCGTCGAAGCTGATGATCGAGCCGCCTCCCGCCGCCACGGTGTGGATGCTCATCATCGGCGCGCGCATGCGCACACCGGCCACTTGCGTCTCGAAGGCACGCTCGAACTCGCCCGCGTAGTGGCTCACGTCGGTGGAGGTGCCGCCCATGTCGAAGCCGATCACCTTGCCGTGCCCGCCGTCGACCGCGGTGCGCACCATGCCGACGATGCCGCCGGCTGGGCCGGAGAGGATGGCGTCCTTGCCCTGGAAGCGTTGGGCTTCGGTCAAGCCGCCCGAACTCTGCATGAAGAAGAGCCGCACGCCCGGCATCTGACGCGCCACCTGGTCGACGTAGCGGCGCAGGATCGGCGAGAGGTAGGCGTCGACCACCGTGGTGTCGCCGCGCGACACGAGCTTCATCAAGGGGCTGACCTTGTGCGACACCGAGATCTGCGTGAAGCCGGCTTCGCGCGCCAGCGCTTCGGCCACTTCCTCGTGGGCGCAATAGCGGTAGCCATGCATGAAGACGATGGCGCAGGCGCGCAGGCCGTCGGCATAGGCCTGCTGCAGTTGCGCCTGCAAGGCGGCCTTGTCAAGCGCTTGCACTTCGTTGCCGTGTGCGCCGACACGCTCGTCGGCCTCGATCACACGCTCGTAGAGCAGTTCGGGCAGCACGATGTGGCGCTCGAAGAGCTTGGGCCGCGCCTGCAGCGCGATGCGCAGCGCGTCGCGGAAGCCCTTGGTGGTGACGAGCAGCGTGCGGTCGCCCTTGCGCTCGAGCAGGGCGTTGGTGGCCACCGTCGTGCCCATCTTCACGCACTCCACCCGCTCGGGGGTGATCAGCTCGCCGGCCTGCAGGCCGAGCAGGCGGCGGATGCCTTCGACGGCGGCGTCGGCGTATTGCTCCGGGTTCTCGGAGAGCATCTTGAGCGTGTGCAAAGCACCGTTGGGGGCGCGGCCCACCACGTCGGTGAAGGTGCCGCCTCGGTCGATCCAGAACTGCCAGCGTGTCGTGGTCATGGTGTTCGAGTTGAAGTGGTACGCCTGTTCAGCGTTGTACGCCCATCACGGCATCCGGCAAAGCGGTGACGATCTGGGGGAAGGCGGTGATGAGCACGATACACACCACCAGACAGCCGAAGAATGGCAAGGCCGCGCGGGCGATGATGTTGCTGTCCTTGCCGGTCATGTTCTGCAGCACGAAGAGGTTGAAGCCGACCGGGGGCGTGACTTCGGCGATCTCGACCAGCAGCACGACGAAGATGCCGAACCACACCAGGTCGAAGCCGGCCTTCTGCACCATCGGCAGCACGATCGCCGCGGTGAGCACGATCATGCTGATGCCGTCGAGCGCGGTGCCGAGCACCAGGTAGACGGCGACCAGGATCGCGATCAGGCCGGCTGGCGGCAGGTTCATCGCATTGACCCACTCGGCCAGCTCACGCGGGATACCGGTGAAGGCCATGGTCTTCGAGAGGAACGCCGCACCGGCGAGCACGAAGGCGATCATGCAGCTCGTGCGGGCCGCGCCCATCAGGCTGTCGCGGAAGTTCGCCCAGGTGAGCGAGCGGCTGGCCGCGGCCAGGATGAGCGAGCCCATCGCGCCGTAGGCCGCGCATTCGGTCGCGGTGGCGATGCCCGAGATCAGGGCCCAGCCGACGAAGACGATCAGCAGCGCGCACGGGATGAGATGGCGCGACTGGCGCAGCTTCTCGGCAAAGCTCGTCGCCGGCTCGGCGGCGGGCATGCGGTCGCGGTTCTTGGTGCTCCAGATCGCGATGTAGCCCGAGAAGAGCAGCATCAGCAGCAGCCCGGGCAGGAAGCCGGCGAGGAAGACGCGGATGATCGATGCATCGGCGGCCACCGCATAGACCACCATCGTGATCGACGGCGGGATCAGGATGCCCAGCGTGCCGGCGGTGGCCAGCGAGCCGAGCGCGATGCGTTCGTCGTAGCCGCGCTTCTTCAGTTCAGGCAGCGCCACCTTGCTGATGGTGGCGCAGGTGGCGGCCGACGAGCCCGACACCGAGCCGAAGATGCCGCAGCCGAGCACGGTCGTGTGCAGCAGGCGCCCTGGCACACGCCCGAGCCAGGGACTCAGGCCGCTGAACATCTGCTCCGACAGCTTCGTGCGGAAGAGGATCTCGCCCATCCAGATGAAGAGCGGCAGCGCGGCGAGCCCCAGCTTGCGTTGCTCTCCCAGAAGGCGGAGAAGAGGTTCTTGCCGGGGGTCGTGCTGGTGAAGAGGGCCTGGCCGACCCAGCCGCAGGCGGCCAGCGTCATCGCGATCCAGAAACCGCCTGCCAGCAGGGCGAGCATCACCACCAGCAGCACGAGGGCTGCAATCAACGGATCCATGGCGACCTCTCAGATGTCGGAGGAATAGTCACCCGCGGCATGACGCTCGCGGGCAAGACGGGTATAGGTCGGCTCTTCGCCGCGGCACACCAGCACCAGCTCGTCGACCACCGCGACGAGCAGCAGCAGGGCGCCCACCACGAAGCTCGATTGCGGGATCCACATCGGCAGCGGCAGCAGCCCCTGCGCGATGTCGTTGAAGCGCCAGCTCTCCAGGGTGGCCTCGCAGGCCCACCAGGTGAGGTATCCGGTGGCCACGACGCCGAGCGAGAGCGAGGCGATCTCGAAGCGGCGACGGTGGGCGTCGGACAGGCGGTCGATCAGCACGGTAACCCGCACGAAGTCGCCGTGCTTGAACGCGTGCGCCATCGTGAGGAAGGCCGCCGCGGCGGCCAGCCACGCGACGATGTCGTTGGCGGCGCCGGTCGAGTGGCCGACGATCCGCATCACGGTCTGCCAGATCATCAGCACCGCGATTGCGAGCACGGCCGCGGCGCCCAGCGCGCCGGCGCCGAGGTAAGTGGCGTCCAGCAGCTTGCGCCACCGGCCGGCGCTGGCCCTCGGCAGGGCCGGGATGGCGGGCATCACGGTGCTCATGGTGGGCTCACTTGCGGTAGGCGTCGATCACGGCCTGGCCGTCGGCACCGGCGGCCTTGACCCAGTCGGCCGCCATGCGATCGCCCACCGACTTCAACTCGCGCTTGAGCGCGACGCTGGTACGGTCGATCGTCATGCCCTTGGCCTGCAGCTCCTTCAGGTAGCCGTCGTCCTTCTCGTCGCTCATCTTCCAGCCGCGTTCGCCGGCCTGCGCGGCCACGGCGGACACGGCCGCCTGGGTCGCCTTGTCGAGCGCATCGAAGGCCTTCTGGTTCACCACCACCGCGTTGCGCGGCAGCCAGGCGTTGACGTCGTAGAAGTACTTCACCTGCTCATAGAGCTTGCTGTCGACGCCGCTCGCGCTGCTGGTGAGGAAGTTGTCGACCGCGCCGGTCGCCAGCGCGGCCGGCAGTTCGGCGAGCTGGATGGTGATGGGCTGCGCGCCCACCAGCTCGGCGATGCGCGAGGTGGCCGGGTTGTACGCACGCATCTTCGTGCCCTTGAGGTCGGCGAGTGTCGCGACTGGCTTGCGGCTGTAGAGCGATTGCCCGGGCCAGGGCACGGTGTAGAGCAGCTTCAGGCCCTGGCCGGCGAGCAGCTTCTGCAGCGCGGGCTGTGCGGCCTGTTCGAGCTTCTTCGCGTCGCTGTAGTTGGTGGCGAGGAAAGGGATGGAGTCCACGCCGAAGAGCGGGTTCTCGTTCGAGGCGCTGGAGAGGATGAATTCGCCGATCTGCGTCTGGCCCGACTGCACCGCGCGCTTGATCTCGTTGGCTTTGAAGAGCGAGGCGTTGGCGTGCACTGTGATCTTGAGCTTGCCGCCGGTCGCCTTGTCGACTTCCTGCGCGAACCACTCCAGGTTCTGCACCTGGAAGGTATTGCCGCCGTAGCCCGAAGGCAGGTCCCATTTGGTTTGCGCGTGGGCCGTGCTGATGAAGGCCAGAGCCATCGCCATGCTGGCAAGGTGTTTCATGTGCAGATCTCCTGGTGGGTTGAGTGATCAGAAGGCGGCAAGCTGCCGGTTCAGCAGGTCGGTGACGAGCATGGCGCCCGGTGCATGCGTGATGGCGATCGGCACCCTGGCGTGGACGAGCGCGGCCTGGGGCGTGACCCCGCAGGCCCAAAAGACGGGCAGCTCGCCTGGGCGCACTTCGACCGCGTCGCCGTAGTCGGGCTTGGACAGGTCGGCGATGCCGATCTGCGCCGGCTCCCCGATGTGCACCGGCGCGCCGTGCACCGACGGCAGGCGCGAGGTGATCTGCACCGCACGGATCGCATCGGCTGCATTCATCGGCCGCATCGACACCACCATCGGGCCGCTGAACGGGCCGGCCGCTTCGGTGGCGACGTTCGTGCGGTACATCGCCACGTTGCGCTGCTGCTCGATGTGGCGAAGCGTGATGCCCTCGGCCATGAGCGCCTCTTCGAACGAGAACGAGCAGCCGATCACGAAGGTGACGAAGTCGTCTTGCCAGAGCGCGCGGATGTCGGTGGGCTCGGTGCTGAGTTCACCGTCGCGCCAGACGCGGTAGCGCGGCAGGTCGGTGCGGATGTCGATGCCCTTGCCCAGGGTGGGCAGCGATGGGTCGCCGGGCTCCGACACCGCGAGCAGCGGGCAGGGCTTTGGGTTGCGTTGGCAGAAGCGCATGAAGTCGGTCGCGAGCGCTGCCGGCAGGATCACCACGTTGCCCTGCACATGGCCCATCGCCTGCCCGGAGGTGTGCCGGTCGAGGCGGCCGCTGCGTGCGGCGAGGCGGGCGTCGGCGCCGGTGCGGGCGGGGGTGCACTCGGGCGTGCTGGGCGACTCGGTCACGTGAACTTCTCCGGGAACGTCTTGCGATGACGAGTCATTGTTTCGATCGGACCGGTGCTCGGCAAACGAGATTTTTCTTGCTGGCCTCATCGATTTTTTCGATGATGTGCACCAGGAGCTCAAACCATGAACCTGCGCTTTGTCGAAGCCTTCTACTGGGTGGCCACGCTGAAGAGCGTGTCGCGTGCCGCCGAAAAACTGTCGATCACCCAGTCGGCGATGTCGAGCCGCGTCGCCGGGCTGGAAGAGGAGCTGGGCACCATGCTGCTCGACCGACGCGACAAGCAGTTCAAGCTCACCGTCGCCGGCACGCGTTTCCTGCACTACGCCGAGAAGTTGCTGGCGCTGCAGCGCGAGCTGAAGGAAGAGATGGGCTCGGGTGGGTTCACGGCCGCCGCGCCCGTCCTGCTGCGCATCGGCAGCATCGAGTCGGTGCTGCACTCGTGGCTGATGCCCTGGATCGAGAAGCTGCGTGCCGACCTGCCGATGCTGGAGCTGGAGCTGTCGGTGGAAACCACGCCGATGCTGCAGGAGCTGGTGCGCCGCGGCACGCTCGATCTCGTGTTCGCCGCCGCGCCCGCGTCGCACGAGGGCGTGCGGGTGCGCACGCTGGCGTCGATGGAGATGGCCTTCGTCGGCAACCCGACGGTGCACAAGCGCTCGCGTTACAGCCTGGAGCAGCTGGCGCAGCACGACCTGCTGACCTTCCAGCGCGGCTCGCAGCCGCATGTGGCGCTGATGGACCTCTTCCGCCGCGACGAGATCGCGCCGCCGAGGGTGCACACCATCTCGTCGATCTCGGCAATGACGCAGCTGGTGGAGGCCGGCTTCGGCATCGCAACCCTGCCGCGTGCCGCCGCGGAACGCCTGCGGCCGAACCGGGCCCTGAAGATCCTGGGTTGCGAACATGAGCTGCTGCCGCTGCCGGTGTTTGCCAGCTTCCGGCCCGACCCGCAGTCGCGTCAGATCGAGGCGGTGGTCGATGCGGCATTGGCTTTTGCCAACGAGGCCAAGCACGCCCGCGTGGTGGGAAGATCAGCGAAGTAGAAGTTTCAAGCAGGAGCCCTCCATGAAGCGCAGAGAACTGATGAAGGCGGCCGGTGCCGTGGTCGCGGGCCACGCCGTGTGGGTGCCGGCACAGGCCAGCTGGTTGTCGGAGACCGATGCGACGGCCGGCATCCGCGCCGCGCTCGAACGCGGCGCTGTGGTGGCGGTCGGCCTGCTGGGCAAGACGGACGGTTTTCTCGGCAACCCCAAGGTGCGCATTCCCCTGCCCGACTTCCTGCAGGACGTGGCGGGCTTCCTGAAAGCCACGGGCCAGCGCAAGCGCATCGAGGAACTGGAAGTCTCGATGAACCGCGCCGCCGAAGCCGCCGTGCCCGAAGCGAAAGCCTTGCTCGTGAATGCGGTGAAGGCGATGAGCGTCGAAGACGCCAAGCAGTTGTTGACCGGCGGCGACAACGCCGTGACGCAGTTCTTCGCGACCAAGACCCGAGAGCCGTTGGGCGTGAAGTTCCTGCCCATCGTGCAACGGGCGACGGAGAAGGTGAAGCTCGCGACGCGTTACAACGCGGTGGCGTCGAAGGCGGCCAGCTTCGGGCTGCTCAAGGAGGAGAACGCCAACATCCAGTCCTACGTGACCGGCAAGGCGCTCGATGGCCTTTATCTGATGATCGGCGAGGAAGAGAAGAAGATCCGCGCCGACCCGGTGGGCACCGGCAGCGCGATCCTCAAGAAAGTCTTCGGGAGCCTGAAGTAGCCGGACGGTCCGGCGCCGGGCCGCCCCGAGCCGGACGGCGCCCCTCGGGGGCAGGAGCGAAGCGACTGGGGGGCGCTATCAGACGGTCTTCGCCAGCTCGAACATCAGCGCCGAGGGCAGCGAGGTCAGGATCGCGTCGCGCCCCACACGCGCCATGCTGAGGCCGCCGAAGCCCGAGATCTCGAAGGTGTTGCCCTCTTCGATGATCTCGATGAACACCACCTCGGCGCCTTCGGCGTTGATCTCGTTGCGCAACTCGTTGAAGCGGTCGCCGCGCAGCACCGACTCGATGACGATCGCGTGCGGCAGGCCGCCGCGGCAGAAGTCGCGCGCCTCGTCGACCGAGTTGACGAAGTCGACGATGAGGCCCATGTTGCGGATGGCGTCGCGGATCTGCACCCGCACGTCGCGCCGCGAGGCCACCACCAGCACCTGGCTGCCCACCAGCGGCTTGCTTTGCAGGGACGGCGAGAAGCCCTGGTCGAGTTCGATGGCGCTCATGCCTTCGAGCTCTTCGCTGATGGTGCGCGGGAATTCGATCGTGACCTGCACGTCGTGGCCTTCGAGCTGGCGCTCGATCGGCAGGCCCATGGTCCAGGCGGTCTGCTCGACCAGGCGCCAGGTCATGGAGTCGAGCTGGCCCAGGGGTGAGCGGCCGTCGGTTGCAGCCGGCTGATCGGGCGGGCTGATGGCAAAGCGCGTCGCCAGGCGGGCGTGGGTAGGCCAGGTCTTGATGTCGATGCGGAAGTCGATGTTCGAGCGGGCGTGTTCCATGGCCCAGCTCAGCAGCGTGTTGAGCAGGCTGAACAGCAGCGAGGCGTCGACCACCACCTCGGCGGGGCGCAGCACCTGCTTGATGTGGATGCCGCGGGCCTGGGTCTCGCGGTTGCGCTGGGTCAGCACGTCTTTCAGCGTGTCGGTCAGCGCCAGGCGTTCGGGCGTCTGACGCAGGCGGCCGGACGCGAGGCGGGCGATCTGCTGCCCTGACATGCTGATCTGGCGTGCGCGCTGGATCTCTTCACCCAGCGCCCGCAGACTGGAGCGGTCGATGCGGCCGGTGCTGGCGAGTGTCTGCACGCGCTCCAGGGCTGCGGTGAGCGGCCCGGCGATCTCGGCGCTCATCTCGCCCACCACCTCACGCCAATGGTCGTGCTCGACGGCGCTCGCGTCCTCGGGGGTGAGGGGGGCGGCCGCATCTGGAGCGCGGTTGAGTTCGGTCATGTCCATGGGAGCCTCGACTTACAGTTTTTGTCACTACGTGGCAAAAAGTTGACAGTCGAAGTGTCACTGGACTTGGGCAGCTTGTGACAAAAGAAGACCGGCGCTCCCCCGGAGCGAGGGGGCCTGTCTTTGCGGGGAGGGCGGGGAAGCCGCCGGGTTCAGAGCGCGCCGCTCTGGCGCAGCCGGGCCCGCTCGGCCTCGCCAATGCCCAGCTCCTCCAGCACCTCGTCGGTGTGCTCGCCCAGCAGCGGCGGCGGGCGGCGGTACTGCACCGGCGTGGCCGACAGCTTCATCGGGCTGGCCACCAAGCGCAGGGTGTCGGTCAGCGGGTGTGGCATCGTCACCGTCATGCCACGGGACTGCACGTGAGGGTCAGCGAACACTTCGCCAAGATCGTTGATGGCGCCGCAGGGCACCTTGGCCGCCTCCAGGGCGCTGAGCCAGTCGTGCTTCTGGCGGGTCTTGAGGATCTCTGCCAGCTGCGGCACGAGCGCCGCGCGGTGGCGCACCCGGTCGGCGTTCTTCATGAAGCGCGGGTCCTGCGCGAGGTCGGGCCGGCCGGCCACCTCGCAGAACTTGGCGAACTGGCTGTCGTTGCCGACGGCGAGGATCAGGTGGCCGTCGGCCGTCTCGAACACCTGATACGGGACGATGTTCTGGTGCGCGTTGCCGATGCGGCGGGGCGCGATGCCGGTCGTCAGGTAGTTGGCGCCGAGGTTGGCGAGCATCGCCACCTGGGTGTCGAGCAAGGCCATGTCGACCACCTGGCCCTCACCGGTCGCGTCACGGTGGCGCAGTGCGGCGAGGATGGCCACCGTCGCGTACATGCCGGTGAAGAGGTCGGCCACCGCCACGCCCACCTTCTGCGGGCCGCCGCCGGGGAGGTCGTCGCGTTCGCCGGTCACGCTCATCAGGCCACCCATGCCCTGGATGGCGTAGTCGTAGCCGGCACGTTCGCGGTAGGGGCCGGTCTGGCCGAAGCCGGTGACCGAGCAGTAGACGAGGCGCGGGTAGAGCGTGCGCAGGCTGTCGGCATCGAGCCCGTAGCGGGCCATGTCGCCCACCTTGAAGTTTTCGATGAAGACGTCGCACTGCGCCGCCATCTGGCGGATCAGCGTCTGGCCCTCGGCGGTGGCGATGTCGACCGTGACCGAGCGCTTGTTGCGGTTGGTGCCGAGGTAATAGGCGGCCTCGGCGGTGTCGGCGCCGTCGCGGTCCTTCAGGAAGGGCGGGCCCCAGCCGCGGGTGTCGTCGCCGCCGCTGCCGTTATTCATCGGGCGTTCGATCTTGATGACGTCGGCGCCGAGGTCGGCGAGCGTTTGCGTGCACCAGGGTCCGGCGAGCACGCGCGAGAGGTCGAGAACGCGGATGCCGGCCAGCGGCAGGGCGGCTGTCGAGGGGGGTGTCTGAGGGGTGGTGCTCATCCAAAGATTGTCATTCACCCCGTCTGATAATGCCCCGATGCTGTTGTCTCACTATCTGCGCGGCCGCGGTGCCGCATGGGCGCTGTCCTTGTGCCCGATCTGGTTGGGCTTGCTGGGGTGTGCGCCGTCGCTCGACTGGCGAGAGATCAAACCCGACGACAGCGACGCCATCGCGATGTTTCCCTGCAAACCGACCACCGACGCTCGCATGGTGAGCCTGGCGGGCGCGCGTGTGCGCATGGTGCTCGTGGCCTGCCGCGCGGGCGACGCCACCTGGGCGCTGGCCTTTGCCGATATGGCCGACCCGGCGAAGGTGACACAGGCTCTGCAAGACCTGCGCAGCGCGAACGCCAGCAACCTGAAGGGCACGCCGACGGTGATCGGCGAGATGCGCCTGGCCGGCATGTCACCCAACCCGCAGGCCGAGCGGGTGCGAGTCCAGGGGCGTTTGCCCGCCGGTGATGAGGTGGTGCTGGAAAGCGGCTTCTTCGCGCGCGGGACGCGCGTCTACCAGGCCACCGTGATGGGCAAGGCTGTCGATGCCGAAGCGCTGGCGACCTTCTTTGACGGGTTGAAGCTGCGATGAGCCTGTCCAGGCGCACGGCGGCGCTGGTGTTCCTGAGCTTCGCCTTCGCCTATTTCCCCTCGGCGCTGGTGCGCGGGGTGGTGGCCACGCTGGCGCCCGCCTTCAGTGCCGAACTGCAGCTCAGCGCGAGCGAGCTGGGACTGCTGGCGGGGGCGTATTTCCTCGGCTTTGCGGCCATGCAGCTGCCGCTTGGCAGTGCGCTCGACCGCTACGGCCCCAAGCGGGTGTTGTTGGTGTTCCTGGCGGTGGCTGTGGTGGGCTGCAGCGCATTTGCGCTGGCCGAGAGCTTTCTCGCGCTCACGGTCGCGCGGGCGCTGATCGGCGTGGGCGTGAGTGCCTGCCTGATGGCGCCGATGACGAGCTTTCGCCGCACCTTCGGGCCAACGGCGCAGATGCGTGCCAATTCGTGGATGTTGATGACGGGGTCGCTGGGGCTGATCGCGTCGACCCTGCCGGTGCAGTGGTTGTTGCCGGTGGTCGGCTGGCGCGGCCTTTTCTGGGGCCTCGCCGTGCTGTTCGTGTTGGTGATCGTGTTGATCCTTCGCGCGGTGCCGCCCGATCGGCTCGAGGAGGAGCCTCTGCCCGCTGCCGTGGGGGGTTATGGGGAGGTCTTTCGCCACCCGGTCTTCGTGCGCTACCTGCCGATGGCCTTTTTCCAGTACGGCGGCCTGGTGGCCCTGCAGTCGCTCTGGATCGGGCCCTGGCTGACCCGCGTCTGCGGCTGGACGCCCGAGGAAACGGCGGCCGGCCTCTTCGCCATCAACGTGGCGATGCTGCTCGCCTTCATGGCTTGGGGCTTCGTGGTGCCTCGCCTCTACGCCCACGGCTGGACCGCCCATGCGCTCATCGCCCGTGGCATGCCGTTGCCGGTGATCGTGCTGGTGCTCGGCGTGGTGCTCGGGCCGGAGGCGACGGTCTGGGTGTGGGGGCTCTTCTGCGTCACCAGCACCTTCGTGTCGCTCTCGCAGCCCGCCATCGGCCAGGCATTTCCCGCTGCGCTGGCGGGGCGAGCGCTGTCGGCGTACAACCTGGCGATCTTTGCCGGCGTGTTTGCGCTGCAGTGGAGCATGGGCGCGGTCGTCGACGGCCTGGTGGCTGCGGGTTGGAGCACGGTGTCGGCCTTCCAGGGGGCATTTGCGTTACTGGCGGTGTGCTGCAGTCTTTCCTATGTGTGGTTTTTGTGGCGACGCGAACCCGCGCTGGCCGTCACGGCTGCCGTGACGGCCAAGTGAACCCTCTCATAATTCCCCCATGCCCGGCCTGCTGATCATTGCCCATGCGCCCCTCGCGACTTCGCTGAAGGCCGTGGCTCAGCACACCTTTCCCGATTGCGGTGGGCGCCTCAAAGCGCTCGACGTGCTGCCCGACCAGTCGGTCGAAGAGATCGAAGCCCGGGCGCGCGAGCTGCTGGCGGAGCTGAGCGAGCCCGATGCGGTGATCTTCACCGACGTCTTCGGTGCCACGCCCTGCAACGTGGCCCAGCGTCTGGCCGACGGCTTGCATGTGAAGGTGATCGCCGGCGTCAACGTGCCGATGCTGTGGCGCTCGCTCTGCTACGCCGACGAGCCGCTCGATGCGGTGGTGGCGCGGGCGGTGGCCGGTGCCACTCAGGGTGTGATGCAGGTGGCCACGTCCAAGCCGCAGAACCAAGCCTACAAACCGGGTGCCAATGATCAAAGCAAACATCAGCATCAGCAATAAGCTGGGCCTGCACGCCCGCGCGTCGGCCAAGCTCACCAAGCTCGCGGGCAGCTTTCAATCCGATGTCTTCATGACCCGCAATGCCCGCCGGGTGAATGCCAAGAGCATCATGGGCGTGATGATGTTGGCGGCTGGGCTCGGCGCCGAGGTCGAGATTGAAACCTCCGGCCCCGACGAGCAGGCCGCGATGGACGCGCTCTGCGCCCTCATCAACGACAAGTTCGGCGAAGGCGAGTGACGGTTCAAGCGCCGAGGAAGTGCTTGCGATAGCGGGCGGGCAGGTCCTCGATGCGCATGAGCATCGGCAGGTCGGCGGTGTTGAAGTCCGGGTCCCACGCGGGAGCGCCCAGCACCTTCGCACCGCAGCGCAGGTAGCCCTTGATGAGCGCCGGTGCTTCCACATCCAGGTTGTGCTGCAGGTCATTGACGGGTAGCGGCAGGCGCGGCGTGACCTGAAGCTCGATCGGCGCCATGTGCGTGTGGCGCAGTTGCTCCCAGAGGCTTGCGGCGTAGTGGCCGCCATCGCGCATGCTGACGCTGGCGCAGCCGATCATGGTGTCCAGCTTGTTTCGCACCATGAATTCGGCCAGCGCCCCCCACAACGCCATGATCGCGCCGCCCGAGCGCCAGGCCGGGTGAACGCAGGAGCGGCCCAGCTCGACCATCTTCGAGCGCAGCGGGCGCAGGCGGGTGAGGTCGAATTCGGTTTCGCTGTACAGGCCGCCCACACGGCGGGCCGATTCCGGCGTCATCACACGGTAGGTTCCGATCACCTGGCCAGCTCGGCCGTTTTCGCCCGGAGCGCGCACCAGCAGGTGTTCGCAGAAGGGGTCGAACATGTCGATGTCGTGGCCTTCCGGGGAGCCGGCGGGCACGCTCAGGCGTGCGCCCATCTCTTCGGCGAAGACCAGGTGCCTCAGGCGCTGCGCTTCGCGGATTTCACGCTCATCGCGTGCCCAAACCACTTCAAACCGAGGCGCGTGAGCGCTGGCAGGGTGGGCAGCGTCCGAGCGTGGGTGAAGTGACCTCCGTGGCGCGTCGGTGCGCAGGGCCGAGATCGGCAAGGTCGGCAAGGGAAGGTCACGCATGGTGAGTCGCTCCTGGTGAAACTGCGAGCATGGTTCCGGAGTGGCGTGACGCCGTCATGAAGCCGTCATGACGCGGCCATGACAGGCTCGCGGGTCGGCCCCAAGGGGGTCATGCGAATGGCGCTGCTAGGATGGTTCGCATGAGCTTTCAGGTCTTTGGATTGCCCGTCTCGCGCGGCGTGGCCATCGGCCGCGCGGTGCTGGTGGCTTCGAGCCGCGTCGACGTGGCGCACTATTTCATCGACGAGGCGCAGATCTCCGCCGAAATCGAACGGCTGCGCGCGGCCCGCGACGAGGTGGCCGAGGAACTCAGCAACCTGAAGCGCGACCTGCCCGCCGATGCGCCGGGGGAGTTGTCTGCGCTGCTGGATGTCCACCTGCTGCTGCTGCACGACGAAACCCTTGCGGATGCCACCAAGCAGTGGATCCAGGAGCGGCACTACAACGCCGAATGGGCGCTCTCGGCCCAGCTGGAGGTGATCGCGCGCCAGTTCGACGACATGGAAGACGACTACCTGCGCGAGCGCAAGGCCGATCTGGAGCAGGTGGTCGAGCGGCTGCTGCGGGCTCTGGCGCGGGGGGCGACTGGGAACCACACGCCCGCGCCTGGCGTCGGGCCGCGGGATTTCGCGGGGGAGGACCCGCTCGTGCTGGTCGCCAACGACATCGCGCCGGCTGACATGCTGCAGTTCAAGCGCAGTGTCTTCACCGGTTTCATCACCGATGTCGGCGGGCGGACCTCCCACACGGCCATCGTGGCGCGCAGCATGGACATCCCGGCGGTGGTCGGGGCACGTGAGGCCAGCCACATCATCCGGCAGGACGACTGGGTGGTGATCGATGGTGACAGCGGCATCGTGGTGGTCGACCCGTCGCCGCTGCTGTTGGAGGAGTACAGATTCCGCCAGCGCCAAAGCGGTCTCGAACGTGACCGGCTCGCCCGTCTGCGCCACACCCCGGCCGTCACGCTTGACGGCGAGCGGGTCGAGTTGCAGGCCAACATCGAGCTGCCTGGAGACGCGCCCGCCGCGCTGGAAGCAGGGGCGGTGGGGGTGGGCCTGTTCCGCAGCGAATTCCTCTTCATGAACCGCAATGGCGAGTTGCCCGGGGAAGAGGAGCAGTTCGAGGCCTATCGCTCTGCGGTGGAAGCGATGAAGGGCCTGCCCGTGACCATCCGCACCGTTGACATCGGGGCGGACAAGCCGCTGGACCGGCTGAGCCAGCCGAGCTGCGCCACGAGCATGCGCTGAACCCTGCGCTTGGGCTGCGGGCCATCCGCTGGAGTCTGTCGGAGCCGGGAATGTTCCGGCAGCAGCTGCGCGCGATCCTGCGCGCGGGGGCGTTCGGCAAGGTGCGGCTGCTGATTCCGATGGTCGCGCACCTCAGTGAGGTACGCATGGCGCTCGAAGCGATTGCGCGAGCGAAGCAGCAATTGGCCGATGCGGGCCGGCCCCACGGCGACGTGGAGGTTGGCGCGATGATCGAAGTGCCTGCCGCGGCACTGGCGCTGTCGACCTTGCTGCCGCACTTCGATTTCGTGAGCGTGGGCACCAACGACCTCATTCAATACACGCTTGCCATTGACAGAGCCGATGAGGCGGTTGCCCATCTCTATGACCCGTGGCACCCGGCCGTGTTGCAGCTCATCGCCAAGACGATCTCCAGCGCACGCGCTGCTGGCAAGGGCGTGAGCGTCTGTGGCGAGATGGCTGGAGATCCAGCTTTCACAGAACTTCTTCTGGCCATGGGGTTGCGAAGCTTCTCTATGCACCCTTCGCAAATCGCCGCGGTGAAGCAACGCGTCCTGCGTGCTGATACGAGGCGACTGGCGCCCCATCTCTTAACCATTCTCGCGAGCGAAGATCCCGAATCTGCGTGTTCGACCCTTTTCGCAAAGTCGGCCCAGTTCGACCCCCTCTGAGCAAAAACTTAGGCCAAGACTTGCGCCCCGCTCGAAATGAGTGCTACAGTCGCGGTCTTCGCTCATCACTGAGGGCTTGCAAACAAGCGTTGGTGGCGAGAAGAAAAAAGAGCAAGTAGTTGACGGCGGCAATCAAAACGCGTCATAATCACAGGCTCCGCTAACAACGCAAGAAGTCGCAAACGCGACGAAAGCATTGAAAGCAAAATAGCTTAGTGGTTGACAGGGTTTTAAAAAGCATGTCAAAATCGCAGGCTCTGCTGAAATAAACTCAGCAACGCAAACGAAAGTCTGCGGGTTCTTTAAAAACATACAGCCGATAAGTGTGGGCGTTTGAAGGCGAGTGCCAAGAGTCGCAAGACTCGAGGTCTACTGGACCTTAAACGCTCATAGAAGTGAAGTTCACTTCAATTCTTTGAGCAAACATTCAAGATCGAACTGAAGAGTTTGATCCTGGCTCAGATTGAACGCTGGCGGCATGCCTTACACATGCAAGTCGAACGGCAGCACGGGAGCAATCCTGGTGGCGAGTGGCGAACGGGTGAGTAATACATCGGAACGTGCCCAGTAGTGGGGGATAGCCCGGCGAAAGCCGGATTAATACCGCATACGACCTACGGGTGAAAGCGGGGGATCGCAAGACCTCGCGCTATTGGAGCGGCCGATGGCAGATTAGCTTGTTGGTGGGGTAAAAGCCTACCAAGGCGACGATCTGTAGCTGGTCTGAGAGGACGACCAGCCACACTGGGACTGAGACACGGCCCAGACTCCTACGGGAGGCAGCAGTGGGGAATTTTGGACAATGGGGGCAACCCTGATCCAGCCATGCCGCGTGCGGGAAGAAGGCCTTCGGGTTGTAAACCGCTTTTGTCAGGGAAGAAACGGTCTAATCTAATAAATTGGACTAATGACGGTACCTGAAGAATAAGCACCGGCTAACTACGTGCCAGCAGCCGCGGTAATACGTAGGGTGCAAGCGTTAATCGGAATTACTGGGCGTAAAGCGTGCGCAGGCGGCTATGCAAGACAGATGTGAAATCCCCGGGCTCAACCTGGGAACTGCATTTGTGACTGCATGGCTAGAGTGCGGCAGAGGGGGATGGAATTCCGCGTGTAGCAGTGAAATGCGTAGATATGCGGAGGAACACCGATGGCGAAGGCAATCCCCTGGGCCTGCACTGACGCTCATGCACGAAAGCGTGGGGAGCAAACAGGATTAGATACCCTGGTAGTCCACGCCCTAAACGATGTCAACTGGTTGTTGGACGGCTTGCTGTTCAGTAACGAAGCTAACGCGTGAAGTTGACCGCCTGGGGAGTACGGCCGCAAGGTTGAAACTCAAAGGAATTGACGGGGACCCGCACAAGCGGTGGATGATGTGGTTTAATTCGATGCAACGCGAAAAACCTTACCTACCCTTGACATGCCAGGAATCCTGAAGAGATTTGGGAGTGCTCGAAAGAGAGCCTGGACACAGGTGCTGCATGGCCGTCGTCAGCTCGTGTCGTGAGATGTTGGGTTAAGTCCCGCAACGAGCGCAACCCTTATCATTAGTTGCTACGCAAGGGCACTCTAATGAGACTGCCGGTGACAAACCGGAGGAAGGTGGGGATGACGTCAGGTCATCATGGCCCTTATGGGTAGGGCTACACACGTCATACAATGGCCGGTACAGAGGGCTGCCAACCCGCGAGGGGGAGCTAATCTCAGAAAACCGGTCGTAGTCCGGATCGCAGTCTGCAACTCGACTGCGTGAAGTCGGAATCGCTAGTAATCGCGGATCAGCTTGCCGCGGTGAATACGTTCCCGGGTCTTGTACACACCGCCCGTCACACCATGGGAGCGGGTTCTGCCAGAAGTAGTTAGCCTAACCGCAAGGAGGGCGATTACCACGGCAGGGTTCGTGACTGGGGTGAAGTCGTAACAAGGTAGCCGTATCGGAAGGTGCGGCTGGATCACCTCCTTTCTGGAAAATAGCGCTCAAATTCTTGCGCCCACGCTTATCGGCTGTCGTTTACAACAGTGTGAAATGTGAGCCGGCCCGTATGGCTCGGATCGTCGCGCTTCACAAGAATCGCGTTGGGTCTGTAGCTCAGTCGGTTAGAGCACCGTCTTGATAAGGCGGGGGTCGTTGGTTCGAATCCAACCAGACCCACCAATCTTTATTGGGGGATTAGCTCAGCTGGGAGAGCACCTGCTTTGCAAGCAGGGGGTCGTCGGTTCGATCCCGTCATCCTCCACCAATTCACAACGATACTCATCGCTGACTCAAGCGTCCGTCGTGGTTGCTTGAGTCAGTGATTCGAAAGAATCGGCTGTTGTTCTTTAACAATTTGTAGAGTCGAAATCAGCGTTGCTGGCGGAAATGCGCTTCATGGCGCTCCGTGCCGTCAGCAACATTTTGATTGCGTCAAATGAACTTCAACTCGCAAGAGATTTGAAGACGGCATAACGCGTAATACTCAATAGACAGTCCTTGACGACGTCCGTAGCAGCGGCGTCAAAATTATAGGGTCAAGTGACTAAGTGCATGTGGTGGATGCCTTGGCGATTACAGGCGATGAAGGACGTGATAGCCTGCGATAAGCTTCGGGGAGCTGGCAAATTAGCTTTGATCCGGAGATTTCCGAATGGGGAAACCCACCCTTAGGGGTATCGCATGATGAATTCATAGTCATGCGAAGCGAACCGGGTGAACTGAAACATCTCAGTAGCTCGAGGAATAGACATCAACCGAGATTCCGAAAGTAGTGGCGAGCGAAATTGGAACAGCCTGCACGTTTTAGCCATTGATTTATCAGAACGGAATGGAAAGTCCGGCCATAGCGGGTGATAGCCCCGTATGAAAAAAGTCGATGGTAGAACTAGGCGTGCGACAAGTAGGGCGGGACACGTGTAATCCTGTCTGAATATGGGGGGACCATCCTCCAAGGCTAAATACTCGTAATCGACCGATAGCGAACTAGTACCGTGAGGGAAAGGCGAAAAGAACCCCGGGAGGGGAGTGAAATAGATCCTGAAACCGCATGCATACAAACAGTCGGAGCCCGCAAGGGTGACGGCGTACCTTTTGTATAATGGGTCAGCGACTTACATTCAGTGGCAAGCTTAACCGAATAGGGAAGGCGTAGAGAAATCGAGTCCGAATAGGGCGTTCAGTCGCTGGGTGTAGACCCGAAACCAAGTGATCTATCCATGGCCAGGATGAAGGTAGGGTAACACCTGCTGGAGGTCCGAACCGACTAGTGTTGCAAAACTAGCGGATGAGCTGTGGATAGGGGTGAAAGGCTAAACAAACTTGGAAATAGCTGGTTCTCTCCGAAAACTATTTAGGTAGTGCCTCAAGTATTACCATCGGGGGTAGAGCACTGTTATGGCTAGGGGGTCATGGCGACTTACCAAACCATTGCAAACTCCGAATACCGATGAGTACAGCTTGGGAGACAGTGCACCGGGTGCTAACGTCCGGACACAAGAGGGAAACAACCCAGACCGCCAGCTAAGGTCCCCAAAATTGGCTAAGTGGGAAACGAAGTGGGAAGGCTAAAACAGTCAGGATGTTGGCTTAGAAGCAGCCATCATTTAAAGAAAGCGTAATAGCTCACTGATCGAGTCGTCCTGCGCGGAAGATGTAACGGGGCTAAGCCAGTTACCGAAGCTGCGGATGCATAGCAATATGCGTGGTAGGAGAGCGTTCTGTACGCCTGTGAAGGTGGATCGTGAGGTCTGCTGGAGGTATCAGAAGTGCGAATGCTGACATGAGTAGCGTTAAAGGGGGTGAAAAGCCCCCTCGCCGTAAGCGCAAGGTTTCCTACGCAACGTTCATCGGCGTAGGGTGAGTCGGCCCCTAAGGCGAGGCAGAGATGCGTAGCTGATGGGAAACAGGTCAATATTCCTGTACCGATCTGTAGTGCGATGTGGGGACGGAGAAGGTTAGCTCAGCCGGGTGTTGGATGTCCCGGTTCAAGCGTGTAGTCATACCCTTTAGGCAAATCCGGAGGGTTTAGATGAGGCGTGATAACGAGGCGGCTTGCCGCTGAAGTGAGTGATACCCAGCTTCCAGGAAAAGCCACTAAGCTCCAGCTACAGACGACCGTACCGCAAACCGACACTGGTGCGCGAGATGAGTATTCTAAGGCGCTTGAGAGAACTCTGGAGAAGGAACTCGGCAAATTGACACCGTAACTTCGGAAGAAGGTGTGCCTTTAGTAGGTGAACCATTTACTTGGGGGAGCCCAATGAGGCCGCAGAGAATCGGTGGCTGCGACTGTTTATTAAAAACACAGCACTCTGCAAAGACGAAAGTCGACGTATAGGGTGTGACGCCTGCCCGGTGCTGGAAGATTAAATGATGGGGTGCAAGCTCTTGACTGAAGTCCCAGTAAACGGCGGCCGTAACTATAACGGTCCTAAGGTAGCGAAATTCCTTGTCGGGTAAGTTCCGACCTGCACGAATGGCGTAACGATGGCCACACTGTCTCCTCCAGAGACTCAGCGAAGTTGAAATGTTTGTGATGATGCAATCTCCCCGCGGAAAGACGGAAAGACCCCATGAACCTTTACTGTAGCTTTACATTGGACTTTGAACAGATCTGTGTAGGATAGGTGGGAGGCTTTGAAGCGGTGCCGCTAGGTGTCGTGGAGCCAACGTTGAAATACCACCCTGGTGTGTTTGAGGTTCTAACCTTGGCCCGTTATCCGGGTTGGGGACAGTGTATGGTGGGCAGTTTGACTGGGGCGGTCTCCTCCCAAAGCGTAACGGAGGAGTTCGAAGGTACGCTAGGCACGGTCGGAAATCGTGCTGATAGTGCATAGGCATAAGCGTGCTTGACTGCGAGACTGACAAGTCGAGCAGGTACGAAAGTAGGACTAAGTGATCCGGTGGTTCTGTATGGAAGGGCCATCGCTCAACGGATAAAAGGTACTCTGGGGATAACAGGCTGATACCGCCCAAGAGTTCATATCGACGGCGGTGTTTGGCACCTCGATGTCGGCTCATCTCATCCTGGGGCTGTAGCCGGTCCCAAGGGTATGGCTGTTCGCCATTTAAAGAGGTACGTGAGCTGGGTTTAAAACGTCGTGAGACAGTTTGGTCCCTATCTTCCGTGGGCGCTGCAAGATTGAGAGAGCCTGCTCCTAGTACGAGAGGACCGGAGTGGACGCACCTCTGGTGTATCGGTTGTCACGCCAGTGGCATTGCCGAGTAGCTATGTGCGGAAGAGATAACCGCTGAAAGCATCTAAGCGGGAAACTCGTCTTAAGATAAGTCTTGCCGGGGCCTTGAGCCCCCTAAAGAGTCGTTCGAGACCAGGACGTTGATAGGCTGGGTGTGGAAGCGTAGTAATACGTTAAGCTAACCAGTACTAATTGCTCGTGAGGCTTGACCCTATAATTTTGACGAATGTCTTTGGGTAAGCAGTTATGCCAGTCTTCAAATTTAAATGAAGCATGCGCAATCAAAATGCTGATTCTTCAGTGAAAACTGAAGGCGACTCTACAAATTGGCTGTTCTGATTTGATCAGAGCAGTGACCGGTTAAGCCTGATGACCATAGCGAGGTGGTCCCACTCCTTCCCATCCCGAACAGGACAGTGAAACGCCTCAGCGCCGATGATAGTGCGGATTCCCGTGTGAAAGTAGGACATTGTCAGGCTATTAATAGAAAACCCCCGCCACAAGTGTGGCGGGGGGTTTTTGCTTTGTGGGTACTTGTGGCGTGAGGCCAAGCAAAACGTGAATAAAGAGCCGCTGATGCGGCTCTTTTGCTTCGTGACTGCCAATTCACGCAGTTGTCGATGCGACTGGGCGCAATTCACGCCTCAAAATCTTGCCCACGTTCGATTTGGGCAGGTCAGTTCGGAACTCGATGTACTTCGGCCGTTTGTACCCGGTGAAGTTCTGAGCGCAGTACTCAAATAGGGCGTCTTCGGTGAGCGTCGTGTCCTTGCGGACAACAAACAACTTGACCACCTCTCCTGATTTCTCGTCGGCCACACCAATGGCTGCGCACTCCAAAACGCCGGGGTGCATGCCAACAACCTGCTCGATTTCGTTCGGGTAAACGTTGAAACCCGAAACCAAAATCATGTCCTTCTTACGGTCGACGATCTTGGTATAGCCGTTGGCATCCATCACGCCAACGTCCCCCGACTTGAAGAATCCGTCGGGTGTCATGACTTTCGCTGTCTCGTCTGGCCGATTCCAGTAGCCCGCCATCACCTGCGGGCCTCGGATGCAAATTTCACCAGGTTCGCCGTACGGCACATCGCGACCTTCGTCGTCACGGATCGCAATGTCGGTGAGTGGCACGGGAAGGCCAATGGACCCAGTAAAGCCTGTGATGTCGAACCGATTGATGGTGGCCACCGGCGATGTCTCCGAAAGCCCATAGCCCTCGACCACCGGGCAGCCGGTGATCTTGAGCCAACGCTCCGCAGTCGCTTGCTGGACGGCCATCCCGCCGCCGTTAGATATTTTCAACCCTGAGAAGTCGAGCTTCGGAAAGTCGGGATGGTTCGCCAGTGCGTTGAACAAGGTGTTCACAGCCGGGAACATGTGAACCTGATGCTTGCGCAGCGTCGCGATGAAGCCGGGGATGTCGCGCGGATTTGGAATCAGCAGGTTCAGAATGCCCAACCGTGCCCCGAGCATGTAGCACGCCGTGAGCGCAAAGATGTGATACAGCGGCAGTGCGCACACCGCCACCATCTGAACGTTGCTATCGATCGTGGCCAGCCGCGGTTGGAACCACGCTTCCGACTGGAGAATGTTGGCGACCACATTGCGGTGAAGGAGCGTAGCGCCTTTCGACACGCCGGTCGTCCCGCCGGTGTATTGCAAGAACGCCACACTCTCCGGCGTCAGCTTGGGACGCTGCAAGGTCTGACGTGAACCTTCGGACACTGCCGCATTGAAGCGGGTCACCGTGCGCCCGTCACCCACGGGCAGACGAAACGGCGGCACCATCTTCTTCACGTTGCGGACGACGAAATTGACCAGAGCGCCTTTCGCCGCGCCCAGCAGGTCGCCCATCGAGGCGAGCACTACATGGCGCACCTTGGTGTTGTCGATCACCTGCTCGAGCGTCTTGGCGAAATTCTCCAGAATGAAGATCGCTTCGGCGCCGGAGTCTTTTAGCTGATGCTCCAGTTCGCGCGGGGTGTAGAGCGGGTTGACGTTCACCACCACGAAGCCGCCGCGCAGAATGGCGGCGATCGCCGGCATGTACTGCAGCACGTTGGGCATCATGATGGCGACGCGTGCGCCGGGTTGAAGCCCTTTGGCCTGCAGCCAGGCGCCGAGCGCGGTCGACATGCGATCAATGTCGCGGAACTTCAGCCCGGCCTCCATGCAGATGGCCGCGGTGCGCTCTCCATATTTGGCGTACGACTCCTCCAGCAATTCGACGAGCGAGTTGTATTGATTGACATTGACCTCTGTCGGGACGCCAGGGGGATAACTCTTCAGCCAGGGTTTTTCCATGCTCTTCACGCCGAGTTTTGACCGCGCGGATGATCCCAGCCGCCGCTCTCGGGTGGCTACGGTAGTTGCACTAGCGCTTGGGTGCCGTCCGCATCTTGTGCGTCGAACAGCGCATTGAGCAGTGCATGCTCGCGGGCGCTCACTGTGCCGAGAAACTCTTGTGCACCCCGCATCGCGAGAAATGTGTCGAATCCGCTTTCCAGGAAACCCTGCAGAGCCGACAGACCCGCCGCGCGGGCGGGCCCGCGCATCATGCGCAGGCTGTGGCGCAGCAGCGGCTTGCGCGTCAGCCTGTCGAGGTCTTCGCCGACCTCCAGCGTCAGCGCGACCTGCCGAGCGCGCTCCGCCGCGCGACCGGTGCCGCGCCACGCGTCCACGTAGGTGCCGGCATCCACTTTCTCACCTGCCAGTTGGCCCGCCATCGCCGAATCGAGCTGCTCTGACAGTGCATGCAGAGCTGCAAGTGTGCCCACCGTCTCGACCACGTCACGTGGAAACAGGCGGACCAGGGCTGGCACCACACGGGCAAACTGGGCATCGCGCTGGCTGAAGTCGCTGGGTCCGTAAAGTTCGTCGAGAAAGAAACGGGCTGCAGCGCCATAGCGCGGCGTCGCCAGCAGGTCCGAATAGGTGTGCGCGAACCGCCGCTGCTGGTAGGACTTGATCGCCTGCACGCGCGCGTGCAGCGCCGGAGACGCCGCTCGGACGCGCCGCTCGTGTTCAACGGTTTGCAGGTGGCCAAGGATCACGGCGGCGGGTGTGGACATCGTTCAGGCGCGGGTTTCCCATGGCGCCGACTAGTCGTGCATCCCTACGGCGCCGTGAAGGAATGATGCAACACTCGCCGCGACATGCAACGACGCAGCTTTCTGAAACTCGGCGTAGGCGCTGCCGCGGTGCTCGCACTGGCCGGGGGCGGTGTTGCGCTGTTCCAGCCGGGGCTGGCCTCCGGCCGACTCACCGCCGCGGGTCGGATGGTCTTCGAAGCCGTGTCCCGTGCTGTGCTCGACGGCAGCCTGCCGCCCGCCGGAGCTGAACGACGCGCCGCGCTCGACGCGCAACTCGGGCGGCTGGACGGGGTGATCGTTGCGTTTCCGGCCTCAGTTCAATCCGAGCTGTCGCAGCTGCTAGCAATCCTGGCGACCGCACCGGGTCGCCGCCTGCTCGCGGGTCTCGCCGCCGATTGGCCCGGCGCCAGCATCGCCGAGTTGCACGCCGCTTTCGACGACATGCGCCTCTCGGACATCGCGGCACGCCAGCAGGCCTACCACGCGTTGCGCGAACTCACCAACGCGGCCTTCTACGCCGATGCCTCGGCGTGGCCTCTGCTTGGCTACCCAGGCCCGCGTCCCACATGAGCACTTCAGGCACCCACATTCCCGACCCGATCCGCGCCGGTCTGCAACGCGGCTGGCGCGTGCTCGGTGGAACGCACGGCCGTCTGCCCGCGCAGATCACCTGTGACGTGGCCATCGTCGGCAGTGGCGCTGGTGCCGGCATCACCGCCGAACTGTTGACCCAGGCCGGCCTGCAAGTCGTGCTGGTGGAAGAAGGCCCGCTCAAGAGCAGCAGCGACTTTCGCCAACTGGAGAGCGAGGCGTACCCGAGCCTCTACCAGGAGTCGGCGGGCCGCAAAACCGCCGACAAGGCCATCAACATCCTGCAGGGCCGCTGCGTCGGTGGGTCCACCACGGTCAACTGGACGAGCTCTTTCCGCACGCCCGCTGCCACATTGCAGCACTGGCAACAGCACTTCGGCCTGCTCGACTACGGCGAGGCCACCATGGCGCCCTGGTTCGCGCAAGCAGAACGGCGGCTGCACATTGCGCCGTGGCTGACGGCGGCGAATCGCAACAACGAAGTGCTGCGCGCCGGCGCTGCGCGCCTCGGCATCGCGGCTTCCGGCATCGAACGCAACGTCAAGGGCTGCTGGAACCTCGGCTCCTGCGGCATGGGGTGCCCGACGAATGCCAAGCAGTCGATGCTGGTGACGACCATCCCCACAGCCCTCGACCGTGGGGCGACGCTGCTCGTGCAGACCCGCGCGCAGGCCTTCGTGGTCGGCCACGGCTCGGTGCAATCGCTGGTGTGCACGCCGGTGTCCGACAACGGCACGCCGACCGCCGGTGCGGCGTCGACACGCATCGTCGCCCGCCATTTCGTCGTCGCCGGCGGCGCGATCAACAGCCCGGCGCTGCTGATGCGCTCGGGCGTGCCCGACCCGCATCGCCTGCTGGGCAAGCGCACCTTCCTGCACCCGGTGGTGATTTCGTCGGCCACCTTTGCCGACCGCATCGAAGCCTGGGACGGCGCCCCGCAGACGCTCTACACCGACCATTTCCTGCACACCCACCCGATCGACGGTCCGATGGGCTACAAGCTCGAGGCCCCGCCGATGCACCCGGTGATCGTGTCGACCACGCTCACCGGCCACGGCCAAGCCCAGGCCGACCTGCTGCGGCAGTTTCCGCACACCCAAGGTTTGCTGGCGCTGCTGCGCGACGGCTTCCACGCCGAGTCACCCGGTGGCAACGTGCAGCTGCGCGACGACGGCTCACCCGTGCTCGACTACCCGCTCAACGACTTTGTGATGGACGGTGCGCGCCGCGCGCTGCTGAGCATGGCCGAGATCCAGTTTGCAGCCGGCGCGCGGCAGGTCATGCCGGCACACCAGATGGCGCGCCAGTACACCCAGTGGTCGCAGGCACGCGAGGCCATCCAGGCACTGCCGATGAAACCCCTGCTCACGCGCGTGGTGAGCGCGCATGTGATGGGCGGTTGCGCCATGGCCGGCACCGAACGCCAGGGGGTCGTGGGGCCCGATGGCGCGCACTGGCAGCTGGCCAACCTCTCGGTGCACGACGGCTCGCTCTTCCCCACCAGCATCGGCGCCAATCCGCAGCTGTCGGTCTACGGTGTCGCCAACCGCCTGGCCACCGGGTTGGCCAAGCGGCTCACCGGGCAGGACGTGCGTCTGGCCGCTTAGGCCCTCCGGGTCGTTCGGAGGGCCGGGTCGCTTAGCATCGCCGCATGCTCGCTCGGCTCCAGCAGTTCATCACCCTCGGGCTCTTCACCGCCGCGATCGCCTGGGCCGCCTGGTGCCTGCAGCGCGGCGAGCCGGTGTGGGCGTGGGCGGGCGCCGCGCTGATCGTGTTTGGCTACACCGTGTTCCTCGCCGTCGAGCTGGTGCTGGTCTGGTTCGTCCATGGCGACGACCCGGCCCCCAAGGCGACGCCGCGTCAACTTCTGCGGGCCTGGTGGGCCGAGGTGCTGGCGGCGCCGCGGGTGTTTTGCTGGCAGCAGCCTTTCCGGTCCCGGCGCGAGCCCGACTACCTGCCGGCCTCACCTGGCCGCCGCGGCGTGGTGCTGGTGCATGGCTTCGTCTGCAACCGCGGCTTCTGGAACCGGTGGATGCCGCAGCTGCGGGCCCACGGTGTGCCCTACGTGGCGGTGAACCTGGAGCCGGTGTTCGGCACCATCAGCGACTACGCGCCCATCATCGACGCTGCCGTGCGTCGCCTCGAACAGGCCACCGGCCTGGCCCCCGTGCTGGTGGGTCACAGCATGGGCGGGCTGGCGATCCGGGCCTGGGCGGCGTCCATCGGCGCAGGCCACGCGCACCGCATCGTCACCATTGGCAGCCCACACCGCGGCACCTGGCTCGCCCGCTTCGGCACGACCCAAAACGCTCGCGAGATGGCACTCGGCACCGACTGGCAACGCGCGCTCGAAGCGATGGAGCCGGCGCAGCACTTTGAGCGCTTCATCTGCTTCTACAGCCACTGCGACAACGTCGTGTTCCCGGCCTCCACGGCGACACTGCCGGGTGCCGACAACCGCCACCTGGTCGGCATGGCGCACGTGCACATGGTTGACCACCCGCAGATCCTGCAGGCGGTGCTGGCCGCCGCCGGCTCCGGTCAGTAAACCTTGTCGCTCGGGAGAAGTGCTTCGGCCGCCAGTTCGCCCGCGTGCGCCACCCGCTCGTAGAGCGGCGTGAAATCGGGCGCGGTGGCCTCGAAGAGCTGCTCGAAGCCGGTGATCACGAAGTAGGTGGACTGGTAGCTGTCGATGCGGTATCGGGTGCGCATGATGCGCTCGACATCGAAGCCCAGGCGTTGCGGGGTCGTGCTCTGCACGCTGTGCCGCAACTCGCCGGCCGACGAGAGGATGCCCGCGCCGTACGCGCGCAGGCCCTGCGGTGTGGCGATCAGCCCGAACTCCACCGTGTACCAATACAGCCGCGCGAGGTACTCGCAGGCCTGCAGCCGGCTTGCCTTCAGGCCGCCGGCGCCATAGGCCTGCATGTAGTCGGCGAAGACCGGGTTGAAGAGCAGTGGCACGTGGCCGAAGAGGTCGTGGAAGACATCGGGTTCGACCACGTAGTCGAACTCCTCCGGTTTGCGGATCCACCCCGTGACCGGAAAGCGCCGCTGCGCCAGCAGCGCGAAGAAGGCTTCCTCCGGTATCAACCCCGGCACGGCCACCACCTCCCAGCCGGTGGCGCGGTGCAGGCGCTCAGACAAGGCGTCGAAGCGCGGAATGCGATGGGGTTCGCCGAGCTGCGCCACGGCGGCGATGAACTCTTCGCAGGCGAGGCCCGACAGCTGCGCCGCCTGCCGCTGGTAGAGCCGCTCGTAGAGCGCGTGTTCGTCGGGGGTGTAGCGCGACCACTGCTGTTCGCAGGTGTAGTCGGCGCGGGCGGAGGCGTAGTCGCCGCGGGGCGGGCGTGTGCCGGTGCCGTAGGTGACCGGCGCGACCCCCTGGTTGACTGCCTTGTGAGCGTTGGCCATGGTGGTTCGTGCAGACGAGAGAAGCGTAGGTTCCCGCGTGCGGCCGGTTTTGGCAAGCGGCCTGAGCGGGACTCAGCTTTCGATGTCGCGCACGAACTGCAGCGTGGCCGGCACCGACAGGTTGAGCAGTTGCGAGAGCGCCGCGATGTCGTCGGGAATCGCCGGGTTGTCCCAGCTCTCGGCGCTGTGGCGCGCCAGGCGCACGGCGAGCATCACGTTTTGCACCGACGGGTGACGGGCGTGGCGGTCGTCGGTGATGCGGATCAGCAGTTCGGGCAGGGCCCAGGCCCGCATCAGCGCTTGCTGCAGGTCGAAAAGCTGGATGTTCAGGACCTGTTGCTGGACGACGTGCGAGCGCAAGGTCGGGTCGGCCTTCTGCGCGGTGCGGATGCGCAGCGCGAGCGTGGGCGCGTGGCACCACAGCAGCATTTCGGCGAAGTCGTGCAGCAGCGTGGCCTCGTAGATCACGGCGGCATCGTGGTCCATGCGGTGTACGGCAAACGACAGTGCGAACTGCGCGGCCCGGTGGGCACGCCGCAGCACCTCACCCACCCCTTCCAGGGCTTCGGGCTCGCCGGCGAGGCGGTCTTCGATCGCCGGTTGACGTCCGAAATTGCCGAAGAAGGGCGAGATGCCCATCATCACCACCGCGGCGGTGACGGTCTCCACGTCGGTGATCAAGCGTGGCGGCCGGTGCGTCGAGGCATAGGCCAGCACCTTGAGCGTCATCAGCGGGTCGTCGGCGACCATCTCGCCGATCAGGTTGGCGTCGACGTCGTCCTCGTTGGCGCGCATCGCCTCCAGCGCGTCGGCCGTGCTGCCAAGCACCGGGATCTCGGCGTCGCGAAAGTGGGCAACCCAGGCATCCAGGTCACGCAGTGCTTGCGTGATGAACGGGGCGGGGAGGGTCGTGTCCACGTCAGGCTGGCAAGAGGTACTTCTGATTGGGTTATCGGCCGCGTGTGGCCGAGCTTGAGCCTGCGCGCGGATGGGGTCAGCGCCCGCCCAGTTTGACCTTCTGGTCGAGTCCGACTTTCTTGTTCACGAACTGCAGCGTTGCCACCTTCGACAGATCGACCTCGCCCGCCTTGTAGAGCCCCGCCTTCACCATCTGCGCATGGAAGTCGTTGATGCGCGCCTGGCTCATCGCACCGATGCCACCCTGCAACGACTCGCCGGAGTCGACGATGCCCTGCTGCTTCATCAGCGCGACCGAGGCCTCCATCTCCGCTTCCGTCATCTCGGGGTTGTCTTTCATCATCAGCGCCGCCGCGGCCTTGCGGTCGCCGTAGAGGTAGTTCACCCACCCGACGATCGACGCGTCGACGAAGCGCTGCACCAGATCCGGCTTGGCCTTGACGGTCTCGGTGCGCGCCTCGATCAGCGTCGAGTAGGTCGAGAACCCGTGGTCGGCCAGCAGGTGCACCACCGGCTTGAACTTGCCCTGGTTCTGCACGTAGATCGGTTCGGCCACCGAGTAGCCTTGCTGGATGGACTTCGGGTTCGCCAGGAAGGGCCCGAGGTTGTAGTTGTAGGGCTTGAGCACTTCGTCCTTGAAGCCGTGCGTGACCTTGAGCCACTGCCACCAGCTGAACTGCCCGTCTTTCGCGATCAGTGCGACCGGGGCATTCTTCAGCGCGGCGAAATTCTCGTAGCCCTGCCCGGGGTGGGCGATGAGGGCCTGTGGGTCCTTCTGGAACATTGCCGCCACCACGACGGTCGGCACGCCGTTCTTCACGTTGTCGAAGCTGTGCAGCAGGTTGCCGGTCATCAGGAAGTCGATGCGGCCGGCGGGCAGCAGCGGCCGGTTGTTCACCTGCGGGCCGCCTTGCTGGATGGTCACGTCCAGCCCGTACTTCTTGTAGGTGCCGTCGGCCACCGCCTGGTAGAAGCCGCCGTGCGCGGCCTGCGCCTTCCAGTTGGTCGCGAAGGTCACCTTGTCCTGGGCGAGGGCCGTGCCGCAGAGGAGGGCGCCAAGGGCGAGAGCGAGTGTGCGCATGAAGGCTCCAGAAAGAAGGGTCAGTCGGGCTTGGAAGATTCGACCGCATGCCAGCGCCCGAGCAGCACGCGCGACAGCACGTTGAAGCTCCAGAAAATCAGCACGCCGGTCAGCACAAGCAGCAGCAGGGCGGCAAACATCTTGGGCGTCTCGGTGCGGAAGCTGGCTTCGAGGATGCGCGACGCGAGCCCTGTTTCGCGGCCCGCGGCACCGGCCACCATCTCGGCCGTGACCGCGCCGATCAGGCTCAGGCCGCCGGAGATTTTCAGCCCCGCCACGAAGTAGGGCAAGGCGCTCGGCACCAGGAGCCAGCGCAGGCGCTGCAGCGGCGTGGCACGGTAGAGGCGGAAGAGGTCGCGCAGTTGCGGGTCGGCGGCACGCAGTCCGATGACGGTGTTGGAGAGGATGGGGAAGAAGGCGACGATCCACGCGCACAGCAGGAGTGCCGCGGTCGTGCTCTCGACGTAGATGAGGATCAGCGGCGCCACCGCCACGATGGGTGTGACCTGCAGCACCACCGCGATCGGGAACAGCGCCCGCTCCACCGGCCGCGACAGCGCGAACACCGCCGCGATCAGCACACCGCCGGCGCAGGCCAGCAGCAGCGCCCCGAAGGTGATCTTGAGCGTGAACCACCAACTCGCCGCCAGCGAGCCGAGGTTGGCGATGAGCGTCTGCAGCACGAGGCTCGGCGCGGGCAGGGTGTAGTGCGGGATGTGGGCCAGCCGCACCAGCGCCTCCCAGGCGGCGACGAGCGCCAGCAGCGTCAACACCGGGAGTGCACGCTGCATCCGCCGGCTCCTCAACCGGCAGCCGGCGTGGCTTCGAGCGTCTGCCCGATGCGGCCGCACAGCTCGAGAAAGTGCGCCGAGCGGCGAAACGCCGGGCTGCGCGGATAAGGCTCATCGACGACCACCTCGTCGACCACCCGCCCCGGCCGAGCGCCCATCACCAGCACACGCTGGCTCAGGTACACCGCTTCGTAGATGCTGTGCGTGACGAAGAGCACCGCCAGCGTGCCGGCCAGCCACCAGCGCAGCAGGTCGTCGTTGAGCTTCTGGCGGGTGAACTCGTCGAGCGCGGCAAAGGGCTCGTCCATCAGCAGCACCCGTGGTTGCGCCACCAGGGCCCGCGCGATCGAGGCGCGCATCTTCATGCCGCCGGAGAGTTCGGCCGGGTAGGCGTGGGCGAAATCGGCCAGGCCCACCAGGCGGAGCACCCCGGCGACCCGTTCGGCCGCCTGCGCCCGCGACAGGCCGCCGATGCGCAGCGGCAGCCACACGTTGTCGAACACGCTGGCCCAGGGCATCAGCGTCGCGTCCTGGAACACGCAGGCGGTGTCGGCCGCGCCGTTCACGCCCAGCGCCGGCGCCGACACCGTGCCGGCGGTCGGCGTGTCGAGCCCCGCGACCAGCCGCAGCACGCTGCTCTTGCCGCAACCCGACGGGCCCAAGAGCGAGACAAACTCGTGCGGCCCCACACCGAGCGACACGTCGTGCAGCGCCAAGACCCCATTGGCGTAGCGTTTGTCGACGTGGTCCAGCGAGAGCAGGGGCAGCATGCCCGCGAGTTTGCCTGCGTTTGCCGGCACACCCGCCGTGCCGCGCTACAGCCGTTTCACGCCGGGCAGGTGGCCGATCAGGTGGCCGTCAAGGTAGAGCGCGCCTTCGGGGGCGCTGGCGTCGGCGTAGAACTCCAGCGTCTCGGGCAGCAGGGGCAAGGTGGGTGCTGCGGGCTCGGCCACCCGGTGGGCCATGCGGGCGAGAGCGCGGCTGGCACCGCGCAAGGCGGTCGCGGCCAGGCGGCGCAGGGGGTGGGCGGCGGGGCGGTGCGCGTCGTCGGCGCTCCACGTGACGAGTCTCAGGTGGGTCATGGCGATGTCCTTCAGGCACGGCCCGCGTGTGGCGGGCCAGGGGTCATGGGCTGTCCTTGCGGGGGTCGAGCTGCGCCAGGGTCTGGCGTACGTCCTGGCGCGATCGTTGGCGCAGCGCACCGGTGCTCGGTCGGTGGCTGCCGGCGCGGCGAACGCGGGCGGCGGTGGCAAACGGGTTGCGCGGCTTCGGTGTGACGACGGTGAACTTCATGAGAGGCTCCTTTGCGGACGACGACAGGACGACAGTCCGCACGAACAAAACAAAACGGCCCGGGGCGTAAGACGCAACCCGGGCCGTGAGAGGCTCTTCTGCCAAGAGCGCTCAGGGAGACGGCGGCCTGGGTGGCTCCACCATGACGATGGCTGCACCGGCAACGCGCGATCGGCGTGGGGTCGGATGGCAGGCGGGTTTCGGCATGGCGTTCCGGTGGGGGGTTGATCGGTGGGGTGTCGCTGCGGTACGGGCAGGCCCCGCAACTTGCGCAAATGATAAACAGTTGATTATCTTGCGCAAGAGGTGTTGCTCACCTTTTTCTAGGGGGTCAACGCTTGCGCTTCAGTGGCGCCACACCCGACTGGCTGCGCAGCCAGAGGTCGTGGGGGTCGTCTGCCGGGGCCGGCTTCTTCGGTGCCGCACTCGGCGCCGGCGGTGCCGGTGCCAGCACTTCGCCCAGCAGGTCGAGCAGTCGCGTGCGGGCGCGCTGCGGGTGGCGGCGGTAGTAGGTGAGGACCAGGCCGACGATGAAGCGCTCGTCGTCGTCCTGCGGCAGGCCAGGGGCCTGTTCGGGCTCGGCCGGCGAGGCGGCGCCGGCCGTGGCGTCGTGAACTTCGTCCATCCAGCCCAGGGGCTTGTGGCTCAGCTGCTCGAACTGGCGTGCGAGCCGTTCGCCGATCTGCCGCGAGCGGCCCTTGATCTGACTCCAGTAGCTGGGCTGGATCTGCAGCCGCTCCGCAAAACGGCGTTCCAGGCCGCGCAAGGTGGCGGCATCGGCGTGTTTGACGGTGGCGTGCACGAACTCGTCGAACAGCGCCAATGCGTTGTCCAGGCGGATCTGCGCCACGTCGTGGTGGGCGGACAGCATGGGCCGCGATGATAAATCTTTGTTGAGCATCGGCTTCCTAGAATGGGCGCCAGCTCCTGCACTTCAAGGCATACACCCATGACCACCCTCGGCACCCCGCTCTCCCCGTCGGCCACGAAAGTCATGCTGCTGGGAAGCGGCGAACTGGGCAAGGAGGTGCTGATCGCGCTGCAGCGCCTGGGCGTGGAGACCATCGCCGTCGACCGCTACGAGCATGCGCCGGGCCACCAGGTGGCGCACCACGCTCGCACCATCACGATGAGCGACCCGGATCAGCTGAAGGCGCTGATCGAGGCCGAACGGCCGCACCTGGTGGTGCCCGAGATCGAGGCCATCGCCACACCCATGCTGGAAGAGCTGGAGGCCGCTGGCACCGTGCGCGTGATCCCCACCGCCCGAGCCGCCCGGCTCACGATGGACCGCGAAGGCATCCGCCGCCTGGCGGCCGAAACACTGAGGCTGCCCACCAGCCCCTATGTCTTTTGCGATTCGCTTCAGGAGCTGCAGGCGGCCATTGACCGGGGCATCGGCTACCCCTGCATCGTCAAGCCCGTGATGAGCAGCTCCGGCAAAGGCCAGAGCAAGATCGACGGCCCGGCCGAGGTGCAGAAGGCCTGGGACTACGCCATGGCCGGCGGCCGTGTCAGCCACGGACGTGTGATCGTCGAAGGCTTCATCGACTTCGACTACGAGATCACCCAGCTCACCGTCCGGGCCCTCGGCGCCGACGGTCGTGTCGAGACCCATTTCTGCGACCCGATCGGCCACATCCAGGTCAGCGGCGACTATGTGGAAAGCTGGCAGCCGCACCCGATGTCGCCGGTGGCACTGCAGCGCTCGCGCGAGATCGCGAAGGCCGTGACCGACAACCTCGGTGGCCAGGGGCTGTTCGGCGTGGAGCTTTTCGTGAAAGGCGAGCAGGTCTGGTTCAGCGAGGTCAGCCCTCGACCGCACGACACCGGCATGGTCACCATGATCACGCAGTGGCAGAACGAGTTCGAGCTGCACGCCCGCGCCATCCTCGGCCTGCCGGTCAGCACGGCGCTCAAGAGCCCAGGGGCGAGTGCGGTGATCTACGGTGGCGTAGACGCGTCTGGCATCGCCTTCGACGGGGTCGACAAGGCCCTGCGCGTGCCCCAGACCGAGCTGCGCCTCTTCGGCAAGCCCGAAAGCTTCACCAAGCGCCGCATGGGCGTGGCGCTTGCCTTCGATGCCGACGTCGAAGTCGCGCGCCGGCACGCCAAGGCGGCGGCCGCCACCGTGCGGCCGCGTCGGGCCTGAGCTGTTGCTTCGCAACACGGATTCGCGGGTCAGCGCGCACTTTGTCACGGCGCCTTGAGCCGTCGACACTGACAAGCCGGCCCGGCGTCGTTACCCTCGATGTCTTGCGCAGCGCCAACCCGCACATGACGGTGCGCGCTGCGGGGGAAGGGGCAACGATGGACGTGATGGGCATTGCGACGGCGCTGATCGCCGGCCTGGTGGGGGCCGCGCTGGGCGCCGCCGTGACGTGGCGCGTCATCGGCCTGCGGGCCGCGGCACGCCACACGCGGCTGGTGGCGGCCGCGCGCGAGCAGGTCGCGGCCAGCACGCAGAACCTGCGTGCCGTGAACGCACGGCTGCAGGCCGAACTCGAAAAAGAGAAGCTTGCGGCGCGCGAGCGCCAGGCTGCCTTCGCCGCCGAGCAGCGCTCGTCGGTCACGCGCCTCGAAGGCCAGCTGCGTTTCGCCTACGCCGAGATCGACCGCCTCAACGCGGCCGCACGCGGTGGCGGCGCCATGCCGGCCGATGGCGTGACCGACGGCAGCGGCTTTGCGCTCACCCGCCCGTTCGAGCGCTGAACCCACGGCTCAGGCCCCGTGTTCTCACCTCTTCGCGTGAGGCGATTGCCGAACCCCCTTTGATAAACTTCGACCCCCGCCAAACGGGCCGTGCCAGCGCAAGCGCCACGCCCAACACCGACCGATTCCACGCATGACTTCCACCCAAACCGAGCTTCAGCGCGAAGTGGCTGCGCTGCTCGTCGAAGCGCTCAACCTCGAGACCGCGCCCGAGACGATCGAACCGCAGGCCCCGCTCTACGGCGAAGGCCTGGGGCTGGATTCGATCGACATCCTGGAAGTCGCTCTGGTCGTGTCGCAGCGTTATGGCTTCCAGCTGCGCTCGGACGACCAGGACAACGTGCGCATCTTCACCTCGCTGGCCAGCCTGACCGACCACATCGCCGCCAACCGCACCAAGTGAGGTGAGTGGCATGCAAGTCCGAGTTGCCGCGCGTGTCGGTCTGGTGCTGTTGGTGGGGTTGGCCTATGTGCTGGCCTCGCACTGGCTGATGACGCAGACCGAGGCCTCGGCCTGGAACGTCGTCGGCGTGCTGTCGCCGATGCTCGTCATCGTCGGCCTGGGTGCCTGGCGCAGTGGCCACAACGGCGTGGCCCTGTGCGTGGTGCTGGCGCTCGCCGCCTTGTGCGTGCAGGCGATGCTCGACATCCGCGTCACCTCGCATGCGCTCTACCTGCTGCAGCACGCGGGCATCAATTTCTTCCTCGCGCTTTTCTTCGGCAGCACGCTGCGCCCGGGGCGCACCTCGATCATCACCTCGGTGGCGCAGCGGGTGCACGGCAAGGACCTGCCGCCGGCGCACTTCGCCTACACCCGCCAGGTGACCAAGGCCTGGACCATCTTCTTCCTCGTGATCGTTGCCATCTCGCTGGTGCTCTTCTTCGGCTTCAGCTTCGACACCTGGGCCATCTTCGCCAACCTCGTGACCCCGATCGCCACCGGCGCGATGTTCATCGGCGAGTATTCGCTGCGCTATCGCCTGCACCCGGAATTCGCGCGCTCCACCGTGGCGGATGCGATCAACGCCTACATGAACAACGGGAAACCAGCGGCGCCGTCCAAGGTGCCGCAGTGAGCAGGACGACGCCACTGCTGTGGGGCGGCGACCTCGACGCGCCTCTGGCCTGGCGCCACGGCGAGCCGCTCTCGCGCCGCCAGTACCTCGCCGACGTGCAGGCCCTGGCCGCACGCTTGCCCGAGCGTGGCGCCATGCTCAACCTCACCGGCGACCGCTACCTCTTTGCCGTCGGCCTGGGTGCGGCGATGGTGCGGGGGCAGTGCAGCCTGCTGCCGCCCAATTTCACGCCCGACATGGTCGAGCGCCTGAGCGCACTCTTCCCTGGCACCTACGCCCTGACCGACCATGACGGCATCGCTCCCGCCCTGACCACCCTTCGCCATGCCGATGGCCGGGCGCCGATTCCAGCGCGGCAGACCGTGCCCGAGATCGACGAGTCGGCCATCGCCGTGCAGGTGCTGACGTCCGGCTCCACCGGCGCGCCAGTACCTCACCCCAAGGCCTGGGGCTACCTGCGCCTGGGCGTGGAAGCCGAAGCCCGGCGCCTGGCCGAGCAGATGGGACTGCAGAGCTTCGTCGGGGTGACGCTCGTGGCCACCGTGCCTGCGCAGCACATGTACGGCTTCGAGTCGAGCGTGCTGCTGTCGCTGCTGGCCGGGGCGACAGTCGACACCGAGCGGCCGTTCTACCCCGCCGACATCGCCGCCGCGCTGGCGCGCGCGCCGCGCCCGCGCATGCTGGTGACGACGCCATTCCACTTGAAGTCATTGCTCGAATCGGGTGTCGACCTGCCGGCGATCGACCTCACGCTGTGCGCCACCGCGCCGCTGTCGCCGCAGCTCGCCGCGCGGGCCGAAGCCGGCCTCGCGGCGCCGCTGATGGAGATCTACGGCTCCACCGAAACCGGCCAGGTCGCCACGCGCCGCACCGTGCAAGGCGCCGAGTGGACCACCTTCGACGGCGTGCACCTCACGGGCGACGGCGATGCCAGCGTCGCGCAGGGCGGCCACGTGCCGCAACCGACCACGTTGGCCGACGTGCTCGAAGTCATGCGCCCGACGAGTTTTCGCCTGCTCGGCCGCTCCAACGACCTCATCAACATCGCCGGCAAGCGCAGCTCGCTCGGCCACCTCAACTACCACCTGAACGGCATCGAGGGCGTGCTCGATGGGGCGTTCTGGCTGCCGCACGAGGCGCCTGACGGCGTGGTGCGCCTGGTCGCGTTCGTCGTCGCACCGGACGTGTCGGCCGACGAGATCCACAAGCGCGTGATCGCCGAGATGCGCCTGCGCGTCGACCCGGCGTTCCTGCCGCGCCGTGTGGTGCAGGTGCCCGAGCTGCCGCGAGTGCAGGGTACCGGCAAGCTGCCGACCAGCGCCTTCGCGGCGTGGGCGGAGCAGGTGCTGGCAAAGGCCTCGCGCCGCTGAGCCGCGTCTCTTTCGCTGCGAGCGCTCCGGTGGACGTTTTCATTCCCCTCGACCATCCGGCGTTTGCCGGGCATTTCCCCGGACAGCCGCTGTTGCCGGGCGTCTCGTTGCTGGCCGAAGTGCTCGAAGCCGTGCTGCGCGACCCGGCGCTTTCCGCGCAGATCGGCCCGGCGCCGCGCCTCGGGGCGGCCAAGTTCCTCTCGCCGGTGCGCCCCGGCAGCACCTTGTCGATCCGCTTCACCGAAAGCGCCACGGCCCTGCGGTTCGAGGTCACGGTGGCCGAGCGCGCCGTCGCCTCCGGCCATTTCGAACGCGCGCCATGACCGAGCAGACCAAACCCGGCGTCAAGGCGGACTGGGCGACCGAGCCCGAGCGCAGCCACATGTGGGCGCTGACGCTGATCCGCTGGATCGCCACCGGCGCCGGCCGCACGCTGACGCGGCTGCTGCTGCACCCGATCGCGCTCTACTTCGTGCTCACCAACGGCAAGGCCCGGCGCGCCTCGAAGGACTACCTTGCCCGCGCGCTCAAGCGCCCGGCAACCTTTGCCGACGTGTACCGCCATGTGCACGCCTTCGCCTCGACCGTGCTCGACCGCATCTACTTTCTGCAGGAGCGCTACGAGCTCTTCGACGTGCGGGTGACGAACGGCGACGTGATCCACCTTCCGCTGCAGCAGGGCGAAGGGGTCATCACCATCGGCGCCCACCTCGGCAGCTTCGAGGCCATGCGCGCCGGCGGCGAAAAGCGCGGCGAGCGTGTGGCGATGCTCATGTACGAGAACAACGCCCGCATGATCAACGCCATGCTGGCGGCGGTCGCGCCCAAGGCCCGGCTGCACACCATCGCGCTCGGCCAGGCCGGGGCGATGCTCAACCTGCGGCGCTTCCTCGATGGCGGCGGCATCGCCGGCATGCTGGGCGATCGCACCCTGCCGGGCGCCGCCGGCCGCACGCACACCTACTGGCTCGATTTCCTCGGCCGCCCGGCGCCGTTTTCCGATGGCCCTTTCCGCCTGGCGGCGATGCTCAAGCGGCGTGTGGTCTTCAGCGCCGGGCTCTACCATGGCGGCAACCGCTACGAGCTGGTGTTCGCCGAGCTGGCCGATTTCAGCGCGCTCACGAACGAGCCGCGCGAGGTGGTCGACCAGCGGGTGCGCGAAGCGTTGGAGCGCTATGTGCGCCGGATCGAGGCCGCCTGCGTTGAGTCTCCGTACAACTGGTTCAATTTCTACGATTTCTGGGCTGCTGCCGATGCGACTTCCTCGCCTGCTTCCTGAGCTCGGGCTTGCCCTGCTGCTGGCCTTGCCGCTGCAGGCCCATGCCTTCGGCCTGCCCGAGCTCGCCCGCCTGATGTCGCAGGTCAAGAGCGGTGAGGCGGTGTTCACCGAAAAGCGCTCGGTGGCCATGCTGGAGCGCACGCTCGAATCGTCGGGCCGCCTCACCTTCGCCGCACCCGACACCTTTGTGCGCGAAACCGTGAAACCCCGCCCGGAGAAGGTGGCGGTCGTGGGCAACCAGCTCACCCTCACGTCCGGCAACCGCACCCGCACGCTTCGGCTCGACGCCGTGCCCGAAGCGGCGGTGATGGTCGAGGCCATCCGCGGCACGCTCACCGGAAACCGCCAGGCCATCGAGCGCAACTTCGTCGCCACCGTCTCCGGCCAGCCGCAGCGCTGGACGATGGACTCATGCCCCTTGAGCCGCAGGTGCGCGAGCTGGTGCGCTCGGTGCAGATCGCCGGCCAGCAGTCGTGGGTGCGTGAAGTGACCGTCGTGATGGCCGACGGCGACCGCTCGGTGATGAGCATCGAGCAGGTCTCGTCCGTGCCTTCGTCAGCCCCTCGCCCGGCCGCGAGCGCCCCGAATTGAACGCCGACGCAGGGGGCAGCGTGCAGCGCGCCACGGCCCTGCTGCGCCGCGGCGTGCTGGTGGTGTGGCTGGCCTGCGTGGCCGCGGCCATCGCCATTGCGGCGCGCACGCACTACGTGGCCGATTTGTCGGCCTTCCTGCCGTCCACCCCGAGCGCCGAGCAGGCGGTGCTGCTCGACCAGCTGCGCAGCGGCGTGGCCGCGCGGCTGGTGCTGATCGGACTGGAAGGCGGCACGCCGGCCGCCCGGCAGGCGGCCTCGCGGCAGCTGGCGCAGGCCTTGCGCCAAGGCGGGCTCTTCGACGCCGTGCACAACGGCGACAACACCCAGTTCGAAGCCACCGGCAAGTTCCTCTTCGAGCACCGCTACCTGCTGAGCCCGGCGGTCGATGCGCAGCGGTTCACGGTCGAGGGCCTGAAGGCCGGCATCGACGACACCACCTCGCTGCTCGGCACGCCCGCCGGTGCGCTGATCAAGCCGGTGATCCTGCGCGACCCGACCGGCGAGACCATTCGCATGGCCGAGGTGATGTTGCCGGCGCAGTCGCCTCGCATGGACGGCGGCGTCTGGGTGTCGCGAGACGGCCAGCGTGCGGTGCTGCTGGCCACCACCCGCGCCGACGGCGCCGACCTCGATGGCCAGGAGCGTGCGCTGGCGCAGGTGCGCGAGCGTTTCGGCGCGCTCAAGGCCGAAGGCGTGACGCTGCTGCTCACGGGCCCGGCGAGCTTTTCCGTCGGCTCGCGCGAAAAGATCAAGCGCGAGGTCGAGATGCTGGCGCTGGCCGGCGGCGTGGCCATCGTCGGCATCCTGCTGTTCTCGTTCGGCGGCTCGCTGCGCACGCTGCTGGTCGCGGTGCTGCCGGTCGCCTGCGGGGTGCTCGCCGGGGTGGCGGCGGTGAGCCTCGCCTTCGGCAACGTGCACGGCATGACGCTCGGTTTCGGCACCACGCTCATCGGCGAGGCGGTCGACTACGCGATCTACTACCTCATCCAGGCGCGAACGCGCCCCGGCGCACCAAGGGGCGACGGGGCGCGGCGCTGGACGGCCGACAACTGGCCCACCGTGCGCCTGGGGCTGTGGACGTCCATCTGCGGCTTCGCCGCGCTGCTGTTCTCGGGGTTTCCGGGGCTGGCGCAGCTGGGCCTCTTCTCGGTGGCCGGTCTGGCGGCGGCGGCCCTGACGACCCGTTATGTCTACACCGTGATCGTCCCCGATGGCGCGCCCGGCATCGGCATGCGCCGCCGGCTGGGCGAGGCCGTTGGTCGCTGCAGCGAGGTGCTGCCGCGCTTGCGCTGGCCGCTGGCGGCGCTGACGCTGGCCGCTGCCGCGGCGCTGGCGTGGTGGCCCTCGGCCTGGGACGCCAACCTCGCCTCGCTCAACCCGGTGGGGCCGGAGCAGATCAAGCTCGACGAAGCCTTGCGCCAGGAGATCGGCGCCTCCGACAACGGCACCATCGTCGCGGTGGCCGCGGCCGACGAGGCTGGTGTGCTGGCCCAGGCCGAAGCCGCCGGCCAGCGGCTTGACACGCTGGTCGCCTCGGGCGCGATCGGCGGCTACGAATCGCCGGCCCGGTTGCTGCCCAGCCCTGCCACGCAGCAGCGCCGCCGCGACGCGCTGCCCGAGCCGGCGGTGCTGGCCGCCAACCTCGAACAGGCGACCGCCGACGGCCCGCTGCCGGCGCGTCGCCTGCAGGCCTTCCTGGCCGACGTGCAGACCGCACGCACCCAGCCGCCGCTCACCCTCGCTTCGCTGCAGGGCACGCCGCTCGCCGCGGCGCTGGCCGCGCAGGTGCTGCCGGGCGATGCGCGAGAGGGGGCACACGCCCCTGGCGTGCGTTGCTGCGGGTGCAGCCCGGGGCCTCGGGCCAGGTCGACGTCGCGCCCCTGCGCGCCGCACTCGCCGACCTGCCCGGCACCCACGTGGTCAACATCGCCGACGAGGTCAGCGCGCTCTACGCCCGTTACCTGAAAGAAGCGCTGGTGCAGGCGCTGCTCGGGGCGCTGGCGGTGTGCGTGCTGCTGGCGCTGCACCTGCGCTCGTGGCGGCGCCTGCTGCGCATCGCCCAACCGGTGGCCGCCGCGGTGCTGCTGGTGCTCGCCGTGACGACCGGGCTGGGGGTCGCGCTCGGCATCCTGCACCTGGTGGGCCTGCTGTTGACGGTGGCCATCGGCTCCAACTACGCGCTCTTCTTCGACCAGATCCGTGCCCAGCAGGAGGCCCAGCCGCCCGGCACGCCGTTCGTGGTCGACACCGACACGCTCGCGTCGCTCGCGCTGGCCAACATCACTGCCGGCATTTCGTTCCTGCTGCTGGCGTTTTCGAGCATCCCGGTGCTGTCGGCGGTGGGCCAGGTCGTGGCCCCGGGGATCCTGCTGAGCCTGCTGCTGTCGGCGGCCTTCATTCCCCGCCGGCAACCGTGAATTCAGCCTGAACCCTTGCGGGCTTTCCACGGGAGCCCCTGTGCAAAAATCGCCAGCCGGCTGCGCCCCTGTGCGGGCCGTCTCCCGCCCACGCCTCCGACCACGTCTTCCGCTTGTTGCGCATGCAGTCCTCCACGCCTTTGACGCACCCGTCCGGCCCCGTGCGCTGGCATGGCCCAGTGCTGGTCAAGGCCAGCCTGGCCTGCCATGTGGGCGCGGTACTGGCGGTGGTCGTCGAATCGGCCCTGTGGCCGTGGGCGGCAGGCCTGGTGGTGCTGGACCACCTGCTGCTGGTCTTCGGCGTGCTCAGCCCGCGCTCCAGCTGGCTGGGCGCCAACATGCGCCGACTGCCCGACGCGGCGGTGCGCCGGCGCGAAGTGGCCCTCACCCTCGACGACGGCCCCGACCCACAGGTCACCCCGGTCGTGCTGGACCTGCTCGACGCCTACGGCGCCAAGGTCACCTTCTTCTGCATCGGCGAACAGGCCGCACGCCACCCTCAGCTGGTGCGCGAGATCCTCGCGCGGGGCCACAGCGTGCAGAACCACACCCATCGCCACTCGCACACCTTCTCGTTCAACGGCCCGGAGCGTGCTGCGCAGGAGGTCGATCGCTCGCAGGACACGCTGGCCCGGCTCACCGGCGAGCGGCCGCAGTTCTTCCGGGCGCCGGCGGGCTTTCGCAACATGTTCCTCGCGCCGGTGTTGCACGAGCGTGGCCTGCGGCTCGTGAGCTGGACACGCCGTGGCTTCGACACCGTGCGCCGCGATCCGGCCGACGTGCTTGATCGCCTGACGCGCAAGCTCGGCCCCGGCGACATCCTGCTGCTGCATGACCGCGGCTCGGCCCGGGCGGCCAGCGGCAAGCCGGTGGTGCTGGAAGTGCTGCCCAAGTTGCTGCAACGCCTGCAGCAGCTGAACCTGAAAGCGGTGACCTTGCCGCAGGCCATGGAGACCGACGCATGAGCGCCGTGATGGGCACGAGCCCGCGCAAGACCCCGAATCCCTGGGCTGCCCTGCTCGACGCGGCGAGCCAGCCCTACCGCAAGGCCGGCCTCTTCGCCTGGCGCTTTGCGCGTGGCAAGCTCGGCCAGGACCCGGTGTTTCGCTACCTGCTCCGACAGGGCCTGATCGCACCCAAGGCACGCGTGCTCGACATCGGCTGCGGGCAGGGTCTGCTGGCCAGCCTGCTGTGCGCCAGCCACGCCCTCAGCCAAGAGGGACGCTGGCCTGCCGAGTGGGCCCCGGCGCCTTCAGCGGCACGTGTCACCGGCATCGAGCTGATGCCGCGCGATGTGGAGCGTGCCCAGGCGGCGGTGGGCGACGTGGCCGATTTCATTTGCGGGGACATGCGCTACACGCCGTTTCCCGAGGTCGATGCGGTGGTCATCCTCGACGTGCTGCACTACGTGACCGTGCCCGAGCAGAACGACGTCCTGGCGCGCGTGCGCCGCGCGCTGCCACCCGGCGGCGTGCTGCTGCTGCGGGTGGGCGATGCGGCGTCGCGACACCGCTTCATGATCAGCCAGTGGGTCGATGCGGCGGTGATCTGGGCGCGTGGTCATCGTGTCTTGCCGGTCTACGGGCGCACACTGGCCGAATGGATCGCCCAGCTCGAATCGCTGGGCTTCGAGGTGCGCAGCGAACCCATGAGCCAGGGGACTCCGTTCGCCAATGTTCTGCTCGTTGCGAAGGTTGCCTCCTGATGAATCCTGTTGCCATTTCGGCCTACACCGTCAGCTCCGCCCTTGGGCTCGGGCTCGAGGCCACGCTGGCCGCGCTGCGCGACACCCGCAGTGGTCTGGCGCCGGTCAAGTTCCTCGACCTGCCGCTGCCCACCTGGGTCGGCGAGGTGCCGGGCGTCGACGCGGTGCAGCTGCCCGCGCCGCTGGCCGATTTCGATTGCCGCAACAACCGCCTCGCGTGGCTGGGCCTCGCGCAGGACGGGTTCCTCGACGCCGTGGCCGCCGCACGGGCGCGCTGGGGCGCCGAGCGCGTCGGCGTGTTCCTCGGCACCAGCACCTCGGGCCTGTTGCAGACCGAGCTGGCCTACCGCCGCCGCGGGCCCGACGGGGCGCTGCCGGCCGACTTCCTCTACGGACCCACGCAAAACACCTACTCGGTCGGCGCCTTCGCGGTGCAGGCGCTCGATCTGCACGGCCCGAGCTGGGTGGTCTCGACCGCCTGTTCGTCGAGCGCCAAGGTGTTCGGCACCGCGGCGCGGCTGATGCAGCTCGGGCTCATCGACGCGGCGGTGGTGGGCGGGGTCGACAGCCTGTGCCTCACCACGCTCTACGGCTTCAACTCGCTGGAGCTGCTGTCCGACGAGATCTGCCGGCCGTGGGATGGTGCGCGCAAGGGCCTGTCGATCGGCGAGGCCGCGGCGTTTGCGCTGCTGGAGCGCGAGACCGACCACCCGCAAGGCTGGCTGCTCGGCGTGGGCGAGAGCAACGACGGCTACCACATGAGCACGCCGCACCCCGAAGGCGCCGGCGCCATCGCCGCGATGCGCGGCGCGCTGGCCTCGGCCGGCCTGCAACCCGGCGACATCGACTACATCAACCTGCACGGCACGGCCACGCCGAGCAACGACGCGGCCGAAGACAACGCGGTGCGCCAGGTGTTCGGCACGGCCACCCCGGCCAGTTCCACCAAGGGCGCTACCGGCCACACGCTGGGCGCTGCCGGCGGTGTGGAGGCGGCGATCTCGCTGCTGGCCCTGCAGCACGGCCTGATGCCGGCCGGCCTCAACGTGCGCGACCGAGACGCCACGCTGCAGCTCGACTACCTGCGCACCAACCGTGAAGCGCGGCTGAAGCACGTGCTGTCCAACTCCTTCGGCTTCGGTGGCTCCAATGCCAGCCTGGTGTTCGGGAGGGCGGCATGAGCACCCCCCGCAAGGGCATGCAGGTCTGGGTGCAGGGCGTTGGCCTGCTCGGGCCGGGCCTCACGAACTGGGCGACCTCGCAGGCGGTGCTGCGCGGCGACGCACCCCACGCCAGCACGCCGACGGTGTTGCCGCCGCCGGCCCGGCTGCCGGCCGCCGAGCGCCGCCGTGCCGGCAGTGCGGTGAAGCTCGCGATGGCGGTGGCCGACGAGGCCGTGGCCGCCGCGCAGGTCGACGCCAGCACGCTCGCAACCGTCTTCACCTCGTCGAGCGGCGAATGCGCCAACTGCCACGCCTTGTGCGAGGCGCTGGCGATGCCGGAGCCGGTGGTGTCGCCCACGCGCTTCACCAACTCGGTCCACAACGCGTCGTCGGGCGCTTGGCACATCGCGGTGGGCAGCCGCGCCTCGTCGACCAGCGTCTGTGCCTTCAACGGCAGCTTCGGCGCCGGCCTGATCGAAGCGGCGGCGAGTGTCTGCCTCGACGGCCAGCCGGCGCTGCTGGTGGCGAGCGACTCTCCCTACCCCGAGCCGCTGCACAGCGCGCGGCCGCTGCCGGATCACTTCGGCGCGGCACTGCTGCTGTCGCCGGCGCGCACGGCGCAGTCGCTCGCCTCGCTGACGGTGCACCTGACCGCCGGTGAACCACCGGCAGGCGCGATGGCCGATGCCTCGCTCGATGCACTGCGCCGTGTCATCCCCGCCGCGGCAGCGCTGCCGCTGCTGGTGGCGCTGGCCCAGGGTCGGCCGCAGCAGGGCCTGGTGCTCGACTACCTGCCGGGCACGACCCTGCGGCTCGACATCGAACCCGTGCACACGTCGTGAGCCAGACGCTCGACCGTACCGGCATCGCCGCGCTGATCCCCCACAGCGGCAGCATGTGCCTGCTGGCGCGCCTGCAGTCGTGGGACGCGCAGCGCATCGCCTGCATGGCCACCAACCACCGCGACGCCGAACATCCGCTGCGCACCGCGAGCGGTCTCATGTCACCGTGTGCGATCGAGTACGCGGCGCAGGCGATGGCCCTTCACGGCGCGCTGATCGGGCAGGACGCGGGCACCATCGCAAGCCCCGGCTTCCTGGCCAGCGCACGTGGCGTGCAACTGCACGTGCTGCGGCTCGACGACCTGCCGCCGGCCGAGGTGGACGAGCCCACATCGAAGCCACCCGCCAGAGCGGCGATGCGCGCCAGATCCTCTACAGCTTCCAGGTCCGCCACGCCGGCCGCATGCTCGCCGAAGGGCGGGCCGCGGTCGTGCTCAACACGCCTTTGCCCGTGTCGTCGGGCGTTCCGATTCCACCCGTATGAACACTTCCGCTCGCAAACGCGCTCTCGTCACGGGAGGCAGTGGCGACCTCGGCCGCGCCATCGCCCTGCGCCTGGCGCGTGATGGCCTGCATGTGATCGTGCATGCGAACAGCCGCCTCACCGTGGCGCAAGACGTGGTCGCGCAGATCGAAGCGACCGGTGGCAGCGGCGAGGCGGTGGCCTTCAACGTGGCCGACCGCGAGGCCGCCCAGGCGGCGCTTGCCAAGCTGCTCGAAGGCGGGCCGGTGCAGGTACTCGTCAACAACGCCGGCACGCACGACGATGCGGCCTTCCCGGCGCTGAGCGAGCAGCAGTGGCAAGGCGTGATCGACGTCTCGCTCAACGGCTTCTTCCACGTCACGCAACCGCTCACGATGCCGATGATCCGCACGCGCTTCGGGCGCATCGTCAACATCTCGTCCGTCGCTTCGATCACCGGCAACCGCGGCCAGGTGAACTACGCGGCGGCGAAGGGCGCGCTCAACAGCGCGACCAAGGCCTTGTCGCTGGAATCGCGAGCCGCGGCATCACGGTCAACGCGGTGGCACCCGGCATCATCGATTCGGGCATGGCCGAAGGCAGCTTCGACAAGGACATGATCGATCGCATGGTGCCGATGAAGCGCGCCGGCCGCGCCGACGAAGTGGCGGCGCTGGTGTCGTTCCTCGCGAGCGCGGAAGCCGGCTACATCACCGGCCAGGTGATCTCGATCAACGGCGGGATGGCCTGACCTGATGACAGCCCTCGTCTGGTGAGCACATCAGACGATCCCCTGATGGGATGCGGGCCGGCTTGGGAGCGGCCCGGTGCTCGTCCCGCTCAGGCCCTCTGGAACAGCAGCACGGCGTTCGATCCGCCAAAGGCAAACGAGCTGCTGATTGCCGCTTCGAGCTGAGGTGCCGCGAGCCCTGTTTCGGTGACAAGGTTGAGCGGGCAAGCCGGATCGGCCTCGGTCAGATTCGCGTTCGGCGGCAGCAGCCGCTGGTGCAGCGCCATGACCGTGAGCATCGCTTCGAGCGCACCTGCAGCTCCCAGCAAGTGGCCGTGCAAACCTTTGGTGGAGCTCACGCGCAGGCGGTCGATGTCGCCGCCCCACGTCTGCGCCAGGGCCTCGCATTCGATCGGGTCGCCGATCCGCGTGGCGGTGCCGTGTGCGTTGCAATAGCCCACGTCGCGCGGCTGCAGGCCGGCGCGGTTCAACGCGGCGCGCAAGGCACGGGCCTGGCCCGGCGCATCGGGTTTGGTGAGGTGGGTGGCGTCGGTGCTGATGCCCCAGCCACCGAGCGTGGCATAGCGCTTCGCACCTCGTGCCTTGGCACGCGCTTCCGATTCGATGACGAGGAAGGCCGAACCTTCGCCGAGTGCGAAGCCGGTGCGGTCAGCCGAGAAGGGGCGCACCGAGCGTGCCGCGCCTTGCGGGTCGGCCGCGTCGAAGCTGGCGAGCGTCTGCATCGCCTGCCAGGCGAGCACCACGCCGGGCACGATCAGCGCTTCGGTGCCGCCGGCGATGGCCACGTCGACCTCACCGGATTGCACGGCCTTGGCGGCTTCGGCGATGGCCACCGCCGATGAGGAACACGCCACGGAGTAGGTGATCACCGGGCCCAGCACCTTCTGGCGCATCGCGATGTGCGAGGCGGGCGCGTTGGGCATGAAGGCCGGCACGGTCAGCGGCGGCACGCGGTTGCTGGCGCCGCGGTAGGCGGCTTCGAGCGAGCCGGCGCCGCCCATGCCGCAGCCGACGTAGATGCCGATGCGCTCTGGGTCGCAGTCGGTGTCGTTGGCGTCTTTGATCGCAAGATCGGCCGCAGCCACGGCGAGCTGGCTGACACGGTCGACACCGGCGAGCTGCAGCTTGTTGAACCAGCGCGTCTGGTCGAAGGTGGTGATGGCTGCCGCGGTGGGCTTGGGCAGCTCGGGAAAGACCGCCTGCACGGCCGACTCGCCGCGCATCACCGCGGCGAAGATGGCCTCGGGGCTGTCGCCGTGCGGCGCGACGGCCCCCAGGCCGGTGATGGACAGCGAGATGGCCGTCATGCCGGCGTTTGCGCCGCCCTCACCTTGTCGACCACGAGGGCCAGCTCGGCCAGCGTGTCGACGTTGGAGTCGACGTCAGGCAGGTTGATGTGGAAATGGTCTTCCACCGCGAAAAGGAATTCGACGAGTGCGAGCGAGTCCAGGCCTTTTTCGCGCATGGAGGTGTTGGGGTCCAGCTCCGATGGGTCGATGCCGTACTTCTCGTGAATCAAATCCTGCAGTTCCTTCAGCGAACTCATCGTCAAACCCCTGTGTGGCGCGGTCTCCTCCGTGCGGGCAGGTGGCCCGTCACCCCTCCTCAGGGACCGATTTCATGTCAAAACTACTGTCGTCGGATGATATCCGCTGCGCCCCGGCCCACCGCGTCGGCAGACCAGCCTCCGGGTCGCCAGCGCAGGGAAAAGAGTGCAAAAGTGGTGCCCAGCAGCACCCCGGCAGCCGCGTCGAGCGCCACGTGCTGCTTGGTCGCGAGCGTCGAGTAGACGATGGCCAGGCACCAGAGCGCGTTGAGCAGTGTGGGCCAGCGCGGCGCGCCGATGTCGCGCAGCAGCCGGTGCAGGCAAATGGCGGTGAACACCGCCACTGCCACATGCATCGACGGGCAGGCGTTGCCCGGCGCGTCCACCCCTTGCAGCAGCGCGAAGCCGGGGTAGCTGGCGGCGTCGAACGGGCGTGGCGGCACGGCGGTGGGCCAGAAGTAGAAGATGGCCAGGCCGGTCACGCACAGGGCCGTGGCCCAGAGGCCGTGCACGATCAGCTGGCGAAAACTCGGCGCGAGCCCCGCCGGGATGCCGACGTAAAACCACAGCGTCAGGTAGGGCAGCAGCATCGCCGGCTGGAACGGCACCCAGCGGTCGAGCGCGGTCACCGGCATTAGCGTGACCGGGTAGGCCGGATGACGCAGCACCCAGAAGTAGCCGATGAAGAAGACCCAGATGAAGGCGGTGATGCCGACCGTCTTCAGCACGAAGTGCAGCCGCACCCGCGCCCACAGCTCGGCGCTCCAGCGGGTGGCGGGCGCCAGCGGGGAGACGACGAGGTCGGCGGGCGTGCTCATGGCATCAGGGCTGGAAGGGCGGCAGCCGCCGCAGGCGCCGCCACAGCAGGCCGGGCAGGCGCAGCCCGAACTCGATCATCAGGCGCAGGTGCATCCAGCTCAGCAGCACGTTGTCGCGTCCGTAGCGGAAATGCGAAACGCCGCCTTCTTCGGCCGACAGGTACTTCACCGGCGCATCGAGGTTGACCGGCTTCGCGCCGCGCCAGGCCAGGCGCACCACCGCCTCGGTGTCGAAGTCGAAGCGGCGCATCCAGGGCTGGCCGCGCATCACCGCGATCAGGCCGTCGACCGGGTAAACGCGAAAGCCGTAAAGCGAATCCCCCACGCCGGCCCCCAGCGTCTCGAGGTTGGTCCACCAGTTCGACACCCGCCGCCCGCGCACCCGCAAGAGCGGCGCCGAGGCGTCGAACACCGGCCGGCCGAGCACCATCGTGTCGGGGCGTTGTTGCGAGGCCTGCATGAACTGTGGAATGAGATCGGCCGGGTGCTGGCCGTCGGAATCCATGGTCAGCGCATGCGTGAACCCGGCGGCACGGGCCGCTTCCAGGCCGTGCAGCACCGCCGCGCCCTTGCCGCCGTTGGTGGGCAGCACGATCACGCGCAGGCCGGGGTCGGCGGCGGCCATCGCCTGCAGGCCGGCGGGGGTGCCGTCGGTGCTGCCGTCGGTGACCACCCAGACGGGGTTCCACTGCGCGCGTGCGGCCTTCACCGTTGCGTAGACCTGCGGGCCGGTGTTGTAGCTCGGGATGAGCACCACATGGGTGGTGGAAGGCCCGGCGCTCGTTGTGCTCATCGGCTCAGCTCCTGGCGGAAATACGCTTCCAGGCGCTGCGACAGGCCTTTGTGGTCGGCTTCGGGCGCAAAACGCTGGCCCAGGCGCACGTGATAGACCATGGGAAAGTGCGGTGGCTTCCACACCGGCCAGCCCTTGCCGAGGTAGCCGGTCGTGGTCTCGACGATCACCGTCTGGATCGGCACGCCGGCCTTGTGGGCGATCAGCGTGAGCCCGGGCAGGAAGGGGTTGACCGGCGGCGTGACGGTGCGCGTGCCCTCGGGGAACATCACCAGCTGGCCGCCCGCCTTGAGGTTGGCCACCGCGCCGCGCACCAGGCCAGCTGGCGGGTCGTTGCGGATGTAGCGCGCAAGGCGTGCACCGGCGCCCAGGAAGGGGTTCTGCATCAGGCTCGCCCGCATGATGCACACGCCACGCGGCACCCGCGCGACGACCAGCAACGCGTCGAGGGCCGTCGGGTGGTTGGGCGCGATGATGAGCCCGGCATCGCGGTTGAGCCCATCGATGCCGTCATAGCTCAGGCGCATCACGCCGGTGAGCTGCAGCCACCACCAGAAGAGCCGGTAGCCGCCGGCGATCGCGGCACGCCCGATGTCGCGCGCTCGCTCGCGCGGCAGGAAGGGATAGATCACCCAGCTGATGAGGTTCCAGCTCAGCGAGCCGATGCCCAGCAGCAGCAGCGCGAGATAGAAGAAAAACCCGACGACGACCTGATGCAGCAGTTTCACGGCTGTCGGTGTCCGGCGCGTGCGAGGCGGCATCGAGGCGACTGGGGGGCTGTCCAGGTCCCGGCGCCGGGCCGCCCCAAGCCGGGCCAAGCCCCTCGGGGGCAGGAGCGAAGCGACTGGGGGGCCTTCATCAATAGCGGCTCTCGACCATCGTCTCCGACGTGGCCAGCACCCACGACACCCCGAAGCCGACCGTCAGCGCCGAGTTGCGCTTGACCATCGGGCTGTCTGCATAGACCGCGCCGTTGAGGTTTTCCAGGCGCGCGAAGGCGCCGAACCAGGTGTGCCCGAAGCGCTTGGAGGTGGAGGCGATGGTCTGCCAGCCGGCATATCCGCCGCGTGCGCGGTAGGCCGGCCGGTCGGGCCGCGCGTAGGCCGCGTCGACCTGGTAGTACTGCTCGTGGTAGCGGCGGTTGGCAAATAGCGGCCCGGTGAGGAAGCCGATGTTCCAGCCGTGCGCCGGGTCCTTGAGGTCGAGGTTGAGGTTGGGCGAGAAGGTGGCGCCGCCGTAGCGCGGCGAGCTCTCCAGCGTGACGGCGCTGCGCAAGGGCAGGCGCAGGTCGAGCGTCCAGCGTTTGCGCACTTCCTGGTCGAGCGTGATGTTGAGGCTCGGGCCGACCTCGACGTTGCCGGGCAGGTCAGGCATGCCTTCGCGGTCGGGGTTGTCGCCGCGGGAAGGCGCTGCTGCGCCGAAACTCACATCGAGCTTGACCCGGGGCGAGTCGAAGAGCATCGCGCGTGTGCCGTCGCGGTCGGACCGCAGCCAGGTGCCGCGGTAGATGACGTAGGGCAGCGGCAGCAGGTAGTTGTGGCTCACGCCGGAGCCGCGGTAGTCGGGCAGGCGAATGCCCGAGGCGCCCAGGCCCAGTTCCCAGAGCGGCTTGAGGTTCTTGACCGGCGGCGGGGTGTCGTCGGCGGGCTTCGCCGCGTCGACGGTCGCTGCGTCGGCCGCATGGCTCGACACGGTCGCGACCGCCATGCCCGCGGCCGCCAGAAGCGCGAGCCAGGACCGGGCGCTCATGCGGCGCTCCGTGCGCCGGCAGCGACGAAACCGTGCGCTTCGATCTCCACCAGCAGTTCGGCGCGGCAGATGTCGGCGTTAAGGTAGATCGCGTCGCGTGCCGCCGGGCCCGTGGGGCCGACGGCACGCTCGAAGATCTCGCGCACCACCGGCAGGTCGACCGCGTGGCGCACGTACACGGTGTAGGCCATGTCGCTGGCCGCAAACGGCCGGCCGGCACGTGCCGTGGCGGCGTCGCGCACGGCGGCGAGGTTGGTGAGGCTTTCTTCGGTCTGCCGCCGCACGTCGCCCAGGTGCATGCTCTGGTGGCCCACGATGCTGGCGGTGCCCGAGATGAAGAGCGCCTGATGGCCTTCGCCCACGTCGGCCAGCGCGGCGCGCGAGAAGGTCGGGGCCCGCGGGCCGTAGGTGTCGGGGTAGCGGTAGGCACTGACCTGGCGCGGGTTCTCGATCGCCACCGGCGGTGTGCGTCCGGCGAGGAAGTACACCCGCAGCGGCCCGTTGTGCGTGCCCAGGGCGCAGGCGGCCGGCGAGCCCTCGAAGGCGCTGCGTTGCGCATCGAGGAAGGCCTGCTGGCGGCCTGCGTTGAACTGTCTGTAGCGTTCGCTGCCGTCGGTCTCGAGGTTGATGTCGGCCAGGTAGTTCCACACCCGCAGCAGGTGGGTGCAGGGGGTGGCGGCCAGCACCGCGAAGAGGTCTGCATAGACGCGCTGGGTGGCGGCGTGCACGCCGCCGTTGCGGTCGTCGACCGCGGCCCAACCATGCAGCCAGTGGCCGTTGGTCACGTACTGCACGCAGCCGTGTTGCTGCGCCTGCAGCGTGCCGCCGGTCGACCAGGCGTCGAGCAGGGCGCCGCGCGCATCGAGGGCCGGCGCCAGCACCGGCGCGGCGATGGCGTGTGCCGACGCGCCTACCCAGCGGCCGCCCAGCACGGCCGGCGGCGTGCTGTCGCCGGCCAGTCTCAGACGCTGGAAGCGGAGCGGCGGGGTGTCGGGACTGGGGCTGGCCTGCGAAGCAAGATCAGTGGTGGCAAGCGGGTTCATGCAACTGACGTGGGGGCTTCGGAAGGCGGGAGAAATCGAATCGAACAAGCCGCCTTCGCGAGTGCTCGCGACCGTGGAACGCGGCGGAAAACCGAGGGGGCATTGTAGCGGCCACCCCCCCGTGCCGCCCCGGCGTGGCGGCCGCCTATGTGGACCTTTGCACGATGTGCGCAAGGCGCGCCAGACGCGGGGCGACCATCGGTGTGGTCAGCATCGTGCTGGCCACCGCCATCAGCAGCAGCGCGGTGAAGGTTTCGCCGCTGATGAGCTTTTTTTGTCGAGCAGAACGTTGGCGAAGATGATCATCACCAGCCCCTTGGTCTGCAGCAGCCAGCCGATGAGGGCGCCTTCACCGGGTTCCCACTTCAGGATGCGCCCTGCCAGCCCGGTGGCGACCAGCTTGCCGATGACGGCGGCGGCCAGCATCGCGCCGGCCGCGATGAAGACCGAGGCGCCGCCCACCGTCCATTGCGTGCGCAGGCCGGTGCTGAGGAAGTACACCGGCGCGGCCACCAGCAGCACGTTGTGGCGCAGGGCGTCGAGCTGGTCCTGGTCGAACCAGTGGGTGTCGATGATGGCGCCGGCCAGGAAGGCGCCCACCATGAAGTGCAGCCCGGCCCAGTCGGCCGCGAAGCCGCACACGCCGAGCCAAATGAGGCCCACGTACCAGCGGTCGCGCTGCGGAATGCGTTGCATCAGCCTGCGAAAGAGCAGGCCGGCGATCGCGAAGCCGGCCAGGAAGAGCGCCTGTCGGCCGACCCGCTCCCAGTCCATCACGATGATGGCGAGTACGCCCCAGATCGCGATGTCGTCCAGGCTCGAATAGCGCAGGATGCGTTGCCCGAGCGGCTGGCGCAGGATGTCCATCTTTTCCATCAGGAGGATCAGCACCGGCAGCGCCGTCACCGCGCAGGCCATGCCCACACCGAGCACGAACTGCCAGCCCGTGGCCTTGGCGCCGAGCCAGCCCGGCCACAGCAGCATCACCGCCGCCACGGCGCAGCCGAGCGCGAGCGGCACCCCGAGCGCGAGGCCGGCGGTGATGCCGCTCTCGCGCCGGTGCTCCCAGGCTTTCTTCAGGTCGAGTTCGATGCCGGCGATCCACACGAAGAGCATCACCGCCCACCACGCCAGGCCGTTGAGCGACTGGATCACCGGCGGGCTGAAGACCTCGCGGTGCAGTTCGGGGAAGGCCGCGCCCAGCACCCCCGGCCCGAGCAGGATGCCGGCGACCGTCTGCACCACCACGAGCGGCGCGAAATAGTCGGTGCGCCCCAGCCGCCAGATCAGGTACGGCACGCTGAAGATGATCACCATGGCGATCAGGTAGTACTCGGTCGTGGTCATGCGGTCGCGCAGGCGTTTCGAGGCGGGCGGCAGTGTGCCACGCGCCCGTGCGGCGCGAGAGGGGCATGCCCGGCTCGCTACACTCCAACGGTTCGATTGGCAGCAGAGGAATTTCGCGATGGCACCCCAGCAGTTCACCGGCACCAGCCCAGACGTCGTGGTCATCGGTGGGGCCCCCGCCGGTTCGACCGTGGCTGCCCTCCTGGCCGACAAGGGCCATGACGTGGTGATGTTCGAGAAGGCGCAGCACCCGCGCTTCCACATCGGCGAATCGCTGCTGCCGATGAACATGCCCCTCTTCGACCGCCTGGGCGTGCGCCCCGAGATCGAGAAGATCGGCATCCTCAAGCTGGGCGCCGAGTTCGTCTCGCCATGGCACGACCACACCAGCCGCTTCTTCTTCGCCGAGGCGATGGACAAGTCCTTCCCGTACGCCGTGCACGTGCGCCGCTCGGAGTTCGACGAGCTGCTGTTCCGCCACGCCGCCAAGCTGGGCGCGCGTACCTTCGAGAACCAGCGTGTGCTCAAGGTCGACATGAACGCCGGCCAGGGCGGCGACATGCGCGCCCTGGTGAAGGTGAAAGGTGCCGACGGCACCGAGACCGAATGGCGCCCGCGCTACGTGATCGACGCGAGCGGCCGCGACACGCTGCTCGCCAACCAGTACGACGCGAAGGAGAAGAACCCGCGCCATGCCAGCGCGGCGATCTTCGGCCACTTCCGCAATGCCAAGCGCGCTCCCGGTCGGCTGGAGGGCAGCATCAGCCTCTTCTGGTTCGACCACGGCTGGTTCTGGTTCATCCCGCTGCGCGACGGCACCACCAGCGTGGGCGCGGTGGCGCACCCCGGCTACTTCAAGGAGCACCGCAAGGGCGCAAGCCTCGACGACTTCCTGATGCAGACCATTGCGCTCGCGCCCAAGCTCGCCGAGCGGCTGAAAGACGCCGAGATGATCGAGCCGGCCACCACCACCGGCAATTACGCCTACAACAGCAAGTTCTGCCGCGGCGACCGCTTCATCATGGTCGGCGACGCCTATGCCTTCGTCGACCCGATGTTCTCGTCGGGCGTGTTCCTCGCGATGAACAGCTCCTTCGAGGCTGCCGCCGGCGTCGACCTCTGGCTCCGGGGCGAGGAGCGGGCGGCCGCCAAGCAGTTCAAGCGCTTCGAGAAGGTGATGAAGCACGGCCCGGCGATGTTCTCGTGGTTCATCTACCGCATCACCTCGCCGGCCATCCGCAACATCTTCATGAACCCGCGCAACATGTGGCGCATGCAGGAGGCGCTCTTGTCCATCCTGGCGGGCGACCTCTTCCGCGACACGCCGGTGGGGCCGCGCCTGCTCGGCTTCAAGGCCATCTACTACGCCAACTGCCTCACCATCCTGCCGCAGGCCATCAAGACCTGGCTGTGGCGGCGTGCCAACCTGAAGAAGGTGGCCGATGAGAAGGTGGCCGGCGCCGTCTACCTGCAGGACCAGGGCGCACGATCCGAGTCGGCCTGAGGGCTTGCGCCGCCGCGGCACGCTGGCAGACTCGGGGGCATCGGTTTCGCCAACCCTTGAAGGAGCCCTCATGAAGCCTGTCGAATGTGGAAGCCGCCCCGCGGGCCGGCATGCGCTGGCCGTCGTGTTTGCCGCGGTCGTGGCCGCGGGATGCGCACAAAAAGGCGGCAGCACGCCCGAAAGCGCCCCTGCGCCGGCGCCCTCGGCCGCGCCGGCGGCTGCCGCACCGGCCGCCAATCCCAATGCCGGCAAGATCGGCCCGGGGATGAACGCGCAAGGCCAGGTGATCGATTCGAAGAAGGTCGAAGCCGGCTGGGGCCAGAAGGTCAAGGGACTCAACGACTGGGAAGGCGAGATCACCGGCAGGCCCGTGGCCGGCAGCAAGTTCAGCAAGCTGCAGATCGGCATGGGCCTGCGCGAGGCGCTCGACGCCGCCGGCCCGCCCACCGACCAGGGCGCCTACGTGAGCGGCAAGGCGTTCATCCCGTTCTACTTCGGCTCCGGCGGCACGCGCTACGAGGCGGCCTACAAGGGCCATGGCCGCCTGATCTTTGCCCAGGGCAGTCGCTTCAGCAGCAACTACTACCTGGTCTGGATCATCCACAGCGCCAACGACACCGGCTACCGCTGAGCTCGCGCGGCAGGTGGGCCAAGTCGTCGCCGGGCCGCCCCAAGACGACTTGCTCCCCTCGGGGGGCGGGCCGGGCGAAGCCCGGTCCTTGGGGCCGTCAGAGCTAGGCCTCGCCGAAGACGCTGTCGCGGCCCTGTGCCTTGGCGCGGTACATCCGGTGGTCGGCCAGGCGCAGCAGCTCCGACAGGCCGCCGGCCTGCTGCGGAAAGGTGGCCACGCCGAACGACGCCGTGAGCCGGAGCACGATGCCATCGGCCAGCACGCTGGTTGCCGCCAGCGTGGCGCGCCAGGTTTCGGCGCGCGCCAGTGCAGTCGCGTGGTCGGTGTCGGTCATCATCACCGCGAACTCTTCGCCGCCCAGGCGGCAGGCCAGGTCTTCGGCCCGTGTGGTCGCCACGAGCATGGTGCCCACGGCGCGCAGGGCCACGTCGCCCACCAGGTGGCCGTGTGCGTCGTTGATCGACTTGAAGTGGTCGAGGTCGATCATCACGAGCGACAAGGCACCGCCCTCGCGGCGCACCCGGTCGAGTTCGCGCTCGGCCACCTCGACGAAATGGCGCCGGGTGTGCACACCGGTCAGCTCATCTCGGATCGACTGCTCGTGCATCTGCGCATGCAGTTCGTTGATGCGCTCCAGTTGCGCTTCCAAACGCTGGTTGGCATCGCGCAGCGCCTGTTCGGCGTGCTTGCGTTCGCTCACGTCGCGGGTGATGCCGAAGTAGCCGATGTGCGTGCCGTCGTCGTCGAACACCGGCACTGACACCGTCTCGATCCACAGGCGTGAGCCATCCTTGCGGAAAAACTCGCCCTCGTGGCGGATCGGCTGCGTGTGCGCCAGCGGGTTGTCGCCCTCGCTGCGCGACGCGGCCATGCGCACGATCACGGCGCGGTACTCCGGCGTCATGAAATCGACCACCGAGCGGCCCATCAGCTCGCTGCGCGGGTAGCCCATCATGCGGCACATGTTGTCGCTGACGTGCACGAAGCGGCGCTCGACGTCGGACTCCCAGAAGCTGTCGCCGCTCGCGTTCACCATCGCCAGCAGGCGGGCTTCGGTGATGGGGCGCGGCTCGGGCGGAGTGTTACGACTGCTCATGGGGCCAGATGAAGGGGGCACTTGGCGCCGGCCGCAAGTTGCGGGCCACGGGACGGTGTGCAGGCCGTGAGTCTAGGCGCGCCCGGCCCGGAAATGTGCCCGTGGACTCCCTGAGCGCCCTGAAACCTTCTGAATCGTCGCGATGTGAAGAAACACCCTCGCGGCAGCCAAGGTTCTTTACCTCTTGCGGCGTCAGCCCGCCCCGCGGGGCGGTCGTTGAAGAGGCACGGGCGCCGCCTCCGGCGCCTGTTCAACGGAAAGGATCTCCACATGCTGAACCTCAAGACGCTCGTTTTCGGTGCCCTGATCGCCGCTGCTTCGGCCGGTGCAATGGCCCGGCCGATGGGGCACGGGTACGGGCATGGGCACGGCGGCTTCGACGACATCGACGCCCGCCAGGCCCGCCAGGCCGCGCGCATCGAAGCCGCCCTGCACGAGGGGCGCCTGAGCCGCCGCGAGTTCCGCTCGCTGCAGCGCGAGCAGGCGGCGATCCGCCGCTACGAGGCGGAGGCGAAGGCCGATGGTTTCGTCTCGCGCCACGAGCGGCGCGAGCTTCAGATGATGCTGGACCGGGCGAGCCAGCGCATTCGCAACAGCTGAGCGCTTGAAGCCGGCGGCGCGCACGACCTCGGCGCCGCTGCCGGCGCCCGCTCCGCACGGTCGCCTATTGGAAGGCCACCTCAGCAAAGCTCCTCAGCTTGCGGCTGTGCAGCTGGTCGACCCCTTGTTCGCGCAGCAGCTCCATCGCGCGGATGCCGATGCGCAAGTGCTGGTCGACGCGCTCGCGGTAGAAATGGTTGGCCATGCCCGGCAGCTTAATCTCGCCGTGCAGCGGCTTGTCGCTCACGCACAGCAGGGTGCCGTAGGGCACACGGAAGCGGAAGCCGTTGGCCGCGATGGTGGCGCTTTCCATGTCGAGCGCGATGGCGCGGCTCTGGCTGAAGCGCCGCTCCGGCGTGGTGTGCTGGTGGGTGAAGGGCAGCAACTCCCAGTTGCGGTTGTCGGTGCTCGCCACGGTGCCGGTGCGCATCACGCGCTTCAGCTCATAGCCCTTCAGCTGCGTGACCTCGGCCACCGCGTCTTCGAGCGCGACCTGGATCTCCGCCAGCGGCGGGATCGGCACCCACAGCGGCAGCTCTTCGTCCAGCACATGGTCTTCGCGCACATAACCGTGGGCCAGCACGTAGTCGCCGAGCGCCTGCGTGTTGCGCAGCCCGGCGCAGTGGCCGAGCATGATCCACGCATGCGGGCGCAGCACCGCGATGTGGTCGGTGATGGTCTTGGCGTTCGACGGGCCCACGCCGATGTTGACCATCGTGATGCCCGCGCGGTCTTCGCGCACCAGGTGGTAGGCCGGCATCTGCGGCAGCCGCGGCGGCGCCACGCGCAGCTCGTCGTCGGGCTGCGGGCCGAGGCCGGCGCGGCGCAGCACCACGTTGCCGGGCTGCACGAAGGCGCTGTAGCCCGAGTTCGCGTCGGCCATCATCTCGTGGCCGAGCTTGATGAACTCGTCGATGTAGAACTGGTAGTTGGTGAAAAGCACGAAGTTCTGGAAGTGCTCGGGCGCGGTGCCGGTGTAGTGGCGCAGGCGGTGCAGCGAGTAGTCGACGCGCGGCGCGGTGAAGAGCGACAGCGGCTGGCGCGGCTGCCCGTCGCTGCCGAGCGTCGGCACGTAGGTGCCGTTGGCGATGCCGTCGTCCATCGCGGCGAGGTCGGGCAGGTCGAACTGGTCGCGCAGCAGCGTGCGCCGCTCGGGCGGCATGCTGCCTTCTAGGTGGTCGTTCTCGGCCAGCGAGAAGTGCACCGGAATCGGTTGGCTGGACAGGCCCACTTCAAGCGTCACGCCGTGGTTCTTCAAGAGCAGGGTGAACTGCTCCAGGTAGTAGTCGTGAAAGAGGTCGGGGCGTGTCAGCGTGGTCTCGTAGGTGCCGGGGCCGGCCACGAAGCCGTAGGCCAGGCGTGAGTCGGCGCGCGCCACGGTGTCGGTATGCACGCGCAGGTAGGGGTAGCAGGCGCGCACGTGCTGCTGCAGGTCTTCGCCGCCGACGAAGCGCACCAGGCTGTCGCGCAGGTGGGCGATGCCCATGTCGTAGATGGTGGTTGCATGCGCCAGGGCGGCGGTGGCGTCGGTGAAGGAGCGGGCGGTGATCTGGGTGGGAGAGGCCATGAGCCGCATTGTGCGTCGTCTGCGGGGCTTGTCGCAGCGGTGTCATGGGCGGGTGCGTGCCGCCGCTACAGTGCCCGCCACAAGGAGACAAGCGCAATGTCAAACGCGTCGATCAAGGCCCCGATGGCGGGCACCGTGGTGCAGCTCGCGGTAGCGCCCGGCGAGGGCGTGCGTGCCGGCCAGCTGCTGCTGGTGCTCGAAGCGATGAAGATGGAGCACGAGATCCGCGCGGAGGTCGACGGCCAGGTGCTGCAGCTCACCGTCGTAGCCGGCGACACGGTCGGCGAAGACGAGCTGCTGGTCACGCTCGGCGCGGCGCAGCCTGCGCCGGTCGCGGCGCCTGCGGCGGCGGTGCAGCAGGCCACGCCGTCGGCGCTGCGTGCCGACCTGCAGGAAGTGCTGGACCGTCACGCCTTCACGCTCGATGCGAACCGCCCCGAGGCCATCGCCAAGCGCCATGCGCTCGGCCTGCGCAGCGCCCGCGAAAACATCGCCGACCTGTGCGACGCCGGCAGCTTCATCGAATACGGCGCACTCGCCTTCGCCGCGCAGACCCGCCGTCGCGAATCCGACGACCTGATCCGCAACACACCCGCCGACGGCATGGTGACGGGCATCGGCAGCATCAACGGCGCTCAGTTTGGCGAAGAGAAGTCGCGCTGCGTGGTGATGTCGTACGACGCGACCGTGCTCGCCGGCACGCAGGGCATGCGCAACCACGAGAAGACCGACCGCATGCTCGGCATCGCGCTCGAACAGAAGCTGCCGGTCGTGCTCTTTGCCGAAGGTGGCGGCGGGCGCCCTGGCGACACCGACGTGGCCGTCGTCGCCGGCCTGCACCTGCACACCTTCGCGAGCTATGCGCGACTGAGCGGCCAGGTGCCGGTGGTGGGCATCGTGGCCGGGCGCTGCTTCGCGGGCAACGCCGCGCTGCTTGGATGCAGCGACGTCATCATCGCCACGCGCGACAGCAACATCGGCATGGGCGGGCCGGCCATGATCGAAGGCGGTGGGCTCGGGGTTTACACGCCGGAGCAGGTGGGCCCGAGCGCGGTGCAGCACGGCAACGGCGTGATCGACGTGCTGGTCGACGACGAAGCGCAGGCGGTCGCGGTTGCCAAGCAGTACCTCGGCTATTTCCAGGGCCGGGTGGGTGAATGGTCGGCGGGCGACCCGCAGCAGTTGCGCCAGGCGCTGCCCGAGAACCGCGTGCGCGCCTACGACGTGCGCCAGGTGATGCACGGCGTCGCAGACAGCGGCTCCTTGCTGGAGCTGCGCTCGGGGTTCGGCGTGGGCATCCTCACCGCGCTCGCGCGCATCGAGGGCCGGCCCGTCGGCCTGATGGCCAACAACCCGGTGCACCTGGGCGGCGCGATCGACGCCGACGCCGCCGACAAGGCCGCCCGCTTCATGCAGCTGTGCAACGCACACGGCCTGCCCATCGTCTCGCTGATCGACACCCCCGGCTTCATGGTCGGCCCCGAGATCGAGGAGAAGGCGCAGGTACGGCATGTGAGCCGCATGTTCGTGACGGCGGCCCACCTGCGGGTGCCGTTCCTCGCGCTGGTGCTGCGAAAGGGCTACGGCCTGGGCGCGATGGCGATGGCGGCGGGCGGCTTCCACGCGCCGACGCTGACGGCCGCGTGGCCCACGGGCGAGTTCGGGGGCATGGGGCTCGAAGGCGCGGTGCGACTGGGTTACCGCAAGGAACTTGCCGCCGCGACCGAAGGGCCGGAGCGCGACGCCCTCTACGACAGGCTCGTGGCCGCGCAGTACGCACGCGGCAAGGCCATCAACATGGCGGCGATGCTGGAGATCGACGCGGTGATCGACCCGGCCGACACGCGCCACTGGCTGGCGCGCGGACTGGCCTCGTCTCGGGTCGGCGAGCGCCGCACGGCACCCGTCGACACGTGGTGATCAGGGCAGGGTGATCAGAGCGGCCGCTGCTCGGTCCGCGCCAGCGGCGCGTCCGGCCAATGGCGAGCCTGCAGCGACGGGTGGGCCGTTTCGTAGCCCAGCTCGGTGGGCACGATGGCGCCTGGCTCGGGGTCGGCTTCCGTGGCCGGCGGGTTGCCGCCGTAGTACCAGCGACGCACGTCTTCCACCCAGTCATCGTTCGGCATGGTCTGCTCCTGCGCTCTTCCGCGACCCCATCGGCGCGGCTGGTGCCATCGTGAAGCGGCGCGGCGTGGCCGACCATCAGGCGAACGAGCGAGCGCGTGTAGGCCGTGGCCTACAGCCGGCGGCGGCACGGCTTTTCGTCCTACGCGGCGCTGCGGCCGGGGCGGGCAGACGGCACCTGGCCGCCGCGTGACGATCCTGCTCCGTGAAGACAGCCCGAAGGAACGGGCCAGGAGCACGAACATGCGACAAGCTACCCAACACAAGCATCCCGTGGACCGCCTCACCGCGTCTCTGGCCGCCGGCTCGCTGGCCTGCCTGGTCGTCCTCGGTGGCTGCGGCCCGCAGGACGGCAGCCCCGTCAAGTCGAACGGCGCTCCGGTGCCCGGTGCACGCACCGCGCCAGCGCCGGAGCGGCCCGCCGCGCCGGTGGCCCTGCTCGGCGAAGTGCGCCACATCGAAACGCTGACCGAGCGGCCCAAGGGGACCGGTGTGGGCGCGGCGACCGGCGCCGTGATCGGCGGCGTGCTCGGCTACCAGGTGGGCGACGGCAACGGCCAGAAGGCCGCCACCGCCGCCGGCGCCATCGGCGGCGGCCTGCTGGGCAACAAGATCGAGCGCGACCGCAACACCCGCGTGGTGGGCTACAACGTGCAGGTGCAGCTCGACAACGGCCAGACGCGCACCTTCCGCCGCGACTCGCTGGGCGGCCTGCAGGTTGGCTCGCGGGTCAAGGTCGAGGGCGCAAGCCTCCAGCCAGCCTGATGACAAGGCCTGCGCCTGCGCGGGCGCGGTGCGACACTTCGACGGCCTGACCGGCCCAATGCCGGCAGGCCCGCAGCATGGCCATAGGATGGATGACCGCCCTCAAGGTGATCCCGTGGGGCGACGTGATCGAAGCGACCCCCGGCATCGTCAAGAGCGCCCGCAAGATCTTCACGCGCTCGCAACAGGCCGAAGAGGCCGCCACCGCGCCTGCGGCCGCGGGTGACCCAGGGGCGCGCATCGCGCACCTCGAAGCCAGCCTCGCGGAGCTGGCCGAGCAGCAGAAGGCCTCGGCCCAGCTGATCGAAACCCTGGCCGAGCAGAACGCCCGCATCGTCGAAGCGGTCGACACCTTGCGCGTGCGCACCCGCTTCCTCATCGCCGCCTGCGCCCTGCTCACGCTCGCATGCGTCGCCCTCGCGGTGTGGGGCCTGCGATGAGCCGCATCCGCATCGGCATCGGCGGCTGGACCTTCGAACCCTGGCGCGACAACTTCTATCCCAAGGGCCTCGCGCATGCACGCGAGCTCGAATACGCCGCCAGCAAGCTGACGGCGATCGAGGTCAACGGCACCTACTACAGCACGATGAAGCCGGCGACCTTTGCCAAGTGGCGGCAGGACACGCCCGAGGGGTTCGTCTTCTCGCTCAAGGCCAACAAGTTCGCCACCAACCGGCGTGTGCTGGCTGAAGCCGGCGAGTCGGTCGAGCGTTTCATCGGCAGCGGTCTCGCGGAGCTGGGCGACAAGCTCGGCCCAGTGCTGTGGCAATTTGCGCCGACCAAGAAGTTCGACCCGGTCGACTTCGAAGCCTTCCTCAAGCTCCTGCCGGCGAAGGTGGACGGCCTGCCGCTGCGCCATGTGATGGACGTGCGGCACGACAGCTTCAAGACACCCGAGTACCTGGCGCTCGCGCGGCGCCACCAAGTCGGCACGGTGTTCACCGACTCCGACGACTACCCGTCGTTCGCCGACATCACCGGCGACTTCGTCTACAGCCGCACGATGCGTTCGCGAAGCGACTTGCCGCAAGGCTTCGAGGCACCGGTGCTCGACCAGTTCGCCGCATGTGCAAAGCGCTGGGCGGCCGGCGGCGAGCCCGAAGGCGTGCCGCGTGTCGAGCCGCCGCAGCCGGCGGGCCCGCGCGACGTGTTCCTCTTCTTCATCAGCGGCGCGAAAGAGCGCAACCCGGCTGCCGCGATGGCGCTGCTGGAAAGGCTCTCGTCCGCGTGAAGCGGAGTGTGGGGCGTGGTGCGCCTGTTGCGGCCGGGGTGGATTGCGCCAGATCTCCGCTTCAGGCAGCCCCATCACCCCGAACGCGGCCGAGTCGCGCGGTGAATCGGCAACCCCGCCACGTCAAGCGTTGCACGCAGGATGACGCCGCTGACAGACTCCGTGCAATACAGCGTCTTGCGGTCAGGTCCCCCGAACGCGATGTTCGTCAACGACGCACCCGCGCCACTGCGCAGCACCAGTTCCGGCTCGGCACGATGGCTGAGCACCCAGCACAGGCCGAGCCCGGGGTTCGCGACGAGCACGCGCCCCGCCTCATCGACCGCGAGACCGTCCGGTCCGCTCGGTCCGTAGGACGTGAAGAAGGCACTGACCTTGGACACGCTGCCGTCGTCCAGCAGCGGCACGCGCCACACCTGGTTGCCGCGTGTGACACCCAGGTAGAGCACACGTTCGTCGGGCGACAGGGCCACGCCGTTGGGGCTGGGCACGTTCGACAGCAGCAGGTCGAGGCGACCGTCCGGCCGCAGCCGGTAGAGCCGGCCCGTCGGGTCGTGCAGGCCGGTCTGGCCCTGGTCGGTGAAGTAGAGGTTGCCCCGGGAGTCGAACACCAGGTCGTTCACCCCCTTGAAGCGCTCGCTGTTGCGGCGGTCGAGGTAGGGGCGGACCGAGCCCGTCGTCACGTCGCACGCCATCAGGCCATGGCGGTAGTCGGTGACGAGCAACTCACGCTCGTTGAGCCACTTCAGGCCGTTCGGCTCGCCCGCCCATTCGGCGACCAGGTCCCATTCGCCCTTCGGGTCGATGCGGAAGATGCGGCCGAAGGGAATGTCGCTCACGTAGAGGTTGCCGGCGGCATCGAAGACCGGGCCTTCGAGGAACGAGTCGGTCGCTTGACCGCCCCGGTTCGCATCCGCCCAGTCCGAGCGCACGCCGGTCCGGCGGAAGCGGTCGGGCAGGCGGGTGAAGACCTCCGTGTCGCGGACCTGGGGCGCCTGCAGGACGAACATCATTGCCGCTCGAACGCCGTGTTGGCTGCGACCTTGCCCCAGAACTCGGTGCGTTCGCGCAGGTCCTTCGCCAAGGTCGCGGCATCCCAGTAGCCGGGTTCCGAGGCAATGCCATCGGCAAACGCTTTCATGTCGGCCGATGCCATGGCCGTGGCGATCTCCTTCTGCAGCCGGTCGATCGCAGCCTGCGGCGTGCCCTTGGGCGCCCACAGGCCGGTGAAGTTCATGAGGCCTGCGAACTTCAGCCCCGCCTCGTTGAAGGTCGGCACCTCAGGCAGCTGGGCGAGCCGCTTGGAGCCGCTCACCGCCAGCAAGCGGGCCTTGCCGCCTTTCACGTGGCCCATCACGCCGGGTGTCGACGCCACCTGGAAGTCGACGGTGCCGGAGAGCATCGCCATCGTGGCCTCGCCCGCCCCCTTGAACGGCACGTGCAGGAACCTGGCGCCGCCGGCGATGCCCAGGGCCTCGCTCACGAAGTGCGGCGTCGAGCCGGCACCACCGGTGCCATAGGTGACCTGGCCGGCGCTCGCCCTGGCGCCGTTGATCAGGTCGGCGAGCGTCTTGTACTTCGACTCGGAGCGAACCACGACGCTCATGGGCGCGAAGACGTAGGCGCCGACCGGGACGAGGGCCGTGTCGTAGTCGAAGGGCAGCTTGCGCACGATGTGCGGCAGCAGCGCGTAGGTGGTGTCGTTCGCGACCAGCGTGTAGCCGTCTGCCGGGGCCTGCACCGCCGTTGCGATGCCGATGGTGCCGGCCGCGCCGGGCTTGTTCTCGACGAAGAAGGTCTGGCCGGTCTGCTCTTGCAGCTTGGCCGCCATCTTGCGCGTGACGACATCGACCGCGCCGCCCGGCGGGTAGGGCACGATGATGCGCACCGGCTTGGCCGGCCAGGCTTGTGCACCAGCGGCGGTGGAAACCACCAGGGCGACGGCGGCCAGCATGTGGCGGATGAGTTGTCTCATGGTTCTTCTCCTGCGGGCTCAGCCGTTGAGCACGGCGAGCGCGTTGCGGGCCGCGGCGACGCCCATCTTCACGTAGGCGTCGGAGGTGACGCCGCCGACATGCGGGCTGAGCGTGATGCGCGCCTCGCCGTGGAACGGGTGGCCGGCCGTCATCGGCTCGACGGCAAAGCTGTCGAGGCCGGCGCTCGCGACATGGCCGCTGCGGATGGCGGCCAAGAGCGCCGCTTCATCGATGAGGCCACCGCGTGCGGTGTTGACGATGATGACGCCCTGGCGGCAGGCCGCGAGCGTCTGCGCGTTCAGCAGCCTCCCGTTGTCCGCGGTCAGCGGGCAGTGCAGCGAGATCGCGTCCGACTCCCGCCAGAGTGTCGACAGGTCGACACGTTCGACGTATGCGGGCACCTCCTTGGCATAGGGGTCGTGGCCCAGCACACGCATGCCCATCGCATCGGCCATGCGGGCGAAGCGCAGGCCGATCGCGCCGAGGCCGACGAGGCCGACGGTGCGGCCCTCGAGCTCGACGCTCTTGTGGGTCGACTTGTCCCAGTGGCCGGCGTGCATGCGCTCGTTCAGCGCCACGACCGACTTGGCGCAGGCCAGCAGCAAGGCGAGCGCGTGTTCCGCCACGGCGGCCGCGTTGGCGCCTGCCGCGGCCACCACTTGGATGCCGCGCGCCGCCGCGGCGGCCTTGTCGATGGTGTCGGTGCCGCTGCCGTGCTTGGAGATGACCTTCAAGCTCGGCGCGGCGTCCATCGCGGCCGCGCCGACCTTGCCGTAGCGCACGATGATGGCCACCGGGTCGTGCTGGCGGCACAGCGACACGATGTCGTCTTCGGTCGGCGCCTTGCCGGCGTAGACGATCCTGTAGTCATTCAGCAAGGCGAGGGCCTGTTCGGCCAGGTCGTTGCCGGTGACGAGGAAGGTGGGCTTGGCGGCGCTCACAGCGACTCCCCTTCCTTCAGCACGCCGGCGGTCCGCAGGGCACCGTCCAGCCACGCGGGGCGCAGGGCCTTGCGGCTCTTGATGTCGGCGATGCGCTTCGTCTCGGCGGCCACCTTCTCGGCGGCCAGCGGCAGCATCGCGGCGGCCTTGTGGCGCTCGATGACGGTGATGCCGTCTGCATCGCCGACCACCAGGTCGCCCGGGTTCACCGTCACGCCGCCGATCGAGACCGGGTGGTTGACACGCCCGGCCACCGACTTGGTCGGGCCGTTGGGGTTGAGGCCGGCGGCATACATCGGGAAGCCGAGCTCGCGGATGGCCTCGCTGTCTCGCACCGCGCCGTCGATGACGACGCCCGCGATGCCCAGCGCTGCCGCCTGCTGGCACATGATCTCGCCCATCAGGGCGCTGCTCAGGTCGCCCTTGCCGTCGACGACGATCACGTCGCCCGGCTTGGCGAGCGCCAGCGCCGCATGGATCATCAGGTTGTCGCCCGGGCGTACCTCAACCGTCAGGGCCGGCCCCGCGAGCCGCATGCTCGGCGCCAGCGGCGAGATGCGGCCGTGCAGCGCGCCGCGGCGGCCGGCCACGTCGGCAAAGATCGACGAGGGGAACTTCGCGGCCTGCTCCACGACACCGGCGTCGACGCGCTCGATGTCCTTGATCACGTCCGGCAATGCAGCGGCTTGACTCATGAGAATCTCCTTGGGGAAACGGGGGAAAGAAGGGAACGCGCGTCAGTCGATCCGTGCGCCGGAATCCTTGACGACCTTGCCCCAGCGCGGGATCTCGGTCTTGATCAGCGCGGCGAACTCATCCGGCGTGCCACCGGCCGCATCGGCGCCTTCGTCGCCGAGTCGCTTGCGCAGCTCGGCGGCCTTGAGCGCCTTGTTGAACTCGGCATTCACCTTGGCCACCACATCCTTGGGCGTGCCAGCGGGCGCGAGCAGGCCGAACCACGTGACGGCGTCGAAGCCCTTGTAGCCCGACTCGTTGATGGTGGGCACGTCCGGCAGGTCGTCCACACGGGCGGCGGAGGTGACCGCCAGCGCGCGCAGCTTGCCCTGCTTGATCTGCCCGAGCAGCGTGGGCACCGACGACATGTACAGCTCGACCGTGCCGCCCACCACGTCGGTCAGCGCCTGCGCGGCGCCCTTGTAGGGCACGTGCTGCGTCTTGATGCCGGCGGCCTTCTGGAAGAGCTCCGGAGGTCAGGTGCGCCACCGTGCCGTTGCCGGGCGACGCGAAATTCAGCTGGCCCGGCTTGGCCTTGGCCGCGGCGGTCACGTCGGCCAGCGTCTTGTACTTGGAGCCGATGCCCGTGACGAGCACGAGCGGCGCCTGCGCGAGCAGCACGACCGGCACCAGGTCCTTCTGCGGGTCGTACGGCAACTTGGCGTACAGCGAGGGGTTGATCGCCAGGTTGCTGGTCTGCCCGAGCACCAGCGTGTAGCCATCGGCTGGCGACTTGGCGACGCTGTCGACGCCCAGGTTGCCGCCGGCACCGGGCTTGTTGTCGATCACGAAGGTCCAGCCGGTGGCCTTGGACACACGCTCGCTGGTCTCGCGCGCAATGATGTCGGTGCCGCCGCCCGGAGGGAAGGGCACAACGATGCGGATGGGCTTGGAGGGCCAGGCCTGCGCCAGGGCGCTGCCGGACATGAGCGTGGCGGCGAAGGCCAGCACGAGGCGTCGTGATGCTTGCATTGAATGTCTCCTGGTGTGCGTCGAGCCGGACCACCTCCTGTCGGGGCGGGGTGGTCATCTGTCTGCAGTATTGGCGCCGCGAGATGTACAGTCCAATCGATTCTTTCTTCTGATTCATTCATGGAGCTTTTGCAATGGATCTGCGAGACCTGCGCTACTTCGAGACGATTGCCGAGTTGCAGCACCTGGGTCGAGCGTCCACCCGGCTCCACCGGTCGCAGCCGGCCCTGACCAGCAGCATCCGCCGCCTGGAGACCGCCTGCGGCGCCGCGCTCTTCGAGAAGGCCGGCCGCGGCATCAAGCTCACCGAGGCGGGCCACGTGCTGCTCAAGTGGGCGCAGCGCATGCGCTTCGACGTGGAAGACGCCAAGCGCGAGTTGTCGTCGATCGGCGCAGGCCTGACCGGGCATGTGCGCCTGGGCGTGGTGCCGACGGCGGCGCAGTTCCTGCTGCCCGCGGTCGCGCGCCAGTTGCTGAAGGAAGCGCCCGACGTGACGCTGCACACGGTGGTCGGGCTGATCGCCATGCTCAAGCCGCAGCTGCATGCGGGCGAGCTCGACCTGATGGTGGCGACCGAAAGCGCGCCCGATGCGGGCTACGTGTCGCAGGTGCTGTCGGAGGACATGATCGTCGTGGCCGCGAGCGAGCGCCACGAGGTGTTCCGCAAGGCCAAGAGCCTCAAGGACCTGGTGGCGTATCGATGGGCCCTGCAGCCGCCGGGGTTGCCCACGCGGGACTGGCTGGACCACACCTTCGACCGCAAGGGCCTGCCGCGGCCCCACGTGCAGGTGGAGACCACGAGCCTCATCAGCCTGCCCGCGCTGATCGTGCAGACGGGGCTGCTGAGCTTCATCTCGCGGCACCACCTGCAAGGGCCGAGCCGCATCCCCGGGCTGAAGGAAGTGCCGATCACCGGCGCCACGATGCGGCGCCGGCTCGTCGTGACCTACCGGGCCAACAGCTTCCTGTCGCCGGCGGCGAAGCGGCTGATCGAACTGTTCCTGCGCTCGGCCCCTGCGGACTGAGAGGTGGGCAGGTGACGCGGCGCGGCTTCAGTCGAGCTTGATGCCGGCGTCGCGGATCACGGCGGCCCAGCGCTGCGAGTCAGCCGCCTGCCGCTGCGCCAGCTGCGCCGGCGTGCCGTCGACGACCGTGACGCCGAGCTTCTCGAAGCTGGCCGCGACGCTGCGGTCCTGGAGGATGCGGCTCACCTCCTGGTGCAGGCGCTGCACGATCGCGGCGGGTGTCTTCGCCGGCACGTAGATCGCCTGCCACTGCTCGACGACGAAATCCTTGAAGCCGGCTTCCGTCATGGTCGGCACGCTGGGCAATGCCGGCATCCGGCTCGCCGACGTGACGGCCAGGGCGCGCAGCTTTCCGGACTGCACGTGCGGCAGCGCGGCGGCGATGGGCGCGAACATGAAGGTCACCTGGCCGCCGATCACGTCCTGCAGCGCCGGCACGTCGCCCTTGTACGGCACGTGGGTCATCGTGGTCTGCGATTGCAGTCGCAGGAGCTCGCCCTGCATCTGCAGGATGGTGCCGTTGCCGCCCGAGGCGAAGGCCACGCTGCCCGGCTTCTCCTTCGCGGCGGCGATGAGCTGCGCCACCGAGGTGTACGGCGTGGTGGCGGCGTTCACCACCAGCAGGTGCGGCACCGTGCCCACCAGCGACACCGGCTCATAGGCCTTGGCCGGGTTGTAGGGCAGCTTCATCAGATGCGGGACGATCGCCTGCGGGCCGATCGAGGTGCCCAGCACGGTCTGGCCATCCGGTGCCGCGCGTGCCACGAAGGCGCCGCCGATCGTGCCGGTGGCGCCGGCCCGGTTGTCGACGATCACCGTCGTCTTGAGGGCTTCGCCGAGGCGTTGGGCGATGGTACGCCCGAGGATGTCGGTGGTGCCGCCCGGCGGATAGGGCACGACGTAGTTGAGGGTGCGCCCGGGCCAGGGATCCTGCGCGATGGAGATCGCGGGTGCACAGAGGGCCATGACGAAAGCGGCGGCGAAGCGCAGGGGCAGGCGAGGGTTCATGGGAGGCGGTCAGAAGTTGTAGAGATCGGTGGGGTTGTCGACCAGCACACGCCGCCACGTCACGTCGTCGGCGGTCCACCGGCGAAGCAGGGCCAGCAGGTCGGCTTCGTCGGGTGCGGCGTGCAGGCCGGCGTGCACGGTCGGGTGAGGCCAGTTGCTGCCCCACACCATGCGGTGCGGGGCGACATGCAGGTAGGCCCTGGCCATCGCGTGTGCATCGGCTGACCACTGTGCAGGGGTGGTGCCGTCCTGCAGGTAGGCGCCAGACAGCTTGACCCAGGCGCGCCCGGTGTCCAGCAAGGCCAGGATGGCGTGATGCCCGGGGTGCTCACGCCCCGGATGGGGCAGCCGGCCCAGGTGATCGAACACCATGGGCACGGGCAGCCGCTGTAGCCGCGTCGCGACCTGCGGCCAGAGCGCCGCGGGCAGCAGCAGCTCGACGTGCCACCCGAGGGGCGCGATGCGTTCCGCAAGCGGTTCCAGGTCATCGAGCGAGAGGCCGCCCAAGGTCTGGTTGAAGCGCACGCCGCGCACGCCTTCGGCATGCAGGCTCGCGAGCGTGGCCTCGTCGACATCGGCGCTCAGGACCGCGATGCCGCGGGCCTGCACACCCGAGGCGTTCAACGCCCGGATCGCCTCGACGGTGCAGCGGTTGTCCTCTCCGTAGGTCGAGGGCGTGACCACCACGCAGCGTTGCAAGCCGAGCCGCGACTGGAGGGCCGCATAGGCCGGCACCAGCGCGTCCGGCGGCACCAGCCGGGCACCGGGCGCCGCGGGGAAGCGTGCGTCGTAGATGTGCATGTGGCAGTCACATGCACCCGGCGGCAAGGCCGCAGGGGCACCGGCGTGCATGTGGTGCCGGTCAGAAGTTGTGCCGCAGGCCTGCTTCCCAGCCGGTGGATCGCCCCCCGGCGGGCAGCGTCGTGCCGCCGGGAATGACGAAGGTGGCGGTCCCTTCGTTCTCGATGCGCGCGGCCTGGGCGTAGAGGCCGGTTCGCTTCGACAGGTTGTAGACGACGCCGAGGCCGATCTGGCGGGCGTCGTTGTTGTCGATCGACGTGGCGCCGACACGGCCCTGCAGGTTGGCCTGCAGGTAGGAGAGCTTCAGGTCCGTGGCGCCGATGCTGCCCAGGGCCCCGAGCATCAGGTTGGTCTGCTTGGCCTGCGACTGCTCGTAGCGACGCAAGGCCGCCGTGAGGCGCACGGGCCCGATGGCGCCATTGGCACCGATCACGCCGTCCTTGAACTTGCCGCTGGCGGTGAGGTCGTTTTCGGTGGTGGCATAGGCCGCGCTCACGCCGAACACCTTGGTTTGCCACGCAAGCCGGCCACCGATCAGCTTGTGCTGGCCGTTCGCGGCCGTGCCGCCCTCACCGGCGGCGAGCATCAGGGCGCCTTCCACGCCACCCAGCCCTGCGGGCAGGATGTACTGCACCGAATTGCTGGAACGCACCGTCGTGTTGGGGTTGGTGCTGAAGGCGTTGCGGATCGGCCCCTGCTGCGCGGCGGAGGAGAAGTTGTTCGACCCCGCCACGCCGACGTGCGAGAAGACATCGTGACGCGACCAGGTGGTGTAGGTCGGCGTGTAGTCGCGCCCGAGGCGCACTTCACCAGCGGGCTTGCTCGAGAGCGACAGCGTGGCGCGCCGGTCCCAGAACTGCGTGCCGCCGCTGCTCGTGCCCGCATCGATGTTGATGCCCGATTCGATCCAGAAGCCGGCGGAGAGCCCGTTGCCGAGCTCCTCGTTGCCGCGGAAGTAGAGCCGGCTCGTGCTGTTGGCGCCACTAACGAGCGACTTGACCGAGCCGCCGCCTGAATTGGCGACGCTCCGCGCGGCCGCATCCATGACACCACCGATGGTCACGCTGGACTGGGCCAGCGCGCCGCCGGAACAGACGGCCGCTGCGGCCGCCACGATGATTGTTTGTTTCACTGTTGTCTCCACAGGGGTTCGGCCGAAGTATTGAGACCTGTGGAGGCGCCGTCCAATCGAAAGTTTTTTGGGATCGATCCATCCGGCTTTTGCAGTTGACCCGAGTGACCGGCTGATGAACGGGACGCCAGAGATTCTGCTGTGGGTCGGTTCCAACTGTTGGCGCCATCTGTCAGCGGTCGTTTGGGCACCTGCGCCCGCAGGCGCCGGCGCAGGGTCAGCTGTACCGCTAGAACCGGTCAGCCACGCGGCGCCCGGCAGGTTGCGTCAATGACCGCGACGTGGCCGGCACCGTGGTCTCGCGGTTCGATAGCGACTGACAGCAACCGCTGCCAAGCGGCTCTAGGGCGGCCCACTCGCCAGCAACTCCCCCATGTCCCGCTGGCCCGGGAAGCGCGGGCGTTTCGGATCGGGATGCACACGCCGGATCCACACCCCGAGCACCTGCGCTCGGAAGCGCGACTGCAGCTCGGCATAACTCTCCGGGTCGCGCTCGCCGTCGTCGCCGAGCAGGGCGAAGCGGGTCTGCGGAAAGGCCTGCAGGATGGCACTCGCCCGCTGCACCTTGTAAGCCTGCTGGTCGCGCAGCGGGTCGGTGCGGGCGGCGCTCACCTCTTTCAGTTGCAGCACGCCCTGCGGGAAGCCGTGCTTCTGCAGGAAGCGGCGCACGCTGTCGGTGAGCTGGCGCGGTGAGCCCGACAGGTAGAACACCGGCGTGGCCTCGGGGCGAGGGTTGCGCTTCGTCCACGCGGTGCAGAGCGCGGCCATGCCGCCCACCGGCTCGCGCGACTCGGGCGGCACTGCGAGGCTGTTGCGCAGCAGGCGCGTTGTCTGGTTGACCTCGCTCACGAGAAGCGTGTCGTCGAGGTCGGAGATGAGGCCCACGGTGTTGGCCTGGTCGTGAACGAGCAGGTGCGCCGTGCTGCTCGGCGCCGGGTCGCTGTCGATCGGGTGCCAGCCCGGCGCCGGTGAACCCGCCGGCAGCGGCTGGCTCGTGCGCAGTTCCCAATAGCCCTGGTCGTCGGCGCGGGTCTGCCAGCGCAAGCCGCCCACCGACCAGCGCACCGCCCCCTCTTCGCCACCGGTGAAGAGCAGGCGGCTGTTGCGGTAGAGGCTGCTGCGCACACCGCTGTCTTCACGCGGGCCGCGCCGTTTCTCGACCAGCCGGCCCGAGAACACCACGCCCTGCGCGGTGGCCCAGGCGTCGTCGACGATGTTGTGCAGCGGGTCGTCGGCCGCGCCGGCCCCCGGCGGCAGGGCGAGCAGGGGTGCCGAGAGGCACAGTCGGCGGCGGGAGAGGCTCATGCGTCGACGGCCGCGACCAGCCGCCGTGCCACGTCCTCCGCGGCCTGCGCGCGGGCGATGCGTTCGGCGTTGGCGCGCATGGCGGCCATGCGCGGCGCATCGTTCAGCCAGCGCGCGAGGTGCCAGGCGGCGTCGGCCTCGTCGTGCAGGCGCACCGCCGCGCCTTCTTCAAGCAGGTAGTCGCAGTTGCGCTGCTCCTGGCCGGGGATGGGCGCGACGAGCGCCATCGGCTTGCCCTTGGCGAGCACCTCGTTGGTGGTGAGGCCGCCGGGTTTGGTGACCACCAGGTCGGCGGCGTCCATCAGCTGGTGGATGTGGGTCACGAAGCCGTGCACCGTGACGGGCAGGTTCAGCGTGGCCGCCCGTGCGCGGCAGGCGGCCTCGAGTTCGGCATTGCGCCCGGCCACCACCACGAGGCTCAGGCCGCAGTCGGCCCCGGCAAACGAATCGAGCATCGCCACCAGCGGCCCCACGCCAAAGCCGCCCGACAAGAGCAGCACCGTCGGCCGCTCGGGCAGGCCAAGCGTCGCGCGCATCGCAGGGGCCGGCGTGCGCTCGGCGAACACCGGGTCGATCGGGATGCCGCTCACGCTGATGCGTTCGGCCGCGATGCCCTTGCGCTCAAGTTCCCGCGCGCCGGCCTCGGTGGCCACGTGGTAGTGGTCGATGTGCGGGTAGACCCAGAAGGCATGCGGGCTCACGTCGGTGACGACCGCGTGCACCGGCGTCGCGAGCTTGCCGCGGCCCTTCAGGTCCGACAGCAGCTCCATCGGCAGGAAGTGCGTGCACAGGATGGCGCGTGGCTGGGCGGCACCGAGCAGGCCCTTGAACCGTGCGCTGTTGGCCTTGTCGAACGCGAGCCGCGCCCGGGCGGTCTTGCTGCGCGGCGGCTTGACCACGTCGTAGCGCTCGTAGAGGTGGCCCCACAGTTCGGGCGCCCGTTGCACCAGGTCGATGTAGGCCTGGGCGTAGAGGCGGCGGAAGAGGCTGCTCGTGCAGGCGAGCGTATCCACCACATGGTGTGCGGGCGCGCCGAGCTGGCGCAGCGCGGTCGAGATGGCCTGCGCCGCACGGGTGTGGCCGGCGCCGGCCGTCGCGTGCAGCAAGAGCAGCGGGGCCGGTGAAAGGGAGAGGGGGTCGGTCATCGCGCGGTTGTACCAGAGGCCGTGCGGACGTTCGGCCATGCCGGTGCAGAGCATGATCGTGCCCATGTCGCACCGCGTGATCGTCCTCGGCCCGGGCCTGCAGTTCGTGGCCTCGCCCGGCGAGACCCTGCTGGCCGCGGCGCGTGCGCAAGGGGTGGTGCTGCCCAGCTCGTGCCGCAACGGCACCTGCCGCGAATGCCGCTGCCGTGTGGTCGAGGGGCGGGCGCACCACACCATCGCATGGCCCGGCCTGAGCGCCGAAGAAAAACTCGAAGGCTGGATCCTGCCCTGCGTGGCCGTCGCCGACAGCGACCTCGTGATCGAGACCCGCCCGCGCTGAGCCCTCAGCCGCCCGACAGGCTCTTGGCGTCGTGCGCGATGGCCTCGTCGAGGTGGCGGGTGCAGTCGACCAGCTCCGGCGCATGCGGCGGCGTGGCGCCGCAGATGGTGACCGAGGTGTTGCCCACGCGCAGTGGCATCGTCTGCGCGCCAAGCGGGAAGTGCCGCGCGAGCAGCGCGCGGATCACGAGGCCGTGCGTCACCACCGCGAGGTGGCCGTCGATGCGGCCCCGCAGCTCGACCATCTGGGCAAACGCCAGCGCCACCCGCTGCTCGAACGCCGCCACCGATTCACCGCCGGGTGGCGCTTCGGTCATCGTCAGCGGGTTGTAGGGCAGGCTGTCGTAGGGCTGGCCGCGCAGCGCGCCGAAGTTGCGCTCGTGCAGCAGCGGCGTCGGCGTGATCGGCACGCCGGTGGCGGCGGCGATGGCCTGCGCCGTCTGCATCGCCCGCGGCAGGTCGCTCGAGAGGATGGCGGCGATCTTCAAATCGGCCAGGCGCCGTGCCACCGCCTGCGCCTGCTGTCGGCCCGTCTCGCTCAGCGGTGTGTCGGCGGGCTGCAGGGTGCGGGCCACGTTGAGCGGCGTTTCGCCGTGGCGAACGAGGATGATGGACATGGGCGGGCGGCAGGTCGGGGTGTGCCGATTGTGCGCAGGGGCCTGCGGCGGCGCAGCCACCTTGGCGACGTGAGGGAATGGCGCGGGAATGCGAGACTGTGCAGCGCTTCCTTCCCGGCTCACAGTGCTGACATGACCTCTCCCGACGTCGCCCCGCTCGACCACAGCTCCGCCGACAAGCCGCCACGTGCCGCGGCCACGCTGGTCGTCGTGCGTGATGCCCCCGGCGGGCTGCAGGTGCTGCTGCTGTGCCGTGCCGAGCGCGGCGATCACAACAGCGGCGCCTGGGTCTTCCCGGGCGGAACCGTCGACAAGACCGATGCGCAGTGGCGCGGCCTGTGCGACGGCGACGACGACGCAGCGATGAGCCGGAAACTCGCCCTGCCCTCAGGCGGGCTCGACTACGCCATCACCGCCATCCGCGAATGCTTCGAAGAATGTGGCCTGCTCTTCGCGCGGCGCGGCGGGGCGCTGGTCGGCGCCGATGCCGCACGCCTCGCACCGTGGCGCGCGCCGCTGAACGCCGGCGAGCGCAGCCTGGGCGAGTTCTGCGCCGAAGAAGGCCTCACGCTCGCCGTCGACGAACTGGCCTACTTCAGCCACTGGCTCACCCCGCTCGGCCGTGCCAAGCGCTACGACACGCGCTTCTTCGTGGCGGTGGCCCCGGCCGGCCAGACCGCGCAGCACGACGGCACCGAGATGGTCGGCATGCACTGGCTGCGCCCGGCCGACGCGCTCGCGCGCAGCGATTCGCTCAAGCTGATGGGCCCGACGCGCGCCACGCTCAGCGCCATCGGTGCTTTCGACAGCAGCGCGGCGCTGATGGCCTATGCGCGCGGGCCGCGCACCGTCAGCCTCATCAACCCGCGCATCGGCGCTGGCAGCCAGAGCCTGCGCCCGGTGATGCCGCACGAGCACGCCTGGGCCGAGATGGGTCGCATCGACCCGCTCGGCCATGGCACGGCCTCGTACGAGATCGTGCCGGGGCGTTCGGTGAAGCTCTCGCCGCATGTGATCCGCGTGACCGCGCCCAACCCGAGCGTGATGACCGGCCCCGGTACCAACACCTACCTGGTGGGCGGGGGGCCGAGCAACGAATGGGCGGTGGTCGACCCGGGGCCCGACCTGCCCGAGCATGTGGAAGCAGTGCTGCACGCCGCGCCCGGCCCGATCCGCTGGATTCTCGCGACCCACACCCACCACGACCACTCGCCCGCGAGCGTGCCGCTCAAGCAGCACACCCACGCGACGGTGATGGGCCGCCTGGCGGTGCACCCGCACAAGCAGGACGGCAGCTTCGCGCCCGACCGCGTGCTCGAACATGGCGAGCGCCTCGCGATCGCACCCGGCGTGACGCTGCGCGTGCTGCACACGCCCGGCCATGCGTCCAATCACCTGTGCTACCTGCTCGAAGAAGAAAAGACGCTCTTCACCGGCGACCACATCATGCAGGCGAGCACCGTCGTCATCAACCCGCCCGATGGCGACATGGCCGCCTACCTGCACACCTTGCGGGCACTGCTCGACGAAGACATCGAGTGGCTCGCCCCCGGCCACGGCTTCCTGATGGCGCAGCCGCGCAAGGCGGTGCAGGCGGTGATCGAGCACCGCCTCAAGCGCGAAGCCAAGGTCGTGGCGGTGCTGCGCGAGCATGGTCCAGCCACGCTGGAGCAACTGCTGCCCCATGCCTACGACGACGTCGACCCGCGCATGCTGCCGGTGGCGGCTCGCTCGCTGCTCGCGCACCTGGGCAAGCTGCGCAGCGACGGTCGTGCCGACGATCGTGCGGGCCAGTGGGTGCTAGCGGCCGAGGCTTGACAAAAGGCAAAGACGGCGCCGGACGAGGAAGCGCCCAATGCACTGTCACCACGACAGGAGTTCGACGTGCATGCGCTGAAAGACCTCTTCACCTCCGATGTCGGCCTGATGAGCCTGGCAGGCCTCGCATTCATGCTCGGCATGGCGGTGTTCTTCGTGCGTTACTTCGTGCGCCACATCGAGGAAGACGCCCGCAAGGCCGAGCGCGTGGCAAGGCGCTGAGCCGGTGGCCTCGATGCTGATCCCTCGACCTGCCGGCCCGGCCGGCGACGCACCGCCCGGCGATCCTGAGCGACGCCAGTGGCTCATGACCACCGCGGCCGCTGGTGGCGTGGCGGCGGTGGCCGTGGCGGTGCCCTTCGTGTCGTCGCTCGGGCCAAGCGAGCGTGCCAGGGCCGCCGGTGGGCCGGTGGAGGTCGACCTGGCCGACATTCCACCCGGCGGCATGAAGACCGTCGAATGGCGTGGCAAGCCGGTGTGGGTGGTGCGGCGTACGCCGGAGATGATCGCGGCGCTGCAGGGTCACGATGCCGAGCTGGCCGATCCGGCCTCGCTGCGCGACCAGCAGCCGGACGATGCTCGCAACCCGCTGCGTGCGCTCAGGCCGGAGATCTTCGTCGCGGTGGGCCTGTGCACCCACCTCGGCTGCTCCCCGACCGCGGTGCCGCAAGGCTCTGCCAACCCCGGCCTGCCCGCCGACTGGCCGGGAGGCTTCTTCTGCCCCTGCCACGGCTCGACCTTCGACGGTGCCGGGCGGGTGTTCAAGAACAAGCCGGCGCCGACGAACCTGGAGATTCCACCCCATCGCTTCGCCAGCGACACGCGGCTGGTGATCGGCGACGAGGCTTCGGCCTGAGACGGCTCAGCGCTGCACCCAGCCGCCACACACCGGGAACACCTGGCCGACGAAGCAGTTGGCCGCCTCGCTGCACAGGTAGGCGGCGAACTCTGCGTCTTCGCGCGCCGTGACCAGCCGGCCGAGCGGTACTTCGCGCTTCAGGCGCTCCTGGAAGCGCGGGTCGGCCTGCACTTCGGGCGGGAAGTAGGTCGGGTTCTCGACGAAGTTCTGCGCGATCGCGTTGACCTGCACGTGGTGCGGCGCCACTTCGACGCCCACCGCCTGCACGTAGGCGAGCTGCGCGCCACGGGCGGCGCTGTAGGTCGAGGTGCGTTTCATGCCGCGCAGCGCCGACGAGCTGCCCATCACAAGCACCTTGCCGCCGCGCCGGGCGATCATCTGCGGCAGCACCGCGCGCACCAGGCGCGGCAGCGGGTCGACGAGGGCGGCGAAGGTGTCGCGCCATTCGTCGTCGCTCACGTCCCGGGCGGCGGTGCTCGGGGCGGGGTGGGCGAGGTTGACGACCAGCGCGTCGAGCGCGCCCGCGGCGGCGATGACCGCGGCCGGCGCGTCGGGGTTGCTCAGCGGGTCGAGGCTTGCGATCACCGTGGCACCGTGTTCACGGAACACCTCGCACAGCGTCGGCCCCATGAACCCGTCGGCGTGGGTCACGAGGATGCGCTTGCCGGCGAGCATGGGCCCGCTCATGAGGCCTCGCGCGCCGCGGCGGCACCGCGCTCCACGTTGATCGGCACCAGCAGAAGCAAGCCGCCGATGAAGAACAACGCGGTCGACAGGATGGCCAGCCGGTGGTTGCCGGCGGTGGCCACCGTCACCAGGCCGTAGGTCACCGGCCCGAGGATGGCGGCGAGGCGCACCGCGAACGTCCACAGCCCGTAGAACTCGGCGCGCTGCGCTTCGGGGGCGAAGAGGCCGGCGATGGCGCGGCCCGCCGATTGGCTGGACCCCATGCACAGGCCGGCGATCACCGCGGCCACCCAGAACGGGCCGGGCGTCGTGGCCACGATGGCGAGAACCGTCATCACGACCCAGCCGACGAGCGTGACGGCCAGGGCCCGCTTGTGGCCGATGCGGTCTTGCCAGTAGCCGAAACCGAAGGCCCCGAGCGCCGCGGCGATGTTGACCAGGAAGATGAGCATCATGGTCTGCGCCTGCTTGAAGCCCAGCACCTGCTCGGCGTATACCGCGGCGAGCGCGATCACCACCGCGATGCCGGCCTGGTAGCAGACGGCGCAGGTGAGCAGCCACGAGAAGTCGCGGTACAGGCGCGCCCGCCGGAAGGTGGCCGCCAGTCGCTGCAGCGAGGCGGTGATGCCGGTGGCCTGCACCGCCTGCGGCTGCGGCACGGCGCGCTCGCGCAGCAGCGCGAAGGTCGCGAGCGAGGCCGCACCGTAGACGCCGGCGGTGATGAGCATGCTGACCGGCACGAACGACGTGGCCGGCTCGCCGCGCGCCTGCGCGGTGAGCACGTAGGCGAGGCTCAGGCCCAGCGACAGCATGCCGCCGAAGTAGCCGAAGCTCCAGCCCCAGCCCGACACCCGCCCCATCGCGTCGCGCTTGGCGAGTTCGGGCAGGAAGGCGGCGGTCAGCGCTTCGCCGAAGGAGAAGAAGGTGTTTGACAGCACCACCGCCGCCACCGCCCAGGCCACGTCGCCGCGGTCGGCAAACGCGAGCATGGTGGTCGACCCCACGCACAGCACGGTGGTCACGGCGAGCAGCTTCTTCTTGTTGGCGCGCAGGTCGGCGTAGGCGCCGAGCGCCGGCATCACCAGCATCACGATCACGCTGGACGCGGCGAGCGCGAGCGTCCACGCGAGGGTGCCCCAGGGCGCGCCGTTGGCGACCACGCCGACGAAGTACGCGTTGAACACCGCCGTGAGCACGACGGTGGTGTAGCCCGAGTTGGCGAAGTCATACATCGCCCAGCCGAAGACTTCGCGCTTGCGCACGCCGTCGTTGAGGGCGTCTTGGGGGAAGAAGGCCATGGGGGCTCCAGTGGTGGGAGCCCGAGTGTGCCGGGTGATGCGTGACAGCGCATCGGGTCCGACGCGGCCGGGGCGCCGCGTGTGGTGCGACCGCGTCAGGCGCGGTGTCTAACTGGCCTCAGCGGGCGATGTCGTAGGCCTTGCCGGTGCGTGGCTTGCGGCGGCGCTCCACGAAGCGCGGCGGCGCCACGGTCATCGCCTGCAGCAGATCGGCTGCCACCTCGGCGCCGCTGGTGAACTGAAGCGCGCCGCGGCGGGGTGCCTGGGTGGGCGCGGCGGGTGAGGCGGGGCGAGGGGAGGCCGCTTGAAACAGCTCGCGGGGCAGGAAGAGGTCGCTCATGGGGAACTCGCTGGCGATGGGGTGCCGTGACTGTGGCGGTCCGCTGTAAGTCCGGCGTTTCACGGCCGTGGCCGCTTTGTTTCATTGGTTGCTCAGCGGGGCGGCCGGCGCAGCGCGAGGTGGCCGCCGGCGACGGCCGCCGGCACGCTCACCAGGAAGGCCAGGGCCTCGAACCAGAACGGCGCCTCGCCCCCCAGCAGCAGCCCGAGCACGATGCCGAGCACGCCGATGGCCAGGGCGTTGAAGTAAGGGTAGCTGCGCGCGAGCCGGGCCGCGACGAAGCCGCCGAAGACGGTGGTGGCGGTGCCGTAGAGCAGCGAGGCAAACAGGAACCCGTCGGTGCTCGTGACGGCCTGGATGGCCGCCTCGGTTTCCTCGGGCGTCATCTGCGAGTGGACCTGCACCCCGAAGCTCGCGACGAGCGCGATGCTGCCCACCACGTCGAGGGCAAGTGACAGCAGCATGGCGACGATGATCGCCTTGGGGTCGAAGCGGTTCATGGGTGGCGGCTCGGAAAGGGCCGCCAGCATAACGGCCTCGCGCCGCAGGCCCCTCGCGAGGCTCAGGCCGCGGCCTTGGCGTTCTCGCGCTCCTGCAGCTCGCGCCACTGCACCTTGCCCGTGCCCGACTTGGGCAGCGCGTCGACGAACTCGACGATGCGCGGGCTCTTGTAGGCGGCCATGTTGTCGTGGCCCCACTTGATGATCTCGTCTTCGCTGACCTGGCCCTTGTGGCTCGGCTTCAGCACGATGAAGGCCTTGACGGTCTCGCCTCGCTTGGCGTCTTTCGCCGCGACGATGCAGGCCTCTTGAATCGCCGGGTGCTGGTACAGCAGCGCCTCGACTTCCGCCGGCCAGACCTTGAAGCCACTGGCGTTGATCATGCGCTTGAGGCGGTCGACGAAGAAGAAGTAGCCCTCCTCGTCGGTCTGCCCGAGGTCGCCGGTGCGCAGGAAACGCTTGCCGTCGAGTTCGACGAAAGCCTCGCGCGTGGCGTCGGGGTTCTTCCAGTAGCCCGTCATCACCTGCGGGCCGCTGACGATGATCTCGCCGGTCTCGCCCGGGGGCAGCTCCTTGAAGGTGGTGGGGTCGACCACACGTGCGTCGACGTCGAAGGCCGGGATGCCCAGGCACTGTTTCTTCGAGCGGTCGGGCGGGTTCATGTGGGTGGCGGCGAGCGTTTCCGACATGCCGTAGCCCTCGCCGTATTTGAGGCCGAGCTTGTTTTCCAGGATGTCGGCCACCGCCTTGGGCATGGCGGCACCGCCGCCGCCGATCTTGCGCAGGCTGGAGAGGTCGTAGCTGTCGAGCTTGGGGTTGGAGACGAAGTCGACCACCATCGCGGTGATGAGGCCGAGGCCGGTGACGCGGTAGCGCTGGATGCACTCCGCCGCGGCATCGCGGTCCCAGCGCGGCAGCAGCACGACGGTCGAGCCACCGTAGATCACCGCGTTCATGTTGCCCTGCATGCCGGTCACGTGGAAGAGCGGCAGCACCGCCATCGACACCGTGCCCTGGTTGGTCTGGCCCCACACGCCGCCCGACACGGTGTTGTACATCGCGGTGCGGTGCGTGTGCATGCAGCCCTTGGGGTGACCGGTGGTTCCCGAGGTGTAGGGCATCACGCACAGGTCGTCGGGGCCGGTGGTCAGCGGGCCGGGCTTGAGGCCACGGGCGATAGCGTCGACCCACAGCGTCACGCCCGTGTCGGCGATGGGCACACGCGGCGCGGCCACGAAGTCGGGCACCGCGAGGGTGGTCTTCTCGCGCAGGAAGTCGCTGTAGGTGCCGACGATCACGTGCTCCAGCGTGTGTTCGTCGCCTCCGGGTTGTAGCAGGGGCTTGATGCGCGGGTAGAGCTCCTGCGTGGTGATGGCGACCTTGGCGTCGGCATCGCTCACGTAGTGCTTCAACTCGCCGGTGAGGTTCATCGGGTTGACCGGCACCACCACCGCGTTGGCCCGCAGGATGGCGTAGTAGCCGATCATGAATTGCGGGCTGTTCTGCGTGTAGAGCAGCACGCGGTCGCCCTTCTTCACGCCACACACTTGCTCCAGATAGGCCGCGAGTGTTTCCGTTTCCTGCTTGAACTGCGCGTAGGTGAAGGGCGTGTCGTAGAAGATGAAGAAGGGCTTCTTCGGGAAGCGCGCCGCCGAGACCTCCACGTTGAAGTAGAGATTGGTCTCGGGGACGTAGAGGTGTCGAGGCGCGTGCTCGGGCCAGAAAGCGAAATGACGGTCGGACATGGTGCGGCGCCTCTTCTCGTGCGGTCGGGTGGTCAGGCTTTTACTTTGGGTGCCATGTACTTGGCAAGTTCCGACTTGCCGATGGCGTTCAGGTGCACTTCATCGGGCCCGTCGGCGAAGCGGATGGTGCGCGCGCTGGTGTAGGCCGCGGCCAGCGGCGTGTCCTGCGAGACACCTGCGCCGCCATGGATCTGGATCGCCCAGTCGATCACCTGGCAGGCCATCTGCGGTGCCACGACCTTGATCATCGCGATCTCGTTGCGTGCGCCCTTGTTGCCCTTGGTGTCCATCGCATAGGCGGCGTTGAGCGTGAGCAGACGCGCCTGGTCGATGAGGATGCGCGAGTGCGCAATGCGCTCGCGCCACACGCCCTGGTCCGACAGCAGTTTGCCGAAGGGCTTGCGCACCAGCGCACGCTTGCACATGAGTTCGAGCGCGCGCTCGGCACCGCCGATCAGGCGCATGCAGTGGTGGATGCGGCCCGGGCCGAGGCGGCCTTGCGCGATCTCGAAGCCACGGCCTTCGCCGAGCAGCAGGTGGTCGGCCGGCACGCGCACGTTGGTGAAGCTGATCTCGGCGTGGCCGTGCGGTGCGTGGTCGTAGCCGTAGACCGACAGCCAGCGCTCGACCTTCACGCCGGGTGTGTCCATCGGCACGATGATCATCGACTGCTGCTTGTGCGGGCTCGGGTCGTCGACCGTGCCGGTCTTGCCCATGAAGATGAGCACCTTGCAGCGCGGGTCGGGCGCGCCGGACGTCCACCACTTGCGGCCGTTGATCACATAGTGGTCACCGTCGCGCACGATGCGCGACTGGATCTGCGTGGCATCCGATGACGGCACGTCGGGCTCGGTCATCGCGAAGCCGGAGCGGATCTCGCCGGCCAGCAGCGGCTTCAGCCACTTTTCCTTGTGCTCGGGCGTGCCGTAGCGTTCGAGCAGCTCCATGTTGCCGGTGTCGGGCGCCGAGCAGTTCATCGCTTCGCTCGTGAGCGGGTAGCGGCCCATGATCTCGCACAGCGGCGCGTATTCGAGGTTGGTGAGGCCAGCGCCGTGTTGCGACGCGGGCAGGAACATGTTCCACAGCCCGGCGGCCTTGGCCTTCGCCTTCAGGCCGTCCATCACCTCGTGCGTCGGGTTCCACTGGTGGCCCTTGGCGCGGCTGGCCTCCATCTCCTTGCGGAAGAGCGGCTCGGCCGGCACGATGTGTTCGGTCACGAACGCCATCAGTCGCGCCTGCCATTCGAGCATCTTCGGGGTCGGGGCGAAGTTCATCCGGTGTCTCCTGTCGTCGTCGGTATGAGACTAGCCTACGAACATACTTGCTTTTCTGCAAGACAGGGTTCTCACCGGGAAACTACGCCATACCGAGACAGAGATCGGCCCCGTTCTGCGGGTCGGATCGGGCTGCTGCGTCGAGCCGCCGCAGACGGGGTGTCGTTCTCTTTAGCGCCCGAGGATGACGCCGCCGTCGACCACCAGCGTGTGGCCGAGCACATAGTCACCGGCCCGCGAGGCGAGGTAGATCGCCGCGCCCGCCATGTCTTCATCACTGCCGATGCGGCGTGCCGGGATGCGCGCGGCGACGGCTTCTTCATGGTCGCGCGCGGCGCGGTTCATCTCGGATGCAAACGCCCCCGGCGCAATCGCGGTGGTGACGATGTGGTGCTGGATCAGGTGCGTGGCCATGCGCTTGGTGAGGTGGATCAGGCCGGCCTTGCTCGCTGCATAGGAATAGGTTTCGAGCGGGTTGACGGCGATGCCGTCGATCGAGGCGACGTTGATCACCTTCGAGGGCTTGTCGGCGGTCGCGCCTTTTGCCAGCAGGGGCTTGAGTGCCTGCGTCAGGAAGAAGGGCGACTTCATGTTGAGGTTGACGACCTTGTCCCAGCCGCTCTCGGGGAACTCGTCGAAGTCGGCACCCCAGGCGGCACCGGCGTTGTTGACGAGGATGTCGAGATGGTCTTCGTGCTTGGCGAATGCGGCCGTCAGGCTTTGCACGCCCGCGAGGCTCGACACATCGGCCGGCAACGAGATGCAGGTGCCGAGGGCCGAGAGCTCCTTGGCGGTCGCGTCGCATTGGTCGGCCTTGCGTGCCGAGATGTAGACCTTGGCGCCTTGCGACAGGAAGCCTTCCGCGATCATGCGCCCGATGCCGCGTGAGCCGCCGGTGATGAGCGCGGTGCGGCCTTTGAGCGAGAAGAGTTGGGTGGTGTTCATGCGCGTCTCCTGGGCGGTGGATGGAAGCCCGAGAGGCTAGCGCGTTCGATGCGCGAGGGAAGTCGCTTCGGTGTCAACCCGGGTCGCTGAATTGCGGTGCAGGTTCGGCAGCCGACCAGCGCAGCGGCAGCGCCCGGGCGCGCCACCAGCCCTGCTGCACGGTGATGCGGATGGCGCGCAGCTCGCCTTCCCACAGCGTTTGTGCAAGGCCGGTGAGTTGCAGCAGGTGTCCGGCGTGGTAGTCGATGAAGAGCAGCCCGGCGCGCGGATTCACCGCGAGATTGCCGAGCGTGTTGAAGAAGCGGTTGCCGACGTAGTCGGGGATCGTCAGCACGGTGTGGCCCTCGATCGTCTCGATGTGGACGAAGCCGGGCGGGCCGCCGCGGTGCGAGACATCCACACCTTCGGCCCCGCCGTGGGCACGCGGTGTGCGCGAAGCCGAGGCGATGAAGAGCGTGTCGGCGTAGCGCACGAGCTGCAGCGCGTCTTCGCTAAGCGCGCTGCCTTCGGCGCGCGGCGCAGCGGGCGCCCCGCGGTCGACCGCGAAGGGCATGCGCGCCTGGATGTACTTGGGGCAGTTGCCGAAGCTCTGGTCGACCTCGACGGTGAAGCTCTCGCGATCGAGTGCGACCACGCTGCCGTTCATGCGGTTGCGGCGGCGTGTGTGCGGCTCCAGGCCGAGCAGACCGAGCGGTGTGCCGAGTGCAGCTTGCCACGGGTCGTCGAGAGAAGGCCGCGTCGCAATGTGCAGGTGCCGCTCGTCCGGTGCGCTGATGAAGCCCGGCGTGCCGTGCAGGATCGACGCCCACGGCCGGCCTTGCGCATCGAGGCTCCCCACCAGCAGCGTCGGCAGCTTGCAGAAGAGTTCCCGGTGCTGCTCGGGCATCCAGGTGCGCACCACTTGGCCCATCACCTCGCCCATGCGCGCCTCGACGCCGAGGCGGCGTTGCACGGCGGCTTCGCCCACGTGTCTCATGTCAGGCCCGTGCCTTCTGGCGCGGCATCGACACATAGCCCGGCAGCGCTTCGATGCGCGCCAGCCAGGCCCGCAGTTGCGGATACGGGTCGAGCGACACGCCGCCTTCGGGCGCATGCGAGGTGTAGCTGTAGAGCGCGAGGTCGGCAATGGTCGGGTGGTCGGCGGCGAGGAAGGGTGCGTCCTTCAGGTGCTCGTCCATGCGCTGGAAGAGCTGCGCGGCGATCTGGCCGCAGCGCTCGTCCTGCGGGCGGCCGAAGAGCACTGCGATACGCGCGTTGCCTGGCCCGTTGACGAGGGCGCCTGCGGCCTGCGACAGCCAGCGCTGCACGCGCGCCGAGCCGACGGGGTCGCGTGGCAGCCAGCGGCCGCTGTCGTCGTAGCGCAGCGCGAGGTAGGTGAGGATGGCGTTGCTGTCGGCGAGCGTGATGTCGCCGTCCTGGATCACCGGCACCTGGCCGAAGGGGTTGAGCGCGAGGAAGTCGGGGTGGCGCTGCTCGCCCTTGCTGACGTCGATCAGCTTTTCTTCGAACGGCAGATCGAGCATCGAAAGCAAGAGCTTCACGCGGTGGGCGTGGCCCGAGAGCGGGTGTTGGTAGAGGCGGATCGGTGTCATGCAGGCTCCTCGTGTTGGATGCCTCGCATGGTGAGGGCGTCGACGCTCGCGCGGAATCACCGCGCCGCGCATTTGATAATTCCGCGCCCAGAGGTGAATCAACGAAAGAGGGCGATGGACAAGCTCGAAGGCATGCGCATCTTTGTCGCCGTGGCCGACGCAAAAGGCTTTGCGCCGGCTGCGCGCCAGCTCGGCGTGTCGGCGCCCGCGGTGACACGCGCGGTGGCGGCGCTCGAAGCGCGCATCGGCACGCAGCTCCTGCGCCGCAGCACGCGGCAGGTGACGCTCACCGAGGCGGGAGCGCGCTTCCATGCCGACTGCAAACGCATCCTGTCCGAGATCGACGAGGCGGAGTCGTCCGCCAGCGGGGCCCATGTGGTGCCGCAGGGCCTGCTCTCGATCACGGCGCCGGTGATCTTCGGCCGCCTGCACGTGGCGCCGGTGCTGCAAGACTTCCTCGGGCTGCATCCGCAGGTCAGCGCGCGCAGCTTCTACACCGACCAGATCGTGCACCTGCTCGACGAGGGAATGGACGTGGCGCTGCGCATCGCCCACCTGCCCGACTCAGGCCTGGTGGCGGTGCGTGTGGGCGAGGTGCGGCGTGTGGTGGTGGCGTCGCCGCAGTACCTGGCCGAGCATGGCGTGCCGCGCACGCCGGCCGACTTCTCGCAACACCGCGGCATCGGCTTCTCGCAACATGGGTCGGTGAGTGCGCCCTGGGTTTTCTACCCGCCGGGCGCGGGGGCTCGCAGCGAGGGTGTGGTCGCGCACCCTCGCCTGCGCCACGTGACGAACGCGGGCGATGCCTCCATCGCCGGCGCGCTCGCGAGCCAGGGCCTGGTGCGCGCGCTGTCGTACCAGGTGGCCGAGCCGGTCCTGGCGGGACGCCTGCACATCGTGATGGCCGACCACGAGCCACCCCCGATCCCCGTGCAGCTGGTCTATGCCGAAGGCCGCCGCGCGGCGGCGAAGGTGCGGGCTTTCGTCGACTACGCGGCCGAGCGGCTGCGTGCCGAGCCGGTGCTCAACGGCTCGCTGCAGTGGCCGGCGCTGCCGTGAGAGCCATAAGTGAGAGCAAAAAAAAGCCCGGGGCACGCCCGGGCTTCAAGTTGAACCGAAGACAGGATCAGTCCGCAGGCGCCGCCACCGTGCAGTTGCGGATGCCGTAGATGTCGAGCGCCAGCTTGGCGGTGTTGCGCGCGGTGATGCCCCAGATGGTCTCTTGCGGGTTGAGACCCAGGCTGGTCGGGAAGACCGACGCGTCGTGCACCGACAGGTTGGTGATCTGGTGGTGGCGGCCGTTGCCGTTGACCACGCCCTTGGTCGGGTCGGCCGACATGCCGCAGCCGCCCATCTGGTGCGCGGAGTTCAGGCGCACGCGGCCGCTCACCATCGGCAGGGCATCCACCGCGGCCTGGAACGAGGCGTTGTCGGTGTAGCCCGCCGTGGCAGCGTCGATGTGGCCGATGAAGACCCGTTGCGCGCCGGCCGCGAAGTGCACCGCACCTTGCGACTTGATCGACTGGCGGATCGACTCGAGCACGGTGGCGCTGAGCGGGTAGTCCAGGCCCGGCGAGCCGTCGGCACGCAGGACCACGCTACCGCCGACGCTCTCCGACATGAAGCCGTCGCGCACGAAGGAGATCGTGACGCCGTACTTGTTGAAGTTCTTCATCAGCGTGGCGTGCTGCTCGCCGAAGTAGGTCGGGCCACCGGCCACCAGCACCGGGTGCAGCGGCGCCACTTCGAGCTTCCAGCCCGGCGTGCCGGTGAGCGGCTTGTCGTCGAGGTAGGCGTCGGAGTAGATCGACTGCGGCAGGCCAGCGTGCGCGGCGATGTCGTTGTTGTAGAAACCACCGACCGACGCGCTCGGGTGCAGGAAGGTGCGCTTGCCCAGCGTGCCGTGCGGATCGGGCGCGCCCGAACGCATCAACAGCGCGGGGCCGTTGATCGCGCTCGTGGCCTGCACGTAATGACGGGCCTTGATCGTGACCTTGCGGCCGCTGGGACGCAGGCCCGACGGGTCGAGTGCGTCGCAGACGATCCCGGTGATGGCCGTCTTCGCGGTGTTGAAGGTGTAGTTCTGCGCCCGCAGCCGGGTGTAGAGCGTGGCCCCGAGCGACATCGCGACGGGCAGGGACGTCACCAGCATCGACTGCTTGGCGTTGATCGGGCAACCCAGGCCGCAATAGCCGAGCGCCGCGCAGCCCTTCACGTTGGGCGAAATGATGCCCCACGACAGGCCCAGCCGCGACAGGCCGGTGGAGAGGATGCCGTTGTTGGCGTTGATCGCGCCGGTCCAGGGCTTGATGCCCAGGCGCCGTTCGACGGCCGCGAACCACGGGTCCATCTTGGCCTTGGTGTACTCGGTCAGGCCATAGACGCGCTGCCAGTGCTCGAGCACCTGCGGTGCCGTGCGGAAGCTGGTCGCCCAGTTGACGGTCGTGCCGCCGCCGACGGTGCGGCCTTGCAGGATGCCGACGCCGCCGTCGATGGTGCGACGGGCCAGGTTCTCCTGGTACATCGCTGGGTAGGCCTCGGACTCCTTCATGTTGAAGTCGCTCGACGACTTCAGCGGGCCTTCTTCGATCAGCACGACCTTGAGGCCGCTGGCAGCGAGCATTTCGGCGGTGAGGCCGCCGCCTGCGCCGGTGCCGATGATGGCGACGTCGAAGGTCACCGTGCGGTCAGCCGTCAGGGTGGAGGCGTCGATGACCTTCCAGCCGGCCCGCTTGCCGACGACCCAGGGGTCGATGGGTTTTCTGGAGGGGATGGGAATGACTTGAGGAATGGGCATGTTGGCGTGCCTCTCAGTTGAAACGGGGAGGGCCGGCGTAGCCGATGGCTGGCCAGTTGGTGGGGTTCGAATAGAACGCGTTGGGGATCAGGCCCATGAGCGCGCTGAAGATCGAACGCTGGCTGGCGACCTGGCTCACGCGCAGGCCGTCGAGCAAGGCCGCCAGCAGCGTGGCGGGCATGGCTTCCCAGGTGGCCGGGAAGGCGGCGTTGAAGATCTGCGGGCCACCCTTGAGGGTGTTGAACAGGCCGACGATGCCGGCCTGGTTGAGCGGGGGTAGTTGCTGACGATCTCGCCGGCGCGCTGGGCGCACAGGTTGATCGCCGCAGTGCGGGCGGTCGGGTCGGTCGGCAGGGCGCTGTTGCCCAGGATCACCGGCACCCAGACCCGAACGATGGCGAGCGACGCTGCATCCAGCGCCGAAACAGGCGGAACGACTTGCGCGTGGGCGGGGTTCAGGGCCGCGCCCCCTCCCAGCGCAAGCGCTGTGCTGCCGGCCACACCTGTGGCCAACAGATCTCTTCGGTTCATCATGGCTTGTTCTCTCCTTGGTGGTCACGCGCCAACTAACTGCACGCTCGTGCAAATATGGGCCAAAAAAGTGACAGAACGGTGAGGGAAAACGCCAGACAAGGGCAGGAATGAGGCGTAAATAAGACATATGTCTTAAAAGACGCGTGTCCAGATTGCAATAGGGAGGCGGCGCGTCGCCTCGGGCGAGGCTTGGACGGGCGTTAGCCGACGCTCACGTTTCGGTGCGGCGCGGCATCCGGCGTGGGCTGGCTCTGCACCTGGTTTCGCCCGTTGCGCTTGGCCTCGAGCAGGCGGTCGTCGGCCACCTTGAGCAGGCGCTCCACCGATTCGGCTTCGCTGGAGGAATCGGCCACGCCGGCCGAAAAGGTGTTGGCGGCGAGCGACCCGGTCTCGAAGTGGAAGGCGCGCCGCCGCCAGGCCTGCAGCAGCTTGAGCACCTTGCGCTGCGCCAGCTCGGTGGAGCTGCCGGGCATCAGCAGGCAGAACTCCTCACCGCCGAAGCGGAAGGCGACGTCGCTCTGGCGGGTGTTCTCGTTGAGCAGCGCACCGAAGGCCGCCAGCAGGGTGTCGCCGGCCACGTGGCCGTGGCGGTCGTTGACGGCCTTGAAGTGGTCGAGGTCGATGATCGCCACCGCCAGCGGCTGGCCCTCGCGTTGCGCGAAGGCGAGCATCTGCGGCATCACGTCGTTGAGGTGGCGGCGGTTGAAGAGGCCGGTGAGGAAGTCGCGCGTGGCCTGCTGCTCCAGGCGCGATTTGAGAGCTTCCACTTCGTCGATCTTTTGCGAGAGCTGCTGGTTGATCGCTTCCAGTTCGGCGCGGGCCTTTTCGGTGGCACGGCGGCGCGCTTCGGTCTCGTCGAGGTGCTGCTGCAGGCGGCGCAGTTCGGTCTGCAGCGACGCCGCCTGGTAGCGCGCCCGCGAGGCCTGGTGGCCGCGCGCCACGTGGCAACGCTGCCACTCGCGCAGGGCGGTCAGCGCGCGCTCGGGTTCGCCGAGCTGCTGACAGGCGTCGGCCAGGGCCGCGTGGTAGAGGCAGCGCACCCTGAGGCTCAGGCCGGCGTCGGCCTCGTGCAGCATGGACTCTGCACGTTGCAGGTGCTGAGCGGCTTCGGCGAGCTTCGCGTCCGCGCGCAGCACCTCCGCTTCGGCCACGACCAGCGTGAGCGCTTCGTCGGGCACCTCGACCTCGGGGCAGTTGACGCGGGCGCGGGCCACGAGATCGCGGCCGAGCGCATGGTCGCCGGCGCGCAGCGCGGCGAGCCCCATGGTTTCGAAGTGGGCGTTGGTCGGGCCGCGGCCGGTCTCGTCGGCGGGCAGGTCGAGCAACTGCTTCACGTCGGGCAGCGCTTCGGAGGCCCGGTCCAGGCCCATGAGGCAGATGATGCGGTTGATCAGCAGCACGCTCAGCAGGCGCGGGTTGCGCAGCTGGTGGCTGCGGGCGATGCCTTGCTCGACGTAGGCGAGCGCCTGGTGGAAGTCGCCGAGCTGGATCAGCTCGTGCGCGAGGTTGCAATACAGCACCACCTCGAAGCCGTTGCTGCGCGTGGGCTTGGCCTCGTGCAGCGCCTGGTACATGTAGGCGAAGGCCTGCTCCGATTCGCCGAGCGACGAGTAGCAGCCGGCGATCACGTTGAGCAGCATGCCGAGACTCGTCGCGCTTGAGCACCTGCAGGCCTTCGGCCCGAAGCGGGAGGATGCGCTCCAGCGACTCCTGGTACTTGGCGTCGCGCCACAGGCAGCGTGCGATGCCGACTTCGGCGAGCAGGTGACCCGGGCGGTCGCCCAGCGCGGCGAAGCAGGCCTCGGCCTGGCCCAGTTCATGGGCGGCGGTCTGCGGCGTGGAGTACCAGATGAGGTGCAGCCCGCGCACGAGGCGGGCCCAGCCTTCGGCCAGCGTGTCGCCGTCTTCCAGCGCACGGGCCAGCGCCTGGTCGGCGAGGGCGATGCAGCGGGTGGAGTCCTGGTACAGCAGCTTCCACGCGCGGCGCGCAGTCGCCAGGGCGGGCGAGGCGGGAGGGTGCTCGGGCGGCTGCGGCATGCGCGCGATTTTCGCTGCATTCCTTCCCCGCGCCCGGGCCGGCACGCCCTGGGTGGGTCAGGCCTTGAGCGCGCCTTCGGCCGAATATTTGTAGAGCAGGTGCACCGACTGGTGGCCGACCTGGCGTTCATCGAAGCGGATGGGCAGGCCGCCGAGGTTCATCTGCTTGCCGCGCAGGGCCGCAGCGAGGGCCTGGCGCGTGGGCGCCGCCTTCGCCTTCATCTCCACCAGCGTGCGGGTGATGACACTGCCGTAGACGAAGCCTTCGAAGGCGCTGAACGAGCGGGTGAGGGCGTCGAGGTCGCGGTCGATCATCGCGTCGCGGAAGCGCACGGCGACCTCGGTGCGCGACAGCGCCGGGTTGTTGAACGGGCTGGCCACCCCCAGGCCGTTGAGTGCGCGTTCGCGGCTCTCGGCGAAGGGCCGGCTGATCACCTGCGAGAGCGTGCATACCGGTGACATGTAGGTGTTGCCGCGGCCGCGCAGCTCCATCATGGTGTCGACCACCGCTTCGGTGGGCAGGAGCAGCAGCACGCTCTGGGTACCCGGCGTGGCAACGATTTCACGTGCTGCCGCCGCAAGCCTGTCAGCGCTGGTCGGGTCGACTGCCAGGGCGCGCGTGACGCTCGCGCCCGAGGCCTGCATGTGTTTGAGCAGCTCCCGATTGCCGGGCTCGTCGACATAGAGCACGCCCAGGCGCGGCAGGCTCATGCTGCTGAAGGTCTTGAGCACGGCGCTCAGCTCGTCGGCGTCGCTCGCCTTGAGGTGGAAGGCCCAGGGGTTGTCGCCACGCCGCAGCTCGGCGGCGCTCGAGCGCATGCCGATCACCGGCAGGCGCAGGCGCGCCGCCACCGGCAGGGCGGCTTGTGCGTGGGCGGTGGACCAGAGGCCACTGATGGCGACCACATCTTGGCGGGCCAGCGCTTCCACGTTGGCGGCCGCCTGCTCGGGCTTGTAGGCGTCATCGAGTTCGATCAACTCGATCGGCTGCCCGCGCCGCTCGGCTGCCACCGCTTGCTGGAAGCCGGCGAGGAAGTCGAGCCCCACGTCGGCGGTCGCGCCGGCCTGGATGGCGTTGCGCACCGCGGGCGCCCCGCTCAGCGGCAGCGTGAGGCCGATCTTGAGTGTGGGCTGCGCGCGCAGCCAGGCCGGTGTGGCGAGTGCGGCGCTCGCCGCCAGGGTGGTGCTGACGAAGCGGCGTCGATGGAACGCGGGCATTGGGGATGTCTCCTTGCTTCTTGAAATCGTTTTCAAGCGGGAGGGTAACGAGATGGGGTGAGACCGTCGACTAGGGAAACCGCGCGCGGGTGTGCGGTTTGGCGCGACTCACATGCTGCGCCGGTACTGGCCCCCGACTTCGAACAGCGCGCTCGTGATCTGGCCGAGCGAACACACACGCACCGCGTCCATCAGCACTTCGAAGACGTTGCGGTTGTCGATCACCGCCTGCTGCAGGCGCTTGAGCATGGCGGGCGCCGCGCCTGCGTTTTTTGCGTGGAAGTCGGCCAGACGCCTGAGCTGCGACTGCTTCTCGTCGTCGGTCGAGCGCGCGAGTTCAATGTGCTGCGGCACTGGGTCGCCATGCGGGTTGCGGAAGGTGTTGACGCCGATGATGGGGTACTCGCCGGTGTGCTTGAGCATCTCGTAGCGCATGCTCTCTTCCTGGATCTGCCCGCGCTGGTAGCCGGTTTCCATTGCGCCCAGCACGCCGCCGCGCTCGGCGATGCGCTCGAACTCCTTCAGCACGGCTTCTTCGACCAGCTCGGTTAACTCCTCGATCACGAAGGCTCCCTGGTTGGGGTTCTCGTTCTTCGCCAGGCCCCATTCGCGGTTGATGATGAGCTGGATCGCCATCGCACGGCGCACGCTGTCTTCGGTCGGAGTGGTGATGGCCTCGTCGAAGGCGTTGGTGTGCAGCGAGTTGCAGTTGTCGTAGATCGCGATCAGCGCCTGCAGCGTGGTGCGGATGTCGTTGAACTGGATCTCCTGCGCGTGCAACGAGCGGCCGCTGGTCTGCACGTGGTACTTGAGCTTTTGCGAGCGTTCGTTGGCACCGTATTTGTCGCGCATCGCGACCGCCCAGATGCGGCGCGCCACACGGCCGAGCACGGTGTACTCCGGGTCCATGCCGTTGCTGAAGAAGAAGCTGAGGTTGGGCGCGAAGTCGTCGATGTGCATGCCGCGCGCCAGGTACGCCTCCACGAAGGTGAAGCCGTTGCTGAGCGTGAACGCGAGTTGCGAGATCGGGTTCGCGCCCGCTTCGGCGATGTGGTAGCCGCTGATGCTCACCGAGTAGAAATTGCGCACGCCGTGGTGCACGAAGTACTCGGCCACGTCGCCCATCACCTTCAGGCTGAATTCGGTCGAGAAGATGCAGGTGTTCTGGCCCTGGTCTTCCTTCAGGATGTCGGCCTGCACCGTGCCGCGCACGTTCTGCTTGACCCAGGCGACGATCTTCTGCGTCTCGTCGTCGCTCGGCTCGCGGCCGTTGTCGGCTTTGAATTTGTCGAGCTGCTGGTCGATGGCGGTGTTCATGAACATCGCGAGGATGGTCGGCGCCGGGCCGTTGATCGTCATCGAGACGCTGGTGCTCGGGCTGCAGAGGTCGAAGCCGCTGTACAGCACCTTCATGTCGTCGAGCGTCGCGATGCTCACGCCCGAGTTGCCGACCTTGCCGTAGATGTCCGGCCTCAGCGCCGGGTCGTGGCCATAGAGCGTGACGCTGTCGAACGCGGTCGAGAGACGCTTGGCCGGCATGCCTTCGGAGAGCAGCTTGAAGCGCCGGTTGGTGCGGAAGGCATCGCCTTCGCCCGCGAACATGCGGGTCGGGTCCTCGTTCTCGCGCTTGAAGGCGAAGGTGCCGGCGGTGTACGGGAAGCTGCCCGGCACGTTGTCGAGCAGGAGCCACTTGAGCGCTTCCCCGTGGTCTTCGTATTTCGGCAGCACCACCTTGCGCACTTGGGTGCCGCTGAGGGTGGTGGTGGTGAGCGCGGTGCGGATCTCCTTGTCGCGAATCTTCACCACGTACTCGTCGCCGGCGTAGGCCTTCTGCAGCGCCGGCCACTGGGCGAGCAGCTTCTTCGCATGCGGGTCTAGCTTCGCCTCGCGCTGGTCGGCCAGTGTGTTCACCGCACGCACCGCGTTGTGCTTGTCCGGGTTGTCTTCGGTGAGCATGCGGCCCGATTCGCGCAGCTGCTGGATCTCGCGGGCGAGGCGCGATTGCTTGAGCGCTTCGGCCTTGTAGTGGCGCACCGTGTCGCTGATCTCGGCGAGGTAACGCACCCGCGCGCCGGGCACGATGGGCACCTGGTGGGTGCTGTGGCGGGTGCTGACCGTGGGCAGCGCGCTTTTGCCGGTCTTGAGGCCCAGTTCGGTCAGGCGCGGCAGCAGCGCCTGGTACAGCGCCGTCACGCCGTCGTCGTTGAAGCGGCTCGCCATCGTGCCGAAGACCGGCATCTCGTCGGGTGACTTGCCAAACGCCTCGCGGTTGCGCATCACCTGCTTGGCCACATCGCGCAGCGCATCGGCCGCGCCCTTGCGGTCGAACTTGTTGATGGCCACGAACTCGGCGAAATCGAGCATGTCGATCTTCTCCAGCTGGCTGGCCGCGCCGAACTCGGGCGTCATCACGTACATCGGCACGTCAACCAGCGGCACGATGGCGGCGTCACCCTGGCCGATGCCGGAGGTTTCGACCACGACAAGATCGAAGCCCGCGACCTTGCACGCGGCCAGCACGTCGGGCAGGGCCTGGCTGATCTCGCTGCCGAAGTCGCGCGTGGCGAGCGAGCGCATGAAGACGCGCGGACCCTGTTGCCAAGGCGAGATGGCGTTCATGCGGATGCGGTCGCCGAGCAGCGCGCCACCGCTCTTGCGGCGCGACGGGTCGATGGAGATCACCGCGACGCGCAGCGCATCGCCCTGGTCGAGCCTCAGGCGGCGGATCAGCTCGTCGGTGAGGCTGGACTTGCCCGCGCCGCCAGTACCGGTGATGCCGAGCACCGGGATGCGCGTCTTCTGCGCAGCCTCATGCAAGGCGGCCTTCAGCGATGCATCGGCCGCACCGTTCTCGAGCGCCGTGATGAGCTGCGCGAGCGCGCGCCAGTTCGCTTCGCCATGGCCTTGCACCGCAGCGAGCGAGGTCGGCGCATGCGACGACAACTCATGATCGCAGCGCATCACCATCTCGCCGATCATCCCCTGCAGCCCCATGCGCTGGCCGTCTTCCGGGCTGTAGATGCGCGCCACGCCGTAGCCCTGCAGCTCGGCGATCTCGCTCGGCACGATCACGCCGCCGCCGCCGCCGAAGACCTGGATGTGCTCGCCCCCTCGCTCGCGCAGCAGGTCGACCATGTACTTGAAGTACTCGACATGGCCTCCCTGGTAGGAGCTGATCGCGATGCCCTGCACGTCTTCCTGCAGCGCGGCCGTCACCACCTCGTCGACCGATCGGTTGTGCCCGAGGTGGATCACCTCGGCACCCATGCTCTGCAGGATGCGCCGCATGATGTTGATCGCGGCGTCGTGCCCGTCAAAGAGGCTGGCCGCGGTGACGAAGCGCACCTTGTTCGTCGGCCGGTAGTTCGCCAGCGCCGCTTGCTCGGCAGAGAGGTCGGTCATGTCGGTTGTCTCCTGGGCGTGGTTCTCTTGTTGTGGGGATGAGCTTCAGACCACCTTGAGGCTCTTGAGCGCTGGGTCGTCGGGTGGGTATCGAAGCTTGAGCGACTGGAAGACCTGCTTCATGACGGTGGCGATCATCAGGTTGCGGTGCGTCTTCGAATCGGCCGGCACCACGGTCCACGGCGCCCAAGGCGTGCCGGTGGCGGAGATGGCGTCGGCGTAGGCCTGCTGGTACTGCTTCCACTGCTTGCGCACCTCGAGGTCGCCGGCCGAGAACTTCCAGCGTTTGGTCGGGTCGTCGAGCCGCTCCTGCAGCCGCGCGCGCTGCTCCTCCTTCGAGATGTGCAGCATGAACTTCACCACCACCGTGCCGGTCTCGGTGAGCATGCGCTCGAAGTCGTTGATGTGGGCGTAGCGCTGTTTCACTTGCGCCGGGGTGATCCATTTGTTGACCGCGGGCACGAGCACGTCTTCGTAGTGGCTGCGATTGAAGACGGTCACTTCACCGTTGGCCGGCACCTGCTGGTGGATGCGCCAGAGGTAGTCGCGCGCACGCTCCGGCTCGGTGGGCGCTTTCCACGCCACGGTGTGCACGCCGAGCGCGCTCATCTGGCCGAAGACGCCGCGCAGCGTGCCGTCCTTGCCGCTGGTGTCGGTGCCTTGCAACACCACCAGCATCTTGAAGCGGCGGTCGGCATAGAAGAGGTTTTGCAGCTCGTCGAGTTCGCGCGCCAGCGTCTCGACGGCTGTTTTGTCGGCGGCCTTGTCGCCGCTGGAGTAAGGCTTGGCTTGCGGCGAAACCTTGGCCAGATCGAAACGGGATGCCTTGGCGCCTGCGCTGGCGTGGCGGTACGGCGTGAGGGTCGGTGAGGGTAGGGGCACGGCGACTCCAATTGACGTATACGTCAATTGGCAGTGTATCCCCCTCGCGGCCGACACCCCTGTCCACGGGGCGGTCCAGCGGGCACAAGGGGGTTTTCGGCGGCCCTCGAAAGAAGGGTTTGGCGGCAGAATCCCGGGCACGGAGGGCGCTGGAGAGGGTGCCCCGCAGAGAAAAGCAGTCAGAGGAGTGATGCCCGTGTCCACGACATTTGTCCCCGTCAAGACACCCGAAGCCGTGCAAGAGCTGCAAAGCCGCCAGCGCAAGCTGAGCCAGCGCCACCGCACTGTGTTGTTGCTGGTCGATGGGCGCCGCCCGGAAGATGAGGTACGGCAGCTGGCCGCCGCGGCCGGCTCGCCTGAGACCTGCTACGACGAGCTGGTCGACCTGGGCCTGATCTCGCGGCCGGCGCCGCTCGATTCGGCGCCGATGCCGCTCGACGTGGCGCTGGACGCTCCCGAGCCCTCGGCGCCCGCGCCGCTGCAGGTGTCTGACGCGGTGCCGGTGGCCGATTCGGTGATCAGCAGCTTCCTGCCGGCCGCGGCGAGCCTGCAGCCGGAGTCGCGTCTCGACTCGTCGCTCAACGAACTGTCGGGGGTGTCGGGCGCGGCGATGGACGCGGTCGAGGCCGAGCGCCAATCGGGCGGCGTGCAGGACGAAGCGCTGGAAGAGGCGCGCGACATCCTCTTGCGCGCGGTGAAGGCCGAAGCCCCGGTGGCCGGCTCATTGACCATGCTCCGGTTGCGGCGCGCCCGCACGCGCGAAGATCTGGAAGCCCTGCTCGAAGAAGTCGAGGGCCGCATCTTCAAGCCGTTCAAGGGCTTGTGGGCCTCGCAGACCATGGCCCGCGTGCGCGAGTTGCTGGCCACCCAACCGCCTTTGTCCATCCCGTCTTCCTGATGACCTTTCTCGCCATCGACGTCGGCAACACCCGCCTCAAGTGGGCTTTGTACGCTTCACCACAACCGGGTGCCGCCGTGATGGCACATGGCGCGGTCTTTCTCGAGACCATCGACCACCTCGCTGACCACGACTGGAAGAAGCTGCCCCCGCCCACCAGCATGCTGGGCTGCGTGGTGGCTGGCGAGAGCATTCGCCGCCGGGTCGAAGAGCAGCTCGAGATCTGGGACATCGACCCGCGCTGGGTGGTGTCGTCCAGCCACGCCGCCGGCGTCACCAACGGCTACGAGCACCCCGCGCGCCTGGGCCCCGACCGCTGGGTCGCGATGATCGGAGCCTGGCACCACGTGTGTTCGCGCGGTGCGCCGCGGCCGGTGCTGGTGGTGATGGTGGGCACGGCCGTGACGGTCGATGCGGTCGACGAGACCGGCCACTTCCTCGGCGGCCTGATCCTGCCCGGCTTTGGCGTGATGCAGAACGCGCTGGAAATGGGCACCGCCGGCCTGCGCGTGCCGACCGGCGAGGTGGTCGACTTCCCCACCAACACCAGCGATGCGCTGATGAGCGGCGGTGTCAACGCGATGGCGGGTGCTGTCGAGCGCATGTACCGCAAGCTGCGCGCCAAGACCGGCCAGGAGCCGGTGCTCCTGATGTCGGGCGGCGCATCGCCCAAGCTGTCGCCCGTGACCGACCTCAAGTTCGAGGTGGTGGAGCGGCTGGTGTTCGACGGCTTGCTCGCGTTGCAGTCGCACCGTCTCGCGCTCTGAGCGCGGCTTCGAAAGTAACTGCAGGTTCCTGAGCCGCGGCGCCGCCGGGCGATCCGCTCGCTTGCGGTTTTTTGCCTGCACATGCGGCGCGCTCGCGTCGAACCACGCCGGAACACCATGGAAACCCGGGCCGTGGTCGTCCCCATGACACCACGTTCAGCACTCGTAAAGAATTCAGAAAGGTTTTGTAATGTTGGCGCGTGGCGCCAGGAGGCGTCCTGTGCTGAAGTCGATCCGAAGGGTGTGCCATGCCGCGGCTGCGGTGCTCATGGGGGTGGCGGCGAGCGGCGCGCCGGCCGGTGAAGTGGAGGTGCTGCACTGGTGGACGTCCGGTGGCGAGGCCAAGTCGGTCGACGAACTCAAGCGCGCGCTCCAGGCGCAGGGCCACCAGTGGCGCGACCTCGCGGTGCCGGGGGAGGCGGCGATGCCGCGATGACCGAACTGCGCGCCCGCGTGAGCCGTGGCCAGCCCCCGACGGCCGCGCAGATCAAGGGACCGGCGATCCAGGAGTGGGGCCGGCTCGGGGTGCTGGCCAACCTCGACGAGGTGGCGACCCAGCAGCGCTGGGATGCCCAGCTGCCGCGTGCCGTGGCCGAGGCCATGAAGTACAACGGCCACTACGTCGCGGTGCCGGTCAACGTGCACCGGGTGAACTGGCTCTGGATCAACCGCGAGGCGCTGCGCAAGGTGGGCACCCGCGCGCCCGAGACCTGGGGCGAGTTCTTCGCCCTGGCCGAGAAGCTGCACCGCGCCGGCATCGTGCCGGTGGCGCATGGCGGCCAACCCTGGCAGGAGTTCACCACCTTCGAGTCGGTGGCGCTCGGTGTGGGCGGCGCCGAGTTCTACCGCAATGCGTTCGTCAAGCTCGATCCGGCGGCGCTCCACAGCACGACGATGGAGAGGGTGCTGACCACCTTTCGCCGCATCAAGGACTACACCGACAAGGGCGCCCCGGGCCGCGACTGGAACCAGGCCACCGCAATGGTGATCCGCGGCGAGGCGGCGATGCAGTTCATGGGCGACTGGGCCAAGGGCGAGTTCCTCGCAGCGGGCAAGGTGCCGAACAAGGACTTCCTCTGTGTCTCGGCGCCGGGCACCGAGCGGGCCTACATCTTCAACGTCGACAGCTTCGCAATGTTCGAGCTGAAGGGCAGCGAAGACCGCCGGGCGCAGCGCGCGCTCGTGAACTCGATCATGAGTCCGGCCTTCCAGGAGAGCTTCAACCTCAACAAGGGCTCGATCCCGGTGGCCGCGGGGGTGAACATGGGCCGCTTCGACCTGTGCGGGCAGGAGTCGGGCGCCTACTTCACCGCCACCGCGATGATCAACACGCTGGTGCCGTCGATCGCCCACAAGATGGTGCAACCCGGCCCCATCGAAGACGCCTTCAAGGAGATCGTGGCGGCTTTCTGGAACCAGCCCAAGATGACGAGCGCCGAGGCGATGAACCGCTTCGTCGCGGCGGCCAAGGCCAACCCGCGCTCGTGAGCCGCGGCTTGGCGGTTGGCGTCAGAGGATGTAGCGCGAGAGGTCTTCGTTTTTCGAGAGATCGCCGAGCTTGGCGTCGACTTCGGCGGCACCGATCGACACCGTCTGGCCCGACAGCTTCGGTGCATCGAAGCTCACTTCGTCGAGCAGCCGCTCCATCACCGTCGACAGCCGGCGTGCGCCGATGTTTTCGGTGCGCTCGTTCACGTCGTAGGCGATCTGCGCGAGGCGGCGGATGCCGTCGGGTTGGAGTTCCAACGTCACACCTTCGGTGGCGAGCAGCGCCTGGTATTGCTTGACCAGGCTCGCATGCGTCTGCGTGAGGATGGCCTCGAAGTCGTCGACGCTCAGCGAGCCCAGCTCCACGCGGATCGGAAAGCGCCCCTGCAGCTCGGGGATCAGGTCGCTCGGCTTGGCGAGGTGGAACGCGCCCGAGGCGATGAAGAGGATGTGGTCCGTCTTCACCATGCCGTACTTGGTGTTGACCGTGGTGCCTTCGACCAGCGGCAGCAGGTCGCGCTGCACGCCCTGGCGCGAGACGTCGGCGCCGCTGGTTTCCTGGCGCGAGGCGACCTTGTCGATCTCGTCGAGGAAGACAATGCCGTTCTGCTCGGTGTTGGCGAGCGCCCGGGTCTTGATCTCGTCTTCGTTGACGAGCTTGGCGGCTTCTTCCTCGGCCAGCAGCTTCAGCGCTTCGGCGATCTTCACCTTGCGCTGCTTGCGCTTGGTGGCGCCGAGGTTGGCGAACATGCCCTTGAGCTGCTCGGCCATCTCGTCCATGCCCGGGGGGCCCATGATCTCGAGCATGGGCTTGGGGTCGGCCACCTCGATCTCGATTTCCTTGTCGTCGAGCGCGCCTTCGCGAAGACGCTTGCGCATCACTTGGCGCGCCGTGTTGTCGGTGGGCTGCGAGGGCGACAGACCGAAATCGCTGCGCGGGGGCGGCACCAGCACGTCGAGCACACGGTCTTCGGCGGCGTCTTCGGCGCGGGCGCGCTGGCGGCGCATCGCGTGTTCGCGCTCCTGCTTGACGGCCATCTCGGCGAGGTCGCGGATGATGGTGTCGACGTCCTTGCCGACGTAGCCCACCTCGGTGAACTTGGTCGCCTCGACCTTGATGAAGGGCGCGTCGGCGAGCTTCGCCAGGCGACGTGCGATCTCGGTCTTGCCGACGCCGGTCGGCCCGATCATCAGGATGTTCTTCGGCGTGATCTCGCCGCGCAGCGCTTCGTCGACCTGTTGGCGGCGCCAGCGGTTGCGCAGGGCGATCGCGACCGAGCGCTTGGCGGCGGCCTGGCCGACGATGTGGCGGTCGAGTTCGGAGACGATCTCCTGCGGGGTCATGTTGAAGCTCATGCCGTGTCCCCGAGGGTTTCGATGATGTGGTTTTGATTCGTGTAGATGCACAGATCACCTGCGATCTCGAGCGAGCGCTTCACGATGTCTTTGGGGGCGAGCTCCGTGTGCTCCAGCAGAGCGATGGCCGAGGCTTGCGCATACGAGCCGCCCGAGCCGATCGCGACGATGCCCTTCTCAGGCTCGAGCACGTCGCCGTTGCCGGTGATGATGAGCGAGGCGTCCTTGTCGGCCACCGCGAGCATGGCTTCGAGGCGGCGCAGCACGCGGTCGGTGCGCCAGTCCTTTGTGAGTTCGATGGCGGCGCGCACCAGGTGGCCCTGGTGCTTCTCGAGCTTGGCCTCGAAGCGCTCGAAGAGTGTGAAGGCGTCGGCCGTGGCGCCGGCGAAACCGGCAAGCACTTGGTCGCGGTAGAGCTTGCGCACCTTGCGCGCGGTCGCTTTGACGACCACGTTGCCCAGGGTCACCTGGCCGTCGCCGCCGATGGCGACCACATTGCCGCGGCGCACGCTCAGGATGGTCGTGCCGTGATATTGGTCCATGGAGAAGTCAGATTCGGGTGAGACCCGAAGTTTCAAGCCGCACGCGAAAAAAGGTCAGACGACTCGGACCTTGACCTTGGCGTGCTCGTTGATACCCATCGCGCCAAAGAAGAGGGCGACCAGGCGGTGCGAATCGGCAAAGTTGACCGTGCGGTTCTCGCTGCGGCGTGCGAGCACCCAGTTCAGCAGGTCGCCGGCGGCGATGAAGTCGACACGGATCAGCTTGGCACACGAGACGTTGACGATCGCGGCCGTGCCGAGTCTCGTTGTTCATCTTGGTGAGCGTGGCGCTGATGTCGCCCACCAGCTGGCCCGACAGTTCGACGCGCGCCACTTCCACCACGCCAGGCTCGTCGATGATCTGCGACTCCTGGAAGGTGGTCGACACATCGCTCACCACCGACATCGGCGGCGACTGCGTGCTGACCGTCGCACCACTGATGCGGGCCTGGCAGGTCGCCGGCTCCCACGACGGGGGCGACACCTCGTAGGTCACGCAGTAGTCGATGGCCGCTTCGTCGAACTGGTCGGGGCGGTTGGCGATGCGCAGCACATCGAGGCGCAGCTGCCAGTAGACCGGGTCGGCGTCGCGCACGCCGGTGGGGGCCGCGTCTTGAATGACTTCCAGCAGGCGCTCGCCGCTCAGCCAGCGCATGTCGAGCGTCTGCGGCATCCAGGTGCGGAAGAGTTCGGACAGGCGGGCGGCGCCTTCCACGTCGATGCTCTTGAGGCCGCTCCAGTCGAACACCCACGGCAGCGGCATCTGCAGCGTCTGCGAGCGCAGCTTGGCCACGGCTTCGGCGTCGAGCGCGGCCGGGCAGACCCAGCCGACCTGGCCATCGACACGCGTGCGGGGCTGGCGTTCCTCGCTGGCGGCTTCGGCCACCATCTTGGGCATCGAGAACCATTGCGGTGCCGACCAGCCGAACGCCTGCGCGTAGTCGATCGCGAGGCTCTCGAACTTGTGCTGCTGGCCGATCGCCCGGTAGAGGTCGAAGAGGGCCAGCCAGGTTTCGGCATGCTGGGCACGCGGACCACCCTGGCCCGTCAGGCCGGCCAGCGATTGTTCGCACAGCTCGAAGTCGGCGTTGGCGAACGCGATGACGGCTTCGTCGAGTTCGGGGTCGTGAGCGACTTCGCTCAGCTCGGCGAACTGGCTGCCAGTGCCGGCGTCGAGGTCGAGCGGGGCCATGTTCGGCGGCAGGCCGGCTGCGGGCGCGGCGGCCGCGACAGGCGCAGGTGCCGGCCGCGCGGCGGGGTGTTGCTGTTGCGGCGCGGGCGGCGTGGCGCCGTCGTCGGGCTGCGTGCGGGCATAGCCCATCGCTGCCGGCTGGGTGGGTGCTTCGTAGAACTGGGGTGTACGGCGCGGCGACGGCGAGGCAAGGCCATCGCCCACCATTTGCTGTTCGATCTCGTCGATCTTGGCCTTGACGCCGCTGTCTTGTTTGGCGCCCGACTCGGGCATGCGGGCTTCGGAGTCGTCTAGCCGCGACGAGCCGCCGAGCGCGGCAAGTTGCTCGCCGGTCAGGCCTTCGCGGCGCACTTTGCGCAGCATGTCGAACTCACGCTTGCGGACGAAGTCGTTGCGCCGCTTGCGCTCGATCATCGCCTTGAGTTCGGACTTGGCGTATTCGCTTTCGCGAGCGTCTTCAGAAGGCGTACCAAGCTGCGCCCAGTCGGTGGCCGGGTTGGCCACGAACTTGACCACCTTACGGAAGAAGCTGTTGCTGTCTTTCGAGTCCGCCATGGGAAAGGGTTGTCGCGCGGCGGGTTCAGTCGCCGAACATCTTCTGTTTCAGCTCGCGCCGCTGCTGGGCTTCGAGGGACAGTGTAGCGGTCGGGCGCGCGATGAGCCGGCCCAGGCCGATGGGCTCGCCGGTTTCATCGCAAAAGCCATAGTCGCCGGCATCGATGCGGGCCAGCGACTGCGAGATCTTCTTCAGGAGCTTGCGCTCGCGGTCGCGGGTGCGCAGCTCCAGCGCGTGCTCTTCCTCGATGGTGGCGCGGTCGGCCGGGTCGGGCACGATGGTCGTGTCTTCGCGCAGGTGCTCGGTGGTTTCACCGGCGTTGCTGAGCAGGTCGTCCTTGAGCGTCTGCAGCTTGGTGCGGAAGAACTCCAGCTGCTTCTCGTTCATGTACTCCGAGTCGGGCATGGCCAGCACTTCGGCCTCGGTCAGATCGCGGCCAGCCTTGGACTTCCAGGCGTTCGCGAGCTTGGGGTCGGACTTGTGCGGCGTCTTCACCGCATCGGCCAGGATCGGGTCGACCATGCGTGCCGGCGGGCGAGGGGGCGCGAAACGATCGGCAAAGCGCGAGGTGGCCGGCGGGACCGGCGCCGGGGTGGATGCAGCGGCAGAGGCACGCGCCGCTGCTGACATCTTGGGCTGGGGCGTCTTGGCAGGCTTGGGCGGTTCGGCGGGGGGAGCGGGTACGGCTGTCTTGGTCACGGTCACAGTTTTGACGGGTTCCGGTGCTGCTGCAGTCTTGGCCACCGGCTTGGCGGGCGCGGTCTTGGCGGGCGTGGGCTTGGCCGCAGGTGCCGCAACAGGTTTGGCGACGACCTTGGCGGCAGGTTTTGCAGCAGGTTTCGGAGGGGGGGTCTTGGAGGCGGGTTTGAGGGGTTTTGCGGGAGCTTTGGCGGCGGCCTTGGTCTTGGAGCTGGCGGCCGGTTTGGCGGAGGTCTTGCTCGCGGGTGCCGCGGCTTTCGTGGCCGGCTTCTTGGCGGCCGGCGCTGGCTTCTTGGCCGCTGGCTTGGTGGGAGTGGGACGCTTCACCGGGGTCTTGGTCACTGAAGTCTCCTCGCAACGGCGGTTATACCCGCTCTGCAGGGCCCTGGGTTGGCCACCAGCCCCGTTTTGAGCGCCGCGGATTGTAGCCACGTTGTTTGCCGGTCAAAGTGCATCTTCCAGCCTCTATTTATTCGGATCTTGCGAGTCGGCCACCCCCAGCTGTCGCGGGCCTGACGGCCTGTCCAGGCCAGGCCCTGCGCCACCTCAGGCCAGGCATTGCTCCAGTCCCTGCTCGAGGATCTCCCGCGGCAGGTCCACCCCGATGAAGACCAGCTTGCTGGTCTTTTTCTCGCCCTTGGCCCAAGCCGGGCCCAGGTCGCTGCCCATCAGCTGGTGCACGCCCTGGAAGATCACCTTCTTGTCCGACCCCTTCATATAGAGAACACCCTTGTAGCGCAGCATCTTGGGGCCATAGACCTGCACGATGGCGCCGAGGAAGTCTTCCAGCTTGGCCGGGTTGAAGGGCTTTTCGGAGCGGAAGACGAAGGACTTCACGTCGTCATCGTGCGCATGGTGGTGCGGGTGGTCGCAGTGTTCGCCATGCTCGTGGTCGTGATCATGGTCGTGGTGATGATGATGATGGCCGTGGTCGTCGGCCTTGAGGAAATCGGGGTCGATGTCGAGCTTGGCGTTGAGGTTGAAGCCACGCAGGTCGAAGACTTCCGCGATCGGCACTTCGCCGAAATGCACCTTTCGCTGCGGCGCCCGCGGGTTCATGTGCTTGATGCGGTGGGTGAGGTCGGCCACGGAGGCTTCGTCGACGAGGTCGGTCTTGCTGATGAAGATCTGGTCGGCGAAGCCGATCTGGCGGCGCGCTTCCTGGCGGGCGTCAAGCTGGTCGTTGCCGTGCTTCGCGTCCACGAGCGTCAGGATGGAGTCGAGCAGGTAGCTCTCGGCGATCTCGTCGTCCATGAAGAAGGTCTGAGCGACGGGGCCGGGGTCGGCCAGGCCGGTGGTCTCGATCACCACCCGGTCGAACTGCAATTCGCCCTTGCGGCGCTTGGCGGCCAGGTCGCTCAAGGTCGTGCGCAGGTCTTCGCGGATGGTGCAGCAGACGCAGCCGTTGTTGAGCTGGATGATCTGCTCCTTGCTGTCCTGCACCAGGATCTCGTTGTCGATGTTCTCGTCGCCGAACTCGTTTTCCACCACGGCGATCTTCTGGCCGTGCGCCTCGCTGAGCACCCGCTTGAGCAGGGTGGTCTTTCCGGAGCCGAGGAAGCCGGTGAGGATGGTGGCGGGGATGAGACTCATGATGAAACCCGGTGTTGGCGATGGGAAGCGCCCCACGTGGGGGCGGTGGAAAAGGGTTCAAGGTACCAGATGTGTCAAGCGTCCGCACGGCGCGCGACCCGGCTTCAGTTAAGCTTTTGGGGTCTGAACTTCCCGCAAAGCGGCCTGATGGCTGACCCTCACCCGAGTCGATACCCCAAGGGTGCTGACAAACACGCATCCCATGTCGACAAGCGCAGCCTGTTTGAGCGCCTGGTCGAATTTGTCTCCCCCGGCCCCGACTCGAAAGACGAGCTGATCGAAACGCTGGCCGATGCCGAGCACCGGGAGCTGATCGCGCCCGAGTCGCGCATGATGCTCGAAGGCGTCATCCGCATGGCCGACCTCACCGCGGGCGATGCCATGGTGGCGGCGCCCCGCATGGACGTGCTCGACATCGATTCGCCCTACGACGAGCTGCTCGAGATCGTGATCGACACCGGCCACTCGCGCTTTCCCGTCTACGAAGGCAAGCGCGAGAACATCATCGGCACGCTGATGGCGAAAGACCTGCTCAAGCTGCAGCGCGCGCCCGAGCTGAACCTGCGCACGCTCTTGCGCCCGGCCGTCTTCGTGCCCGAGTCCAAGGGCTTGAACGAGCTGCTGCGCGACTTCCGCGCCAACCGTAACCACCTCGCGATGGTGATCGACGAGTTCGGCAACACCGCCGGCCTCATCACCATCGAAGATGTGCTGGAAGAGATCGTCGGCGAGATCGAAGACGAGTTCGACGACAAGAACAGCGAGACCGGCATCTACACCCTGGCCGACGGCAGCCACCGCGTGGCGGGTGATGCCGACATCTCGGCCGTCAACGAGGCCTTCGTCGTCAACCTGCCTGAAGACGAGTTCGACACCATCGGCGGCCTGGTGGCCCATGCGCTTGGGCGTGTGCCGCGGCGCGGTGAGGCGGTGCCGCTTGGCAGCCTCGTCTTCACCGTGATGCTCACGCGGGGCGGTGCGGTGCGCTGGTTCAAGGTCACGCGGGCGCCGGAAGTCGCGGTGGGCACCGATGGTGCGTGACCGCGAGACCCCGGGCCGTTCCTCCACGAGCGGGCGGCGCAAGCCGCCTCGAAGTTCTGCGTCCGACGGCCTCCTGCTCGGCCTCGACATCCTCTTCGCCGTGCTGCTGGGGGCGGCGCACGCGCTGCCCACTGCGTACCCGGTGGTGTGGTGGCTGCAGCTGCTGTGCGTGGCGGGCTTTGCCTGGCAGGTGAGCCGTGCGAGCCCCGGCCGCGCGGCGCTGGTGGCCTGGGTCTTCTCCACCGCCTGGGGCGTGAGCGGCACCTGGTGGCTCTACGTCAGCATGCATCAGTACGGCGGCCTGCCGGCCTGGATGTCGGGGGCGGCGGTCCTGGCCTTGAACGCCTTCCTCGGGCTGTACCTCGCGATCACGATGGCGGTCTTTGCACGGCTGCGCCGCCACCGTGCACTGCTCGATGCGCTGCTCTTTGCGGCCTGCTGGATGCTCGCCGAGCTGGCGCGCGGCGTGATCTTCACCGGCTTCCCCTGGGCGGCGTCGGGCTATGCGCACATCGACAGCCCCCTGGCCAACCTCGCGCCGTGGATCGGCGTCTATGGCGTCGGTTTCGTGTGTGCGGCACTCGGTGCCGGCCTGGTGCTCGGCATGCATGTCATCGGCCGGCGCAGTGCCGGTGCGATGCTGGGCCTGGGCGTGAGCGCCACGGTGCTGATCGCCCTCGCGCTGATCAAGCCGGTGCCCTTCACCCGGCCGAGCGGCACGCTCACGCTCACGCTTCTGCAGAGCAACGTGCCACAAGACCAGAAGTTCGCCGAAGCCACCTTGCCGCAGACGCTCGACTGGGCGCAGCGCCAGTTGCTGGCTGCCAAGGGCCAGCTTGTGATCGGCCCCGAGACCGTGGTGCCACTGCTGCCCGAGCAGCTGCCGGCCAACTACTGGAAGCCGCTCGCACTGCACTTCCAGGGGGAGCAGGCGGCCTTGATCGGGCGACCGCTCGGCAGCTTCGAGGCCGGCTACACCAACTCGGTGGTCGGCGTGTCGCGCGACACGGTCAAGTGGCCGGGCGGCTACTACCGCTACGACAAGCATCACCTGGTGCCGTTCGGCGAGTTCATCCCCACGGGCTTTCGCTGGTTCACCGAGATGATGAACATCCCGCTCGGCGACTTCAGCCGTGGCCTGCGCGTGCCGCCCTCGTTCGCCTTCAAGGGCGAGCGCATCGCGCCCAACATCTGCTACGAAGACCTGTTTGGCGAAGAGCTGGCCGCCCGTTTCATCGAGATGAACGAAGCGCCGACAATCTTCGCCAACATCAGCAACATCGCATGGTTCGGCGACACCATCGCGGTGAACCAGCACCAGATCATCTCGCGCATGCGCTCGCTCGAATTCCAGCGCCCGATGGTGCGGGCTACCAACACCGGCGCGACGGTGGTGATCGACCACCACGGTGTGGTCACCCATTCGCTGCCGCCGTTCACGCAAGGTGTGCTCGACGCCCAGGTCGAAGGCCGGCAGGGGCTGACGCCCTACGCCTGGTGGGCCTCGCGCTACGGCTTGTGGCCCCTGGTGGCAGTGGCCCTGGTGCTGATGCTCATGACCTTGCCGCTGCGCCGCAAAGAGTGACGGGCGCAAGCAGGGCGGCCTTTAAAATCGCGCGTTTTCACCGAGTGGCCACGTCGCGGCCCACCACCATGCTGACCTTCCAGCAAATCATCCTGCGCCTGCAAGACTACTGGGATCGCCAGGGCTGCGCCCTGCTGCAGCCCTACGACATGGAAGTCGGCGCCGGCACCAGCCACACCGCCACCTTCCTGCGCGCGCTCGGCCCCGAGCCCTGGAAGGCCGCCTACGTGCAACCGAGCCGCCGCCCGAAAGACGGCCGCTACGGCCAGAACCCCAATCGCCTGCAGCACTACTACCAGTACCAGGTGGTGTTGAAGCCCGCGCCCGACAACATCCTCGACCTCTACCTCGGCTCGCTCGAAGCGCTGGGCTTCGACCTGAAGAGCAACGACGTGCGCTTCGTCGAAGACGACTGGGAGAACCCCACACTCGGCTGCTGGGGCCTGGGCTGGGAGGTGTGGCTCAACGGCATGGAGGTCACGCAGTTCACCTACTTCCAGCAGGTGGGTGGCATCGAGTGCAAGCCCATCACCGGCGAGATCACCTATGGGCTGGAGCGCCTCGCCATGTACCTGCAGGGCGTCGACAACGTCTACAACCTGAAGTGGACCGACACGCTCAGCTATGGCGACGTCTACCTGCAGAACGAGGTCGAGCAGAGCACCTACAACTTCGAGCATTCCGACGTCGACTTCCTGCTGCAGGCTTTTGCTGCACACGAGAAGCAGGCCAAGTACCTGATGGAGCAGCAGCTCGCGCTGCCCGCCTACGAGCAGGTGCTCAAGGCCGGCCACACCTTCAACCTGCTCGATGCGCGCGGTGCGATCAGCGTGACCGAGCGCGCGGCCTACATCGGCCGCATTCGCAACATCTCGCGCAGCGTGGCGCAGAGCTACCTCGACAGCCGCGCCCGGCTGGGCTTTCCAATGGCGCCGAAGGCCTGGGCCGATGAAGTCGTGGCCCAGCTCGACAAGAACAAGAAGGCGGCGTGATGACGACGAAGAACCTGCTGGTCGAACTCTTCGTCGAAGAGCTGCCGCCGAAAGATCTGAAGAAGTTCGGCGCCTCGTTCTCGTCGGTGCTGGCCGAGAGCCTGAAGGCCCACGGCCTCAGCACGGAGCACTCCGCGGTCACCTCGTTTGCCTCGCCGCGCCGCCTCGCCGTGCATATCAGCGCCGTGCGCCTCCAGGCCGACGACAAGGCGGTGTCGCTCAAGCTCGTGCCGGTGAGCGTGGGCCTCGACGCTGCCGGCCAGCCGACGCCGGCGCTCCTGAAGAAGCTCGCAAGCGTCGGTGCCGATGCGTCGGTCGTGCCCAAGCTGCGTCGCCAGGTCGACGGCAAGGCCGAAGCGCTTTTCTACGACAGCACCGCCAAGGGCATCACACTCGCCGCGGGTCTGCAGGAAGCACTCGACAAGACGCTGGCCCAGCTGCCCATCCGCAAGGTCATGCAGTACCAGCTGGCCGATGGCTGGAGCAGCGTGAACTTCGTGCGCCCCGCGCATGGTCTTGTCGTGCTGCACGGCGCCGACGTGGTGCCGGTGCGCGTGCTTGGCCTCACGGCCGGCCGCGACACCCACGGCCACCGCTTCGAAGCCAAGGTCGATCCGGTGGTGATTCAAGACGCCGACCACTACGCCCAGCAGCTCGAAGAGCAGGGCGCCGTGATCGCAAGCTTCGAGCAGCGCCACGGAGAGATCGTGCGCCAGCTGCAGCACGAGGCCGGCAAGCTCGGCCTCACGCCCATCGACGACCAGGCCCTGCTCGACGAGGTGACCGCCCTCGTTGAGCGCCCCAACGTGCTGCTGTGCGAGTTCGAGAAAGAGTTTCTGGACGTGCCGCAGGAGTGCCTCATCCTCACGATGAAGGCCAACCAGAAGTACTTCCCGCTGCTCGACGCGCACGGCAAGCTGACGAACAAGTTCCTCATCGTCAGCAACATCCGCCCCGAAGACCCGAGCCGCGTGGTCGGCGGCAACGAGCGTGTGGTGCGCCCGCGCCTGGCCGACGCCAAGTTCTTCTTCGACCAGGACCGCAAGAAGACGCTCGCCTCGCGCGTGCCCGGCCTCGCCAAGGTGGTCTACCACGGCAAGCTCGGCACCCAGGGTGAGCGCGCCGAGCGGGTGCAGGCCATCGGCCACGCCATCGTCAACCTGCTGCGCCTGGCGACCGTGCCCTACTCGGTCGACGACAAGGACCACTTCGACGTGCTCGACAGCAAGGTGCGCGAAGCCTCGCTGTTGGCCAAGGCCGACCTGCTGACCGACATGGTCGGCGAGTTTCCCGAGCTGCAGGGCGTGATGGGCGGCTACTACGCCCGCCACGAGGGCTTGCGTGACGGCGTGGCCATCGCGATCGAAGACCACTACAAGCCGCGCTTCGCCGGCGACGCACTGCCGCGCAACCACACCGGCACCGTGCTCGCCCTGGCCGACAAGCTGGAGACGCTGGTCGGCCTTTTTCGGCATCGGGCAGCTGCCCACCGGCGACAAGGACCCGTTCGCGCTGCGCCGCCATGCGCTCGGCGTGCTGCGCATCCTGACCGAGAAGGGCCTGCACCTTCAGGTCGACGAGCTGGTGAAAGCGGCGCTGCCGGCCTTTGGCGAGCTGATCGAGGACCCCACCGAAGCGCTGTCCACCTTCATCTACGAACGCCTGGCCGGCACGCTGCGCGAGCAGGGCTACAGCGCCCACGAAGTCGATGCCGTGCTGGCGCTGCGCCCGGCGCCGAGCGAGGTGCCCAAGCGCCTCGCGGCGGTGCGTGCGTTTGCGGCGCTGGCCGAGTCGGCCTCGCTCGCCGCGGCCAACAAACGCGTGGGCAACATCCTGAAGAAGGCGGAAGGCGCTGTCGAGGCGAAGGTCGACACGGCGCTGTTGAAGGAGCCGGCCGAAGCCGCGCTCTACGAGTCGCTGCAGAAGGTCAAGCCCAAGGCCGATGCCGCCTTCGACGCTGGCGACCAGACGGCTTCGCTGCAGGCGCTGGCCGCGCTCAGGGCGCCAGTCGATGCCTTCTTCGACCAGGTGATGGTCAACGCCGAAGACGCCGCGCTGCGGGCGAACCGCCTGGGCCTGCTCGCCACCCTGCACGCCGCGATGAACCGTGTCGCCGACCTGTCCCGATTGGCCACGTGATGAGACACGAGCAGGGTGCGATGAACCTCATCATCCTCGACCGCGACGGCACCATCAACGAGGACCGCGACGACTTCGTCAAGTCGGCCGAGGAGTGGGTGCCCCTTCCGGGCGCGCTCGAAGCCATTGCACGCCTGAACCAGGCCGGCTGGCAGACCGTGATCGCCACCAACCAGTCGGGCCTCGGCCGCGGCCTCTTCGACATGGCGGCGCTCAACGCCATGCACACCAAGATGAATGCAGCCCTCGCCCGGGTGGGCGGCCGAATCGGCGCGGTCTTCTTCTGCCCGCACGCACCCGAAGACCAATGCAGTTGCCGCAAGCCCCTGCCCGGTCTGTATGAACAGATCGGCGAGCGCTATGGCGTCGACCTGCGCAAGGTGCCGGTGGTGGGCGACTCCGCCCGCGACCTCGAAGCCGCGGTTGCAGCCGGTTGCCCGCCCCACCTCGTGCGCACCGGCAAGGGCGCGGCCCTCAGCGACGCGCAGATCGCCCAGATGGAACAGCAGATCCCCGAGCTGCAGGTGCATGCCGACCTGGCCGCCTTTGCCGAACACATGATCCAGCGCGAACGCACGGCCCGCAGCGGCAAGGCCGACTCCGGCTTCGGGAGGCTCGACTGATGCGCACCCTCTGGTACGCCCTGCGCTCGGCCTTCTTCGTGCTCTGGATGTCGGTGACGGTGATCCCCTGGGCGATCGCGGTCATCCTCTACTCGGCCTTCGTGCGCGGCGACAGGATGTACTGGGCCTGCGCCGGCTGGTTGATGCAGTCGATGTGGATCTGCCGCGTCGTCTGCGGCGTCAAGCCGCGTGTCACCGGCATGGAGAACCTGCCCGACACCGGTGTCATCCTGCTGCCCAAGCACCAGTCGACCTGGGAGACCTTCTTCTTCCCCACGCTGATGCCGCACCCGCTCGCCTACGTGTTCAAGCGCGAGCTGCTCTACATCCCCTTCTTCGGCTGGGCGATGGCGCGCATGGACATGATCCACATCGACCGCAGCCGGCGCACCGAGGCCTGGAACAAAGTGGCCGAGCAGGGCAAGCGGCTGATGGACAACGGCAACTGGGTGATCATGTTCCCCGAGGGCACCCGTGCGGCGCGCGGCCAGAAGGGCACCTACAAGGTCGGCGGCACGCGCCTGGCCTGCTCGACCGGCCGGCCGGTGGTGCCGATCGCGGTCACGTCGGCGCGGTGCTGGCCGCGCAAGAGTTTCCTGCTGCGCCCGGGCATCGTCGACGTGTCGATCGGCAAGCCGATTCCTTCGGTGGGCCGCGAGCCCGACGAGTTGATGCGCGAGGTCGAGGACTGGATCGAGTCCGAGATGCGCCGGCTCGACCCCGAGGCCTACGCCGGCCAGGGCACGGACCCCAGAACCTAGAATCACGGCTCATGACCCGCGGCATGCCGGCCCCATCGACACCGCAGCTTTCGCTGTTCGATGAGCCGACGCCGGCAGACGCAGCGCCCGCCGCGCCGGCGCCGCAGGCCCACGCCGCACCGTCCGCGCCCTCGATTCCCTCGCCGCCTGCCGTGCCCCTTGCCGCCGTGCTGGCCCCCGCCGTCTTCCGCCACCCCAACGCCCAGCGCGAGATCCGCCTGCGCGAGCACACCGTCGCCTATGCGCTGCGCCGTGCGCGCCGCAAGAGCATCGGCTTCGTCGTCGGCATCGAAGGCCTGAGCGTGGCCGCCCCCAAGTGGGTCGGCATCGGCGAGATCGAATCGGCGCTGCGCGAGAAGGGCGACTGGATCCTGCGCAAGCTCGCCGAGCAGCAGGAGCGCGCGCAGCGGCTGCAGGCTGCCAAGGTCGACTGGCGCGACGGCACCGGCATCCCCTTCCTCGGTGAGACGGTGATCATCGTGCTCGACGTGCGCGCCGGTCTCACGCGTGGCGGGGCGGTGCTCAACACCGACGCCGAGGCGCTGCCCGGCGTGCCGCGCCTCACGCTGCACGTGGGCCTGCCGCACACCGCCACGCCGGAGCAGATCCGCGACGTGGTGCAGAGCTGGCTGCAGCGCCAGGCGCGGCGGGTGTTCGAAGAGCGTCTCACACACTTCGCGCAGCAGCTCGGGGTGCGCTACACGCGGCTCTCGCTGTCGTCGGCGCAGACGCGCTGGGGCAGCGCCGGGGCCGATGGAGCCATCCGCCTCAACTGGCGCCTGATCCATTTCGCCATGCCGCAGATCGACTACGTGGTGGCACACGAGCTGGCGCATCTGCGCGAGATGAACCACAGCGCGCGCTTCTGGGACGTGGTGCGTTCGGTGATGCCCGACTACGAGCAGGTGCGCAGCACCCTGAAAGACGACGTGCTGCCGGTGTTCGACTAGGGCCTGTTAACACTAAAAGGGCAGCCGCGCTGAAGCCTGAAGGCGTGCACGGCAAGGCGCAGGCGAGGCCGTGTGCCTGTGGCACACAACGAGCCTGCAACGCCGCCGAGCGCGCCTTCAGGCTTCGGCCCTGCGGGTGATCTCATTAAAAGCCCGCCCTCAGCGTTGCAAATGCTCGCTGTAGCCACAGCTACAGCTGCGCTTTGCGCCTCGATGGCGGGCTTTTGATGAGTCACGCGGCTGCCATTTTAGTGTTAACAGGCCCTAGGCGTGGGTGCCCCTCAGGCCTGCGCCATCGAGCCGATCCACCGCCGGAACACCTCGACGGCCTTCTTTCCGTCGGTGGCCTTGCGCGTACAGAAGAAGTAGCCGCGGCCGGTCGATACGCTCAGGTCGAACGGCAGGACGAGTTCACCCGAGGCCAGCTCCCGCTCGATCAGGCAGGGCTGCAGCACGGCCACCCCCATGCCCGAAGCGGCCGCAACGATCAGGTTGTTCGCGAGATCGAAGCCGTCCCCGAGCCGCAGCTTGGTGGTCTCGACCTTGGCGGTGCTCAGCCACAAACGCCAGTTGTCGGGGAAGTTGGTGTGGTGCAGCAGGGCCTCGTTCAGCAGGTCGCCCGGACCTTTCAGGCGCGCGGCGATGGCGGGGGTGCACACCGGCGTGATCTCGCGGCCGATCAGGTAGCGCGCCGAAATGCCGCGCGGCCAGCGGGTGGCGGGCCGCTTGAGGTAGATCCATGCGTCGACGTCGTCGCGCAGGAAGTCCTCGTTGTGGTGGAACTGGCGCAACTCCACGCGGATGCCCGGATGGGCCGCCTGAAACGCGCCGAGCCGGGGCATCAGCCAGCGTGTGCCGAGCGTGGGAACGACGCTCAGGCGCAGGGTGCTGCGCTGCACGGGCGATTCGGCGAACTCGCCGAAGGCGCGTTCCAGCTCGACGAGGCTCGGTTCGATGCGGGCCTGCAGGGCCCTTGCGGCGGCGTTCGGCCTCACCCCTTGTGCGTTGCGTTCGAACAGCGTGCAGCCGACCCGCCGTTCGAGCCGCCCGACGGCCCGGCTCACGGCGGCTTGTGTCACGCACAGCTGGTCGGCCGCCTGGCGCATGGAGCCGGTGCTGCACACGCTCAGGAACGCATGCAGCTCAACGAGAGAGGCCGACCGGATCTTCATGGTGATGACATTGTGACAACACGGCGGATCAATTTGTTGCTTCCCAGCACCGGGTGCGGCTCCTACGCTGAGTCCATTCGTCAACCACAACCCAAAAGAGGTTCGTCCATGAAAGTCGGAGTCCATCGTCGCCACCTGCTGGGCGCCACTGCGGGGCTGCTGGGCTGCAGCTCGCTGCCCGCCTGGGCCCAGGCCGCGCGCTACCCCAGCCGCCCGATCACGTTCGTGGTGCCGTTTGCGCCTGGCGGCGCGGTGGACATCTCGGGCCGCGCGATGGCCGATCGTCTGACCAAGGTCCTTGGGCAGCCGATCGTCGTCGAAAACCGTGCTGGCGCGGCGGGCGCCATCGGCACCACCCATGTGGCAAAAGCGCCGCCGGACGGCTACACGCTGGTCGTCACGTCGCAGTCGACGCACGTGGTCAACCCGGCCGTGTCGCCGAACCTGAGCTACCACGCCGAAAACGACTTCGCACCGATCACCCTGATCGATCGGCTGGCCAACGTGCTGCTGGTGAATGCGTCATTGCCCGTGAAGACCTTCGATGAGTTCGTCGCCTTTGCGCGTGCGAATCCGAACAAGTGGAACTATGCGAGTTCGGGCCCCGGCTCGGTGGCCCACATCAGCATGGAGCTGCTCAAGGCCAGGCTGGGCTTGTCGCTGGAGCACGTGCCGTACAAGGGCGCCGGCCCGGCGCTGACGGACCTGCTCTCGGGCACGGTGCAGATGACCTGGAACAACCTGACCTCGAACCTGGCGAACATCGTCAACGGCAAATTGCGTGCACTGGCCGTGGCGGCACCGCAGCGCATACCGCAGCTGCCCTCGGTGCCCACCTTCGACGAACTCAAGCTCCCCGAGCTGAACCTCACCTCGTGGACGGGCCTGGCGGCTCCCGCCGGCACACCGCCCGCGATCGTGTCGCGGCTTTACGAAGCCATGCGCAGCGTCCTCAACGACCCGGCGACGAAAACCGCGTGGGAGGCCCGCGGCGCCATCTTGCCCCAGGCCATCACCCCGGCCCAGTACAAGCAGGAGATCTCGGAGCGCATCGAGTTCTTCCGGAGCACGATCAAGAAGCACAAGATCGTGCTGGAGTGAGGTTCTTGCCATGACGCCTGTCATCCTATCGGGCCCACCGGCCGGCACCCCGCCCATGCCCCTGGTCTGCGACTCGCCCCACAGCGGCACCCACTACCCTGACGATTTCGACCATGCGGTGGAGCTCGCCGCGCTGCGCCGCAGCGAAGACACCCATGTCGAGGCGCTGTGGTCCGGCGTGCCACTGGTGGGCGGCAGCCTCATCGCCGCTACTTTTCCGCGCAGCTACATCGACCCGAACCGCCTGGAGTCCGACATCGACGTGGCCATGCTCGACGGTCCCTGGCCGCATCGTGCAAGCCCGTCGCCGCGCTGCATCGAACAAGGCAACGGCCTGGTCTGGCGCCTCACCCCCGAGTTCCTGCCCATCTACGCCCGCCGGCTCAGCGTGGGCGAGGTGGAGCGCCGCATCCAACACTATTGGAGGCCCTACCGCCAGGTGGTCGACGACCAGCTGCGCCGCGTGGCCGAGCGCTTTGGCGGGTGGTGGCACCTGAACCTGCACTCCATGCCGAGCAACGCCTATGAACGGCTTGGGCTCAAGGCGCGGTGCGTCGCCGACGTCGTGCTCGGCGACCTCGACGGCAGCACCTGCGCGCCGGAGTTTCTCGACGTGGTGGCCGCGGCCTTCAAGCTGCGCGGCTACACGGTCTCGGTCAACGATCCGTACAAGGGGCAGGACCTGATCCGCAGCTCGGGCCAGCCCGCGAACAACCGCCACAGCCTTCAGATCGAAACCAACCGCGCCTTGTACATGGATGAGCAGACGCGCGAGCGCAACGCCCACTTCATCACCCTGAAGCGCGACATCGACCACGTGCTGCGCGACGTGTCCGCGTTCGTTCAGGCCTGTCTCGTTCACTGACGCGGTGTGAGAGGAGCCACGATGGCAACCCACCGACTTCTTCGGATCTTGTTCATCGCGGCCCTGGCCTTCGGGGGCGTGCGGCCCGCGGCAGCGCAAGAGGGTGCAAGCCCCGGTGTGCACCCTGACCGCATCGTGCTCGGCCAGTCGGCCAAGCTGAGCGGCAGTGGCGGCACGCAGGCCGGCGTGCAGTACCGCGACGGCATGCTCCTGGCCTTCGGCGCCGCCAACGCGGCTGGTGGTGTGCACGGCCGGCGCATCGAGCTGCTCTCGCTCGACGACGGCAACAAGGCCGACACCGCCGCGGCCAACACGCGTTCGCTGATCGACCAGCACCGTGTCTTCGCACTCGTGGGACACACCTTCACCGCACCGGTCAAGGCAGCCTTGCCCCTGGTGCGCGAAAAGGGCATTCCCTTCCTCGCGCCGTACACCGGCTTCCCGGAGCTGTACGACGGCTCGCACCGCAACGTGTTCATGTTCCGCGCGAGCTTCGAGGACGAGCTCGCCCTGCTGGCCCGGCACATCGACACGGTGGCCTTCCAGCGTGTGGCGCTCGTCCACTACAGCACCCCCGTGGGAGAAGAGCTCCGCCAGGACGTGAGCCAGCACCTCAAGCGTTTCGGGCGCGAACTGTTGGCGTCGACCAGCATGCCGATCAACCCCAAGGATCCCCGGCAGGCTGTGCAGGCACCGGCGATGGCACTGGCCCGCAACTGCCCCAACGTGATGATCCTGGGCGTCTCCGGCAAGGACGCGGCCGCTTTCGTGAGCGCGATGAAAGCCTACGGCTGCCCGTCGATCCAGTACCTCGCCCGGGGTCTGGTCGACATCGCCGTGCTCACCCGCGAACTCGGCGCCGAAGCCCGCGGCATCATGGTGTCGCAACTCGTACCCAACCCCTTCCGTGCGAGCGCGCACCCGCTGGTCCAGGAGTACGAGCTGCGCCTGCGCCAGCGCAAGGGGGCGTCCACCACGCCCGACTTCGTGGAGTTCGAAGGGTTCATCGTCGGCAAATTCGTGGTGCAGGCCTTGCGCCGCGCGGGCCAGAAGCTCGACCGCAAGGCCTTCGTGCAGGCGCTGGAAGCCGAGCGCCTTGACGGCCCCGGCCACTACCGCCTGCAGTTCGGCGCCGGCAAGCGCGTGGGCACCCAGTACGTCAACTTCGTCATGATTTCCGAGCAGGGGCGCATCGTCGACTGATCGCGATGAGTCGCGCGCAACTTCTTCGAAACGCCGTCGGCCCCGAGGCGCACCGTGCGCATCCTGCTCGCTGAAGACGAACGGCCGCTCGCCGAATGGCTGCTCAAGGCGCTGCAGCCCGCGGGGTTCAAGCTCGACTGGTTCAATGACGGGGCCATGGTCCTGCGCGAACTGCTCGGCCGCCACGACTACGACGCGCTGGTGCTCGATCTCGGTTTGCCGGGGTGCTCGGGCCGCGAGGTGCTGGCGCAGTTGCGCCGGCACGACCGCCGCCTGCCCGTGCTGGTGCTGACGGCGCGCAACTCGCTGTCCGAGCGCATCGCCGTGCTCAACGAGGGCGCCGATGATTTCATGTCGAAGCCGTTTGCGCTGCCCGAGCTGGAGGCGCGGTTGATCGCGCTGATCCGGCGCTCGCGCGGGGTGGCGCACCCTCGTTTCGCATGTGGGCCCCTGGGTTTCGACGGCGTCAGTCGCCAGTTCCGGCTCAATTCCGAGCCGCTTGCGCTGTCGCGCCGCGAGCACACGCTGCTCATGAGCCTGCTGCAGCGCAGCGGCGAGCCGCTCACCCGCCAGCAGATCATCGACCGTGTCTTTGCCGATGACGACGACGTCCAGCCGGGCGCGGTCGACGTGATCGTGCACCGGTTGCGCAAGCGCCTGGCCCATGCCGGTGTGCGCGTGTCCACCTACCGGGGGCTGGGCTACGTGCTCGAAGAGGAGGGTGCGGCGGAGCCTGAAAAGAGGGGCGTCCATGACCTTCCATGGACGCCCCGAGGCCCCGCTCTCACCCGGGTTTCAGAAGTTGTGCCGCAGCCCGGCTTCAAAGCCCGTCGAATCACGGCCGCCTGCGAGCCCGGCAGGCCCGCCAGGGATGGCGAAGCTGGCCGCTCCCTTGTTGCTGATGCGGCTGGCCGTGGTGTAGAGCGCCGTGCGCTTCGACAGCGCATGCACGTAGCCCAGGCCGATCTGCGAGGCATCGTTCGCGTCGATGACGGTGGCCCCCACGCGACCTTGCAGGTTCGCGCGGTTGAACGACGCCTTCACTTCACCGGCCCCGACCGGGACCGTCGCGCCCACGAGCAGGTTGCTCTGCTTCGCGTTGCCGTACTTGAACTGCCGCGTGGCCAGGGTCAGCCGCATGAAGGACAGCGACAGATGCCCGCCGACCACGGTGTCGGTGTGGGAGCCCAGCACGGTGAGGTCGTTCTCCACCCGGTCGTGTGCCGCGGTGATGCCGAAGAGCGGATGGGTGAACCCGAGCCGTCCGCCCACCAACTTGTGCTGGCCGTTGGCCGCCGTGCCACCTTCGCCTGCCGCCACCATCAAGGCACCGTCGACGCCGCCCAGGCCCGAGGGCAGGAGGTACTGGACCGCATTGCTCGAACGCACGGTGGTGTTGCCCCCCGTGCCATACGCCGACCGGATCGGCCCGACCGGCGTGGCCGAGATGAAGGTGCCGGAGCTTGCGACACCCACGTAGCCGAAGGGGTCGTGGCGGCCCCAGCTCACGTAGCTGGGCACGAAGTCGCGGCCGATGCGGATCTCGCCCAAGGGTTTGGCGAGCAGGCTCACGGTGGCACGTCGGTCCCAGAATTGCGTGCTCGACGCGGCCGTGCCGGTGTCGACCGAGATACCGTGTTCGAGGTGGAAGCCGGCGCTCCAGCCGCCGCCGAGGTCTTCGATACCCCGAAAGCCCAGTCGGCTGGTCTGGTTGGCACCCGAGGCCAAGCTCTTGATCGACCCGACGTTCTCGTTCTTCACGTAGCGCGCGCTCGTGTCGGCGACGCCGAACAAGGTCACGCTGGATTGCGCCGAGGCCGACACGGCGCCAAAGGCACCTGCCACCGCACACGCGGCAAAGACCAGTTTCTTTTCACTTCGGTTCACGCTGCCTCCAGGCTGTTGAGCATGGAAGCGATCGTGCGGGAGCGGATCTTTCAGATCTCTTTCAATCGACGGGGCTCAACCCTGAGTGCTTGTGCCCGCTGTGCGGGGCAGGGCTCATCCAGCGTCGCCCTTGGGTGATCCGCGCGGCTTGCGACGGCCCGGTGCCGCGGCGCGCTCCAGCCGGTAGGCGAGCTGCGCCCGGGTGAGGCCGAGCTGGCGGGCGGCGGCGGCGAGGTTGCCCTTGCAGGCCGCCACCGTCTCCTGCAGCAACTGGTGCTCCAGCGCCGGCAGCGAAAGCGGCTGCGATGGGCCGAGCTGCTGGCGCAGCGTTTCCAGCAGGGTGCCCGGGCTCGCCTGGGGTTTGGCGCTCAGCGTGCCTTGTGCGCCGATCGCCAACAGCGTCTCTTCCGACAACTGCTCGCGCCTGAACATGTGGGCCACGTCGATCGGTGCGCCGTCTTCGGCCGAGATGAGGCCGCGCTCGATGAGGTTCTGCAGCTCGCGGATGTTGCCGGGGAAGGCGTAGTGCAGCATCGCGCGCACCGCGCGGGGCGTGAAGCCGGTGAGCTGGCGGCCGTGGCGCAGCGATTCGCGGCGCAGGAAGTGGTTCATCAGCAGGGGGATGTCGTCGCGCCGTTCGCGCAGCGGCGGCAGGTGGATCGGGAACACGTTGAGCCGGTAGAAGAGGTCCTCGCGAAAGCGCCCGGCGCGCACCTCGGCCTGCAGGTCCACGTTGGTGGCGGCGACCACGCGCACGTCGACCCGCAGCGTGCGCGTGCCGCCCACCCGCTCGATCTCGGACTCCTGCAGTGCGCGCAGCAGCTTGCCCTGGCTCACGAGGCTCAGGGTGCCGATCTCGTCGAGGAAGAGGGTGCCGCCGTCGGCGCGCTCGAAGCGGCCGGGGCGTGAGCTGCTCGCGCCGGTGTAGGCGCCGCGCTCCACGCCGAAGAGCTCCGACTCGATCAGCGTCTCGGGAATGGCAGCGCAGTTGACGGCGAGAAAAGGCTTGTCGGCGCGGGCGCTGATGCGGTGCAGCCGCCGTGCGAAGGCCTCCTTGCCCACGCCCGATTCGCCGGTGAAGAGCACCGTGGCCTGGCTGCGCGCCACACGCGCGAGCTGGTGGCAGGCCGAGTTGAAGGCCGACGAGGCGCCGACGATCTCGTGCCGGTCGCCGCCGTCGGGCGCGACCGGCTGCACCACGGCAGGCACCACGGTGGCCGAGGCCGGGCTTGTTTCGGCCAGGCTGCGGAAGTCGCGCGCCTGCAGGTAGCGCAGGTCTTCGCTCACGTCGGACCACGCCGCCGCGTGGCGCCCGACCACGCGGCACACGCTGGCCCCCATCGAGCGGCACTCCACTTCCCGGAACACCACCAGTTGCCCGAAGAGGCTCGTCACGTAGCCGGTGGCATAGCCGATCTGCGACCAGCACGCGGGCTCGGTGCCCAGGCCGTAGGCGGAGATGTGCTCGTCGTCCTCGCTCGAATGCTCCCAGAGGAATTCGCCTTCGTAGGTGCCGCGGTCGATGTCGAAGTCGAAGCTGAGCGGCGTGACCTTCACCGCCCCTTCGAGCGAGTGCAGGCGTGTGCCGGCCATGAACACCGCGGCCGCGTCGCCCTCGGGCCAGCGCTCGCGCACGAGCTGCGCGTCGCGCGCACCGGCCACGTAGCCGGCGCGGGTGAGCAGGCCGCGCGCGCGGTCGAGGCCCAGCGTGTCGATCAGCTCGCGCCGCAGGTGGCCCATCGCCGAGCTGTGCCACAGCAGCATGCGCTGGTCGTTCATCCAGATGCGCCCGTCGCCGGGCGAGAAGAACAGCGACTCGGTCAGCTCGGCCAGCGTGGGCGGCAGCCCTTGGTCGAAATGCGCGCTGTCGCCGCGCCGCAGCATCGAGCCGCTCTGGCGTGCCATTTCGGCCAGGGAGATCCGTGACGGTTTGGCCATGGGCAGTTTCTCAATTGATGAAATTCGGCGGGACGTGAGCCGGATTTTGTTTTCATTTGAGAAAACACGAGCCTCCGCGTAAACCCTTTGGTGCGGCGCGCAAGCGCCCCTCAGGGAAAGCACTGAGGTGGAGGCCGTGCTTCCCTCTGAAAGACAGGGCCTGCGGGCGGCGTTGAAACGCCGTCTCGCCGACGCGCCTGGCGGTTTCGGCACACGCGTTGCGATGGCGGTGGCACGAACACCTCACCAGCCCCGCAGATCGGAGACCTCACCCCCATGACCACGACCCCCTTCCTCGACCATGCCTTCTGGCGCGAGCACGTCTACAGCCACGGCTGGCGAGCCGCCTCCACCTCGGCCGACGTGATCGAGCCCGCCACCGGCGCGCCACTCACCCGCACCGGCCGTGCCGTGACCGCCGACGTGCCGCCCAGCACGGCGGCGGCCGCCGCCGCACAGCCGGCCTGGGCGGCCCTGCCGCCGCGCGATCGGGCGGCGGTCTTCCAGCGCGCCGCGGCGATCTTCCAGCAGCACTTCGACGAACTCGCGCTCTACATCGCCCGCGAGACCGGCGGCATCGTGCCCAAGGGCCAGCACGAGGTGCGCGAGGCCGTGGCCTTCTGCCACCTGGCCGCCTCGATGCCGATGCAGTCGCAGGGCCAGGTGCTGCCCAGCACGCCCGGCCGCTGGTCGATCGCGCGCCGTGTGCCGCATGGCGTGGTGGGCGTGATCTCGCCGTTCAACTTCCCGCTCATCCTCACGCTGCGCGTGGTGGCGCCGGCCCTGGCCGCCGGCAACGCCGTCGTCATCAAGCCCGATCCGCGCACGCCGGTGAGCGGCGGCCTGCTCATCGCCAAGGTGTTCGAAGAGGCCGGCCTGCCCGCGGGTGTGCTGCACGTGCTGCCCGGCGGTGCCGAGGTGGGCGAGGCGCTGATCACCGACCCCAAGGTCGCGATGATCTCCTTCACCGGCTCGGCCGGCGTGGGCCGCCACATCGGCGAGCTGGCCGGCCGGCACCTCAAGAAGGTGTCGCTCGAACTGGGTGGCAGCAACTCGCTGATCGTGCTCGACGATATGCGCAGCGAGGCTGACCTCGACCTCGCCGCCAGCAACATCGCCTGGGGCGCGTGGTTGCATCAGGGCCAGATCTGCATGGCCTCGAACCGCGTGCTGGTGCACGAGTCGATCGCCGAGGCCATCACGCAGCGCCTGGTCGCCAAGGCCACGCACCTGCCGGTGGGCGACGGCGCGAGTGGCCAGGTGGCCCTGGGCCCGCTGATCGACGAGCGCCAGCGCGACCGTGTGCATGCCACGGTGCAGGCGAGCGTGAAGGCCGGCGCCCGGTTGCTGGCCGGCGGCAGCTACGAGCGCCTCTTCTACAAGCCCACCGTGCTGGCGGGCGTGAAGCCCGGCATGAAGAGCTTCGACGACGAGACCTTCGGACCGGTGGTCAACCTCGTGACCTTCAAGACCGACGAGGAGGCCGTGGCCCTGGCGAACGCCGGCCACGGCGGCCTGGCCGCGGCGGTGATCTCGCGCTCGGTGGGCCGTGCGATGGCCATCGGCCAGCAGCTGCGCGCCGGCATGGTCCACATCAACGACCAGACCGTGAACGACGACGCCACCAACCCCTTCGGCGGACCCGGCATCGCCGGCAACGGCAACTCGCACGGCGGCCCCGGCGACTGGGAGCAGTTCAGCACCTGGCAGTGGGTGACGGTGAAAGACGCGCCGCCGCAGTTCCCGTTCTGAGCATCCACAAAACAAGGAGACCCTGATGAACTTCCAAGGCAAGACCATCGTCATCACCGGATCGAGCTCCGGCATCGGCGCCGAGACCGCGCGCCTGCTGCGCCTGCAAGGCGCACGCGTGATCGGCGTCGACCGCAACGACCCGATGATCACGCTCGACGGCTTCGTGAAGGCCGATCTCTCCGAGCAGTCGACCATCGACGCGGCCGTGAACCAGCTTCCCGAGCGCATCGACGCGCTGTGCAACATCGCCGGCGTGCCGGGCACCGCGCCGGTCGACCTGGTGGCGCGTGTCAACTACCTCGGCCTGCGCCACCTCTGCCAGCGTGTACTCGATCGCATGCCTGCCGGCGGCGCCATCGTCAACATCTCGTCCATCCTCGGCGCCGAGTGGCCGCAGCGGCTCGACCTGCACAAGGCACTGGGCGAGACGCCGAGCTTCGAGGCTGGCCTCGCCTTCCTCGCCAGGAAGCCGGTGCCGCAGGAGGCCTGCTACCAGTACTTCAAGGAGGCGCTGATCGTCTGGACGATCACGCAATCGCAGAAGTGGTTCCTGGAGCGCGGCGTGCGCATGAACTGCGTCGCGCCGGGGCCGGTGTTCACGCCCATCCTCGGCGACTTCGTCACCATGCTCGGCGCCGAGCGCGTGCAGAAGGACGCCCACCGCATGAAGCGCCCGGCGCTCGCTGACGAAGTGGCACCGGTGGTCGCCTTCCTGTGTTCGGACGCCGCACGCTGGGTCAGCGGCATCAACCTGCCGGTCGACGGAGGGCTGGCCTCGACCTACCTCTGACACGCGCCGCATCGCATCACCCCCTTACAAGACGGAGACAACCACCATGCATCGCCTGCTTCGCCAGGCGGCGGCCGTGCTCGCGCTCAACGCCGCACTGGCCCCTGCCGCCCACGCCGACCTCAAGATCGGCGTCAACCTCTCGCTGACCGGACCGCTGTCCTCGCTGGGCCTGCCGATCCAGAAATCACTGACGCTGTGGCCCGACAAGATCGGCGGCGAGAAGGTGGTGCTGACCGTGCTCGACGACGCATCCGACGTCACCGCCGCGGTGAAGAACACGCGGCGCTTCGTCACCGAAGACCGTGTCGACGTGCTGCTCGGTTCCTCTGGCGTGCCGGCGGTGCTGGCCATGGTGCCGGTGGCCGCCGAGGCGAAGACGGTGCAGCTCGCCTTCGCGCCGGCCCCACGGCCCGGTGGCAAGGACGACTGGACCTTCACGCTGCCGCAGCCCGTGTCGCTGATGTCGGATGCGGTGGCCAAGCGCATGGTGGGCGACAAGGTGCGCAAGGTCGCCTTCCTCGGCTGGAACGAGGGCTACGGCGAGATGTGGCTGCAGGCCTTCACGGCCTCGGCCAAGAAGGCGGGCCTGGAGATCGTGGCCACCGAGCGCTTCGCGCCGCCCGACACCAGCATCACCGCGCAGGCGCTGAAGGTGATCGCCGCCCGGCCCGATGCGGTGCTGATCGTCGGCGCCGGCTCCGCGGCCGCTATGCCGCAGATCAACCTGCGCGAGCGCGGCTGGACGGGGCCGGTCTACCAGACGCACGGTGCCGCATCGCCCGATCTCATCCGCGTGGGCGGCGCCAAGATGAACGGCGCCATCCTGCCGGCCGGGCCGGTGCTGGTGGCCGAGCAACTGACCGACGCCAACCCGATCAAGACCGTGGCGCTCGATTACGTCAACGGCTTCGAGAAGGCCAACGGCGCGCACAGCCGCACGCAGTTCGGCGCCCATGCGCATGACGCGCTGAAGGTGCTGCAACGCATCGTGCCCGTGGCACTCAAGCAGGCCAAGCCCGGCACGCCGGCCTTCCGCCAGGCGCTGCGCGACGCGCTCGAAGCCGAGAAGGAGATCGTCGTCTCGCACGGCGTCCTGAACTACTCCCCGAGCAACCACACCGGCTTTGATGAACGAGCGCGGGTGATGCTGAAGATCGACAACGGCCGCTTCCTCCTCATCCACTGACCGGCCCCACAGATCGCTGCCGCTCCACCCGGGGCGGACACGACACCTCAACTCTGGAGACCCCATGCAACACACTCGCCATGCGCTGGCGGTGGCGGCAGCGCTCGCCCTGCTGTCCGCTCCCGAGGCCTATGCCTTCGACATCCCGACGCCCGACCCCGAGCTGAAGGTCCGCCTCGACCTCACGCCGAAGTACAGCGCCGGCTACCGGCTCAAGAACCCGTCGGCCGCGCTCACGCGCCTGGACGTGGCCAACGACCCCGGCACCGTCAACGAAGACGACGGCAACCACAACTTCAACAAGGGCCTGATCTCCAGCCGCTTCGACCTGCTGGCCGAAACTCGACGTGACGGCCAGGAACTTCGGCGGCCGCATCAGCGGCAGCAGCTGGCGCGACAGCGTCTACCTGCGCAACAACGACTACCAGGGCACCGAGGTCTATGCCGGTGGCACACCCGTCGGCGCCACGGCCAACACCTCGAACAACAACACCGGCCAGGCGATGAACGAGTTCCTGCCCTCGACGCGGCGCCAGCATGGCCGCGGCAGCGAACTGCTCGATGCGTTTGCCTACCTCAAAGGTGACGTGGGCGACATGAAGGGCACCGTGCGCCTGGGCAAGCACACGCTGCAGTGGGGCGAGAGCCTCTTCTTCGGCCAGAACGGCATTGCCAACGCACAGGGGCCGGTGGACGTGGCCAAGATCGTCTCGGTGCCCGGCTGGCAGTTCAAGGAAGTGCTGCTGCCGGTGGAGCAGGCCTCGGGCTCGCTGCAGGTGGCCGAAGGCGTGTCGCTCGGGGCTTACTACCAGTTCAAGTGGCGACCGAGCAAGATCCCCGGTGTCGGCAGCTATTTCTCGAACCAGGATTACGTCGGCACCGGCACGGTCAACTTCGGCCCGGGTGTGTCCCTCTCGTACGACGCCAGCCGCGATCTCCGCCCGAAAGACTCCGGCCAAGGCGGTGTGCAGCTGCGCTGGAGCCCGACCGGCAGCGACTACGAGTTCGGCTTCTACGCCGCGCAGTACCACGACAAGACGCCCGCCGCGCCGGTGTTCGACTTCGTCAACGGCAACGTGCACCTGGCCTATGCCAGCAACATCCGCACGGTCGGCGCGAGCGTCACCTCGTCGGTGGGCCAGCTCAACTGGGCGCTCGAAGGCTCGCTGCGCAGCAACGCGCCGCTCAACAGCGACCCGGCCGTGCTCGGCCTCGGCCCTGTGGCGAGCTGCGGCACGTCTGGCGACAACCCCTGCTACGCCGTGGGCCGCACGGCGCACCTGCAGATGTCGGGCATCTACGTGCTGCAGCCCGGCCCGCTGTGGCAAGGCGGCGCGCTGGTCGGCGAGATCGCCTACAACCACCGCCTCAAGGTCACGAAAGACATCTTCGCCAACCCCGACGGCAGCAGCTCCGGCCTGGGGGGTCTCGACCCCAACACCACCAAGGGCGCGTGGGCGCTGCGCATGATCTTCGAGCCGCAGTACTTCCAGGTGCTGCCGGGTCTGGACATGTCGCTGCCGGTGGCCGTGGGCTACAACTTCGGCGGCCGCTCGTCGGCGATCAGCAACTTCGCAGGCGGCGCCTCGAACGCCGGCGACTACAGCATCGGCGTGAAGGGCAAGTACCAGAACGACTGGAACCTGGCCCTCACCTACACCGACTACTTCGGCGAAGCCAAGACCTTCACCGAAACGCTGGTCACGGGCGCGGGCTCGCCGCGCCAGCTCACCTTTGGCCAGACGCTCAAGGACCGCGCCCACGTGTCCTTCAGCCTCTCGCGCACCTTCTGATCCGGAGAACCCTCATGCATCGCAAACACCTGCTGGCCGCGCTCATCGCGGGCCTGACCCTGGCGCCTCTGGCGCAAGCCGCCGTGTCGGCCGAAGAAGCCGCCAAGCTCAAGACCACGCTCACGCCGCTGGGTGCCGAGCGCGCTGGCAACAAGGACGGCAGCATCCCCGCATGGGACGGCGGCCTCACCAAGGCCCCGGCCGGCTACAAGGCCGGCGACCCGCGGCCCGACCCCTTCGCCGGCGAGAAGCCCGTGCTCTCGATCAACGCGAAGAACATGGACCAGCATGCCGCGCGCCTGACCGATGGCGTGAAGGCGCTGATGAAGAAGTACCCCGACTTCCGCATCGACGTCTACCCGACGCACCGCACGGCCGCCGCGCCGCAATGGGTCTACGACAACACCTTCAAGAACGCCACGCGCGCCAAGCTCGTCGACGGCGGCCACGGCACCGAGAACGCCTACGGCGGCACACCGTTCCCCATCCCGAAAGACGGCTACGAAATCTTCCAGAACCACCGCCTCGCGTGGACGGGCACCTACATCCAGGCGCAGGTGCGCGTGTGGATGGTCACGGCCGACGGCAAGCGCGCGATGGCTTCGGGCGGCACGCAGAGCTTTCGCAAGCAGTACTACGACCCCGAGGGCAGCCTGGAGAAGTTCGACGGCTACTCGCAGCTCGGCAAGTTCCTCGTGAGCGAGCCGGGCTCCAAGGCGGGCGAGGCCATCCTCGCGCACGACAACCTCAATTCGAGCAAGCCACGCGGCCTGTGGCAGTACCTCGTGGGCCAGCGCCGCGTGCGCAAGGCGCCGTCGGTGGCCTACGACACGCCGGATTCGGTGACCTCGGGCATCGGCCTCTTCGACGAAGCCTTCAACCTCTTCGGCCCGATCGACAAGCACAACCTCAAGCTCATCGGCAAGAAAGAGATCTACATCCCCTACAACAACAACCGCGCCGCCGCCGCCAAGGTGGCCGACCTGGTGACACCCAAGACGCTCAACCCCTCGCTGGTGCGCTGGGAACTGCACCGCGTGTGGGAAGTGGAGGCGACGGTCGCCGAAGGCAAGCGCCACGTGGTGCCCAAGCGCAAGTACTACATCGACGAAGACAGCTGGCAGATCGTGCTCTTCGACGGCTGGGACGCCAAGGGTGAACTCTGGCGCACCAACTACACGCTGATGCTGCTCGCACCGGACATCCCGGCCGTGGTGGGCAACATGCTGTGGGGCGGCTATGACCTGCAGACGGGTGCGTACTACCTCAACATGGCATCGAACGAGCTGCCCATGCAGTACAAGCCGGTGCCGCCGATCCCGCGCTCGTTCTTCAGCCCCGAAGAGCTGGCCAACGAGGGCGCACGCTGATGGACTGCGCTCCCGTTCTGCTGCGCTTAGGCGCTGCACTGCTGATGGCGTGCGGCGCGGCGGCCGGGGCGCAGCCGGTGGCACCTCAGGCGGCTCCCGCGGTGCTCAGTGAGCCCGCGCTGCAAAGTCCGAAGGCGCTGGGTGCGGCCACGCTCGCCGTCACCCGTGCCGGGCGGCGCCTGGTGGCGGTGGGCGAACGCGGCACCGTGCTGCTGTCGGATGACGCAGGTGCCCGCTGGCGCCAGGCCAAGGTGCCGGTGCAGACCACGCTCACGTCGGTGCGCTTCGTCAACGAGCGCACCGGCTGGGCCGCCGGCCACCTGGGTGTGATCCTGAAGAGCGACGACGGCGGCGAGAGCTGGCGCAAGCAGCTCGACGGGGTGCAGGCCGCCGCGTTGATCGCCGGCGCCGCACGTGCGAGCGGCGACGAGCGTGCGCAGCGCGATGCCAAGCGCTTCGTCGAAGAAGGCCCCGACAAGCCCTTCTTCGACATCGATTTTGTCGACGCGCAGCGCGGCCTGGCAGTCGGCGCCTACAACCTCGCCTTCACCACCGCCGATGGCGGCGCGCACTGGACGCCGCTGGCGCTGCCCAACCCGAAGAGCCTGCACCTCTACGGCGTGCGCTTCTCGGGCAGCAGCGCGTACGTGGTGGGCGAGCAAGGGCTGCTGCTCAAGTCTGCCGATGGCGCCGCCAGCTTCGCCGCCTTGGCATCCCCCTACAAAGGCAGCTTCTTCGGCCTGCTTGCCGCCCGCTCGGGCACGCTCATCGCCTATGGCCTGCGCGGCAACGCCTTCCGCTCGGCCGACCAGGGCGCGAGCTGGGAGAAGCTCGACACGAACGTGCCGGTCTCGATCAGCGCGGCGCTCGAGTTCGACGACCACGCGCTCGCACTGCTCAGCCAGACCGGCGACCTGCTGCTCAGCCGCGACGACGGCCGAAGCTTCACCAAGGCCGCACCCGCCGCCGGGCCGGTGCCCGCCACGGGGCTCGCCGCCACCGATGCCGGCCAAGTGGTGCTTGCAAGCCTGCGCGGCATGCGTCGACAACCTGCTCCCTGATCCAAACTGCACATGCACGCCGACACCTCCCTCGACGCCCAGCCGGTCGTCGCCCGCCTCGAAGACTTCGACCCCACGTCGGGCTCGCTGACCGAGCGCATCTTCTTCAACCACCGCCTCTGGGTGATGGCCATCTGCCTGCTGCTCACGCTGCTGCTGGGCTGGCAGGCGACCAAGCTGCGCCTGAACGCGAGCTTCGAGAAGACCATCCCCACCACGCACAGCTACATCGTCAACTACCTGGCCCACAAGGCTGACCTGGCCGGGCAGGGCAACGCGCTGCGCATCGCGGTCGAGACGACGGGTGAATCGATTTTTGAGAAGGACTACCTCGCCACCTTGCAGAAGCTGAGCGACGAGATCTTCCTGCTGCCCGGGGTCGACCGGCCGTTCATGAAGTCGCTGTGGACGAGCAACACCCGCTGGGTCGCGGTGACCGAAGACGGCCTCGACGGCAACACCGTGATGGGCGACAGCTACGACGGCTCGCCGCAGGCGCTGGCCGAGGTGCGGGCCAACGTCGAGCGCTCGGGCGAGATCGGCCAGCTGGTGGCGGGCAACTTCAAGTCGAGCATCATCTTCGTGCCGCTGCAGGGCAAGGATCCCAAGACCGGCCAGGCGCTCGACTACGGCGAGCTCTCGCGACAGATCGAAGCCTTGCGTGTCAAGTATCAAAGCGACACCCTGCGCATCCACGTCACCGGTTTCGCCAAGGTGGTGGGCGACCTGATCGAAGGCCTGCAGCAGGTGCTGATGTTCTTTGCGCTGGCGCTCGTCATCTGCGCGGCGGTGCTCTTCGGCTACACGCGCTGCTCGCGCAGCACCGCGCTGGTGGTGGTGTGCTCGGTGGTGGCGGTGGTGTGGCAGTTCGGCCTGCTGGCCCTGCTGCACTACGAGTTTCGACCCCTATTCGGTGCTGGTGCCCTTCCTCGTGTTCGCCATCGGCATGAGCCACGGCGCACAGAAGATGAACGGCATCATGCAAGACATCGGCCGCGGCACGCACCGCGTGGTGGCCGCGCGCTACACCTTCCGGCGCCTCTTCGTCGCAGGCCTCACCGCGCTCTTGTGCGACGCGGTGGGCTTCGCGGTGCTGGCGCTGATCAAGATCCAGGTGATCCAGGATCTGGCGGCGGTGGCCAGCATCGGCGTGGCCGTGCTCATCTTCACCAACCTCGTGCTGCTGCCGGTCTTGCTGTCGTACGTGGGCGTGAGCCCGGTGGCGGCGCAGCGCAGCCTGCGGCTGGAGGCCGGCGACGAAGGCCAGGCAGCACGGCCCTGGCTGTGGCGCCAGCTCGACCGCTTCACCCAACGCGGCCCGGCGCTCGTGGCCATCGGCGTGAGCGTGCTGCTGGCCGTGGGCGGCTACGCCATCAGCCTGCACTTGAGCATCGGCGACCTCGACCCCGGTGCGCCCGAGCTGCGCGCCGACTCACGCTACAACCGCGACGCGCAGTTCATGGCGCAGAACTACGCCGCCAGCAGCGACATCCTGGTCGTGATGGTGGCCACGCCCGAAGACCAGTGCACCCGCTACGGCACGCTGGCCAAGGTCGACCGCCTGGCCTGGCGCCTGGAGCAACTGCCCGGCGTGGAGTCGACCAACTCGATGGCCGCGCTCTCCAAGCTGGCGATGGTCGGCTACAACGAAGGCAACCTGAAGTGGTTCGAGCTGATCCCCAACGCGGCGGCGCTGGGCGGCGTGCAGACACGGGCGTCGCGCGAGCTCTTCAACCAGGGCTGCTCGTTCCTCTCGCTGTACGTCTACCTGAAGGACCACAAGGCCGAGACGCTGACGCGCGTGGTCGACGAGGTGGAGCAGTTCATGGCGACGAACTCGACCGCCGAGGAGCGGTTCATGCTGGCCGCAGGGTCAGCCGGCATCGACGCCGCCACCAACATTGTCGTCAAGCAGGCGATGCGCGAGATGCTGCTGTGGGTCTACGGCGCGGTGCTGCTGCTGTGCTGGGTGACCTTCCGCTCGTGGCGCGCGGTGGTGTGCGCGGTGCTGCCGCTGGTGCTCACCTCCATCCTGTGCGAGGCGCTGATGGTGGGGCTGAACATGGGCGTGAAGGTGGCCACGCTGCCGGTGATCGCACTCGGCGTTGGCATCGGCGTCGACTACGCGCTCTACGTGCTGTGCGTGATGCTCGCGCGGCTGCGGGCCGGCGAGAGCCTGTCGGCGGCCTACCACCACGCACTGCAGTTCACCGGCCGCGTGGTGATGCTCACCGGCATCACGCTCGCGCTGGCGGTGGGCACCTGGGCCTTCTCGCCGATCAAGTTCCAGGCCGACATGGGCATCCTGCTCGCCTTCATGTTCGTGTGGAACATGGTGGGTGCGCTGGTGCTGCTGCCGGCCCTGGCGCACTTCCTGTTGCGGCCGGGTCGCGTGCGGCCGGCACCTGCGGGGCCGGGCGCGGTGCCGCACCGCGAAGCCGCCGCAGGCATCTGACGAGGCGCCATCGCATGCACGCTTTGCGCCGCATCGCATTTGCCTGGCTGGGCATGGCGGCGTTCGCCTGTGCCGCAGCGCCGAAAGCACCGGGGGCCGTCGTCCTGGGCCAATCCTTGCCGCTCACCGGCGCCGGCTTTCCGACGGCCAACCGCATCCAGGCCGGTGCCAAGGCGCTGGTGGACCGGGTCAACGCCAGCGGCGGCCTCTCGGGGCGGCGCCTCGAACTGGTGACGCTCGACGACGGCGGCGACCCGGCGCGCCACGCCGACAACATCGGCACCCTGGTGCGCCGTCACAACGCGGTGGCCATCGTCAACTGCCTCGGCGAGCGGTCCTGTGTGGCGGCGAGCGGTGCCACGCGCGAGCTGGGCGTGCCGCTGGTCGGCCCGTTTTCTGGCGCCGCGTCGCTGCGGGCGAAGGCGGTGCAGCATGTGGTCACCCTGCGGCCCGACGACGCCAGGGAAGCGGAGGCGCTCGCGCAGCAGCTGCGCTCGATGGGCCTCACGCGGGTGGCTCTGTTGTTCGACGACAGCGAGCCGGCGCGTGCGCAGGCCCTGGCCTCGGCGTTGCAGAGCGCGCAGCTGCAGCTCACCCGTGTGGCCGCCGATGCCCGAGGCCGTGCGATCGAGGCCTCGCTCGGCGAGGCCACCCAGGCAGCGCCGCAGGCCCTGGTGCTGAGCCTGGGCGCCGAAGCGCTTGAGGCCTTGAGCCGGCTTCCCGATCCGGCCCGCGCGGGCGTGCCCGCGGTCGTCGCGACGCTGTCGTCGGCCGGCCTGACGCAGGTGACGCGGCTCTTTCGCGACAAGCTGATCGGCTTCACCAGCGTGGTGCCCAACCCGGAGGTCTCGCAGCTCGCCATCGTGCGCGAGCTGGAGCGCGACGCCGATGCCTTCGTCGGGCCGGAGGCACTCACCTTCGAAGGCCTGGCGTCATACCTCCACCTGCGTGTGTGCGTCGATGCGCTGCGGCGCGCCAACGGTCGCTTCGACGGGCCGCAGCTCGTCGATGCCTTTGAAAGCCTGGGCACGCTGAACCTCAGCGGCTTTCGCCTCCATTTCGGCCGAGACCGGCGCCACGCGTCGGAGCACGTCGAGGTCGGCATGCGCGCGCGCGATGGCCGCCTGCGCCACTGATCCCTCATCTCCCACCACTCCACAGGAACCGACCATGCTGGACCTTCAACTCGCCGCGATGATGAAACAGGTGCAAGCCGCCGGGCTGCCCGATCTCGCCGACCTGCCGCCCGAGCCCTGCCGCGGGCTGTACCGACAGATCCTCGCCGCGGCCGACATGCCGCCGGCCGACGTGGCGGTGGCCAACCTCAGCACCGATGGCGCGCACCCGGTGGTACTGCGCGTCTACACCCCGCGACTGCGCCCGGGGCCCCATCCCGTCATCGTCTACTACCACGGCGGCGGCTACGTGCTCGGAGACCTCGACGGCTACGACAACGTATGCCGCCAGTTGTGCAGCGACAGCGACGCCATCGTCGTCTCGGTGGACTACCGGCTCGCGCCCGAGCACCCGTTTCCGGCTGCGGTCGACGACGCGTGGCAGGCCTTGCGCTGGGTGGCCCGCCACGCGGCAGCGCTGGGCGCCGACACGGCCCGGCTGGCGGTGGCGGGCGACAGCGCGGGGGCGGTGCTGGCCACCGTGATGTGCCTGCTCGCCCGCGACGCTGACGGCCCGCGCGTGGCCTTCCAGGCGCTGCTCTACCCGCCGGCCGCCGGCGGCCGCGCGGGCGACTACCCGTCGCACCAGCAGCACGCCGCCGGCCCCACGCTGACGCTGCGCACGATGGAGTACTTCAGCCGGCACTGTTTCGGCCCCACCGGCATGGCGCCCGATTTCCGCGGCGCTCCCTTGCTGGCCCCCAGGCTCGGTGGCTTGCCGCCGGCACTGCTGCTGGTCGCGGGGCACGACCCCTTGCGCGACGAAGCCCTCGCGTACGGCCGGGCCTTGCTCGCGGCGGGCACGCCCACGACCGTCGTCGAGTTCCCCGGCCTGGCCCACGGCTTCATCAGCATGGCTGGCGGGATCGCCTCGGCGCGCCTGGCGCAGCGTCTCTTCGCCCAGGCCTTGCGAGACGGGCTGGCGGCCACCGACACCCGGGGGTAGCCCGCGCGGCGCCCGGCCATCGCCGGCCGGGCAGAATGCCGCCGGCCATGCACCGCTATTCCTTCCGCCAGCTGCTGCTGGTCGCCTTCCTGCTGATCGCTGCGCTCTTGAGCGCCGCGTCGCTGCGGGGTCTGTTCACGCTGGAAAAGCTGCTGCGCCAGAGCAGCGAAGGCGCGCGCCGCGCGGTGGCCCACACCGCCGATGCCCAGCTGCTGGCCGAGCGCACCGTCGCGATGGAGCGCTCCGCGCGCCAGTACCTGGTGCTCGAAGACCCGGTGCTGCGCCAGCGCTTCGAAGAAGCCGGCCGCGATGCGCGCGATGCGCTCGGCCGGCTCGCCGACAACCTGGTCTCGGCCAACCTCGCCGCCGAGTGGCGGGCGCACGAGTCGGGCATCGAGTCGCAGCTCAAGGGCACGCCGGCCGACCTGCGCGACCGCGAGGCCACCATCACCACGGCCTTCCGCGAGCTGGAGGCGATCAACGACACCATCGCCAACCAGGTGCGCACGACCACCGAGCAGCGCAACCAGGTGCTGATGAGCGAGCTGGAAGCCGGCCGCGCCGAGCTGGGCCGGCAGATGCTGATCGCGATCGTGGTGGCCGTCGTGCTCGCATTCGTCTTCGGCCTCTGGCTCGCACGCCCGCTCAAGCGGCTGGAGCAGGCGGTGATCGGCCTCGGCGAAAACCGGCTCGACCAGCCGATCGAGATCCGAGGGCCCTCCGACGTGCGCCTGCTCGGCCGCCGCCTCGAATGGCTGCGCCTGCGCCTGGCCGAGCTCGACTCCGACAAGTCGCGCTTCCTGCGCCATGTGTCGCACGAGCTGAAGACGCCGCTGGCGGCACTGCGCGAAGGGGTGTCGCTGCTGGAAGAAGGCGTGACCGGCACGCTCAGCGACGACCAGAAGGAAGTCGCGCGCATCCTGCGCCAGAACACGGCGCTGCTGCAGAGCCAGATCGAAGACCTGCTGCGCTTCAACGCGGCGGCCTTCGAGGCGCGCAAGCTGGTGCGCCAGCGTGTCGAGCTGGTGGCGCTGATTCAGGACCTCGTCGCACGCCAGCGCTTGCAGTGGCAGGCACGCCAGCTTGCGGTCAAGGTGGAGGGCGGGCCCTTGTGGGCCGAAGTCGACCCCGACAAGCTCGGAACCGCGCTCGGCAACCTGCTCTCCAACGCGATCCGGTTCAGCCCCCTGGGCGCTACCATCCGCCTCTCCGTGACCCGGGTGCCGGGCCGCGCCTGCATCGACATCGTGGACCAGGGCCCCGGTGTTGCCGCAGCCGACCGGGCCCGTGTGTTCGAGCCCTTCTACCGCGGCGAGCGGCAGCCGAGCGATGCGGTGCGGGGCACCGGCATCGGCCTGTCGATCGTGCACGAGTACATCACCGCTCACGGCGGTGTGGTCGAACTGCAGGACGACGGCCCGGGGGCTCACTTTCATATCGAATTGCCGCATGCGCGTTAAATCAGTCCTGGGGTTGTCGTCGAGCGTGTTGGGGGGTGCTGTTGCTGCAGGCCTGCATGAGTGCGCCACCCCGGCCGGCGCCCGCGCCGAGCCCACCGCCGGTCGAAGCCCCTGCGCCGCCCAAGGTCGTGGTGGTGCAGGCACCCGCGCAGCCCGAGCCGGCCGACCTGGCGGCGCGCCGGCTGATCGCCTACCACGAGCAGATCCGCCAGCTCTCGCCGCAGGACCTGGCCAACGAGATCAACCGCCTGAACGCCGCTGTCTCGGCCACGCCCACGGCGGCGCCGCCCGATGTGGTGCTGGAGCTGGCCCTCGCGCTCTCGCAGCAGCACAACGGCGGCGATGTGGCGCGCGCCGTCGCGCTGCTGGAGCCCATCACCAAATCGAGCGCCCCTGAACTCGCCCCCTGGCAACCGCTCGCGCGCCTGCTGCTCGGCCGGGTGCTCGAGCAGCGCCGGCTCGAAGACGCGCTCAACCGCGAGGCCACCCGCAACCGCGAGCTGCAGCGCACGATGCAGCAGCTGAACGAGAAGCTCGAAGCCCTGAAGGCCATCGAGCGCAGCATGGCCAACCGCCCGACCGGCGTGCCGACTGCCCCGGCCACGCCGCCCGCGACCCCCACGCCGCCGGCGTCCCCGCCGCCTGCCGCGCCCAAGGCGCCCTGACCTGAGGCCGACGCCATGGCCAACCTGCTGCTGGTGGACGACGACGCCGACCTGCTGAAGCTGCTCTCGATGCGGCTCACCGCGGCGGGCCACCGTGTCACCTCGGTCGAGTCGGCCGAAGCGGCGCTCACGCAGCTCGCGGTCGCGCGGCCGCAGCTGGTGGTGAGCGACGTGCAGCTGCCCGGCCGCGATGGGCTCGCACTCTTTGACGAGATCCATGCCCGCCACCCGGCGCTGCCGGTGATTCTGCTGACGGCGCACGGCACCATTCCCGATGCGGTCGACGCCACCGCGCGCGGCGTGTTCAGCTACCTCACCAAGCCTTTCGACGGCAAGGCCCTGCTCGACAAGGTCAACGAAGCACTCGCGCTCGCCGCGCCGGCGGTCGACCACGCGACCGGCAACGACGGCTGGCGCGAGGCCATCGTCAGCCGCTCCAACCGAATGGCCGAGCTGCTGACCGAAGCCAAGATGGTGGCCGCGTCGGATGCGAGCGTGCTGCTTCGCGGCGAGAGCGGCAGTGGCAAGGAGCTGCTCGCGCAGGCCATCCACCGCGCGAGCCCGCGTGCGGCCAAGCCCTTCGTCGCGGTCAACTGCAGCGCGATCCCCGAGGCGCTGCTCGAATCCGAACTCTTCGGCCATGTGAAGGGCTCGTTCACCGGCGCGGTGGCGAACCACACCGGCCTCTTCGTCGCCGCCGACGGCGGCACGCTCTTCCTCGACGAGATCGGCGACATGCCGCCGGCACTGCAGGTCAAGCTCCTGCGCGTGCTGCAGGAGCGTTCGGTGCGGCCGGTCGGCGCCACCCAGGCGGTGCCGGTCGACGTGCGCATCCTCTCGGCCACCCACCGCGACCTCGACGCGGCGATGGCCCAGGGCCAGTTCCGCGAAGACCTGTACTACCGCCTCAACGTCGTCTCGCTGCACCTGCCCACGCTCGGCGAGCGGCGCGAAGACATCCCGCTGCTGGCCAACCACTTCCTCGCCAAGCTCACCGCCAAGTACGACAAGCGCCTGACCGGCTTCGCGCCCGACGCGATGAAGGCGCTCACCACCGCCAGCTGGCCCGGCAACGTGCGACAGCTGCACAACGTGGTGGAGCAGGTCTGCGCGCTGACCACCACACCGCTCATTCCGTTGACGCTGGTCCAGCGAGCCCTGCGTGTGCCGAGCGTGGAAGTGCTCACCTATGCACAGGCACGCGAGCGCTTCGAGCGCGACTACCTGGTGGGCCTCCTGAAGCTCACCGACGGCAACGCGGCCGATGCGGCGCGGCTCGCCGACCGCAACCGCACCGAGTTCTACCGGCTGCTGCAGCGGCATGGCCTGACACCGGGCCAGTTCAAGGCCGAGCCGCCTGTCGCTGAGTAGAGACAGCGGCGCGGCCCAGCAAAATCAAGCACTTGCAGCGGCTCGCGTGAGAAGTTGTCGCTGGTCGGCGACAAAAAACACGCCATTCGGGGCCCAACCGCCCGGTGCATCTCGTCACATCTGTCGAGGCGCGCGCAAGTGCTTGATGCACAAGCATTTTTCTGAATTGGCACGGGCGTTGCCCAAGGAAGCTCACAGCCTGCATCCGGGCTGGGCTTTTTTCAACGACACCCCGCGCCTTTGTTCCTCGCCCTCACCCTTTTCGCGCCCAGCGAGTCGATGCTTCGCCGCACGGCGACACGTGCGCTGCTGCTCTTCGTGCTCGCCGTGTTGTGCGTGTGGGATGCACGCGCCTTCGGCTTCGATGACGTCGCCGAGCGCGCCCGCCAGCTCGCCGCCAAACCCTACGTCGCCCCCAAGGAGCAGCTGCCCGCCGAGCTGAAAGCGCTCGACTACGACGGCTACCGCGACATCCGCTTCAAGCCCGAGCGGGCGCTGTGGCGCAAGGACGGCCTGCCGTTCGAGCTGGCCTTCTTCCACCTGGGCAAGTTCCAGACCCTGCCGGTGCAGATCCACGAGATCACGCCACAGGGCGTGCGCCACATCGCGTTCGACAAGAACGACTTCGACTACGGCCGCAACAAGCTCTCGCCCGCCAAGTGGGGCGACCTCGGCTTCGCCGGCTTCCGCGTGCACTACGCGCTCAACAACCCGGCGTACAAGGATGAGCTGGTGGTCTTCCTCGGCGCGAGCTACTTCCGAGCCTTGGGCAAGGGCCAGCACTACGGGCTGTCGGCACGCGGCCTCGCGATCGACACGGTCGGCGGCAGCGGCGAGGAGTTCCCGCGCTTCAGCGAGTTCTGGATCGAGCGCCCCGCGCCCGGCGCGACCTCGCTCGTGATCCATGCGCTGCTCGATTCGCCGCGCGCGGCCGGCGCGTATCGCTTCACGCTGCGCCCCGGCGACACCTCGGTGGCCGATGTGCAGGCGCGCCTCTTCCTGCGCGCCGGGGGCTCACCCATCGCGACCCTCGGGCTCGCTCCGCTCACCAGCATGTTCCACCACGGCGAGAACACGCCGCGCGTGGCCGACTTCCGCCCCGAGGTGCACGACAGCGACGGCCTGATGGTCGCCTCCGGCGACGGCAAGGGTGGCGTCGAATGGCTGTGGCGCCCGCTGCTCAACCCCAAGCGCACGCTGGTCACCTCCTTCGCCTCGAAGGAGCCCAAGGGCTTCGGCCTGATGCAGCGCGACCGCAGCGCGGCCAACTACGAAGACCCCGAGGCCCAGTACCACCAGCGCCCGAGCGCGTGGGTCGAGCCTGTGGGGAACTGGGGCCCCGGCCGTGTCGAGCTGATGCTGCTGCACACGCCCGACGAGACCGACGACAACGTGGTCGCCTACTGGGTGCCCGAGAAGCTGCCGGCCGCCGGCCAGCCGCTAGCCTTCGCCTACCGCCTGCACTGGCAGGGCAACCAGCAGCAGCGCCCGCCTGCCGGCTGGGCCGTGCAGACGCGGCTTGGTCACGGCTTCATCGACCGCAAGGCCAAGCGCGACCCGAACGAGCTGCAGTACGTCGTCGACTTCGACGGCCCCGCGCTGCGCAACCTGCCGGCTGATGCGCCGGTGAAAGCGGTGGTGAGCAGCAATGCCGCCGGCCACATCGTCGAGCGCAACGCCTACCGCAACCCGCTCACCAACACCTGGCGCATGACCGTGCGCGTCACCCGTCTTCAGCCCACCCAACCGGTGGAGCTGCGGGCCTTTCTCCAGAACGGCGAACACGCCCTGACCGAAACATGGACCAACATCATTCAGCCGGATTGAGCGCTGCGCCCGGCCGCAGCACGCCCGCCATCGTCCGTGGTTCCATGGTCGCTCGACCGTGGCGCGGCTTCTGGGCGAGTCTGGCCGATCGTGTGACCGGCCGGCCGTCTGACATTCCCGCCGCGCCCGCGCGTGAACCGCAGGCCTGGGAGCGTGCGGCGAAGCTGCGCCGCCGGGTGTTGATGCTGCTGGTGCTGCTGTCGGCCGCGGGCGCGACCACGCTGCTGTCGAACATGCTGCCGAGCGACCAGACCGGCCTCGCGCGGGGCGTGCAGATCGGCCTCTACGGCCTGCTCTTCGCCTGGGTCTCGGCCGGCTTCTACACCGCGATGATGGGTGCCTGGGTGCTGTGGCGCGGCGACCCGCATGCCATGTCGGCGGCATCGGTCGGCCACGCGCCGATCCATCGCAATGCGCGCACTGCCATCGTGATGCCCATCTGCAACGAGAACGTGGTTTCCGTTTTTGCCGGCCTGCGGGCGACCTGCGAGTCGCTCGCCGCCACCGGCGCATCGAGTCTGTTCGACGTCTACGTGCTGTCGGACACCAGCGATCCTGAAATCCGCGCGGCCGAGCTGGCCGCGTGGGGCCAGCTGCGCCACGAGTGCGGTTCGGCGGGTCGCATCTACTACCGCTGGCGCCAGCGCCGCACCAAGCGCAAGTCGGGCAACGTGGCCGACTTCTGCCGCCGCTTCGGCCGCCTCTACCGCTACATGGTCGTGCTCGATGCCGACTCCGTGATGAGCGGCGACTGCCTGGTGAAGCTGGTGCGCCTGATGGAAGCGAACCCCACGGCCGGCATCCTGCAGACCGCGCCCCAGGCGTGCGGCCTCGACACCGTGCATGCCCGCTCGCAGCAGTTCTCGGGCCGCGTGGCCGGCCGGCTCTTCACCGCCGGCATGTCGTACTGGCAGTTGGGCGAGTCGCACTACTGGGGGCACAACGCGATCATCCGCGTCGAGCCCTTCATGAAGCACTGCGCGCTCGCGCCGCTCAAGGGCCACGGCGGCCTGTCGGGCACGCTGCTGTCGCACGACTTCGTCGAAGCCGCGCTGATGCGCCGCGCCGGCTACCACGTGTGGCTGGTGCACGACCTGTACGGCAGCTACGAGCAGCAGCCGCCCAACCTGATCGAGGAACTGCAGCGCGACCGCCGCTGGTGCCAGGGCAACCTGCAGAACGCACGCCTGATCGCCGAGCCCGGTCTGCACGCGGTGCACCGCGCGATGCTCGGCACCGGCGCGATGGCCTATCTCTCGGCGCCGCTGTGGCTGGTGTCGGTGCTGGTCGGCGCCGGGCTGTGGCTGTTCGGCGAGCGCCCGCTGGGCGGCGGCGCGCTGCCGCTGGAGATTGCCGGCCTCTGGCTGGTGACGGTCTTGATGCTGATGCTGCCGCGCGTGATGGGCGTCGCGGTGATCGTGCTGTCGAAACAGCAGCACCGCTATGGCGGCACACGCTCGCTGATCCGCGGCGCGGCGCTCGAAGCCGGCCTGTCGGCCCTGCAGGCGCCGGTGCGCATGCTGGCGCACACGGTCTTCGTCGTCGTCGCCCTCACCGGCCTCAAGCTCGACTGGAAGTCGCCCCCGCGCGAAGCCAACGACATCGGCTGGCGCGACGCGGTGCAGCGCTTCGGCCCGGCCACCGGCGTCGTCGCCGCGGGCGCGTCCGCCGTGCTGCTGCTGCAACCCGAGATCACGCTGTGGCTGGCGCCGATGGCGCTGCCGCTGCTGCTGGCCGTGCCGCTCGCGGTGCTCACCAGCCGCTCGGGCCTGGGCCAGCGACTGCTGGCCAACCGCCTGCTGCTGATCCCCGAAGAGCACAGCGCACCGCAGGTGCTGCGCCGGGCCTGGGCCTACGCCCGCCGCGCCCACCCCACGCCGCAGTGGCGCGATGCGCTCACCGACCCGTGGCTCTTCGAGGTCGTGCGCGGCGCCATGGGCCCGCGCAACACCAGCTGGGGCTCGCGCGGCAAGGCGCGCAAGCTGATGTTCAGCAGCCTGCTCGCCAACCAGGACGCCGAACAGCTGAGCGCCGAGCACCGCATGCGTCTCTTGAGCGAACCGCAGAGCATCGTGCGGGTGCGCGACCAGCTGGCGGCGAATGCGAACCAGATGCGCGCGAGCTGGCTGGATGGGGAAGAGGCGGAGCCGTTGCGCGCCTGATGACGGCCCCTCGACCGGCGAGTACGCCGGTCGATCCCCCAAGGGGATGCGGGCCGGCTTGGGAGCGGCCCGGCGCTCGGCCCGCAAACTCAGGCGGCCGCTCGCGCCGCGCGTGGCGTGCCGCTGTAGTGGCGGCCCCAGGCGCGCCGCAGTTGCAGGTCCGAGCTGAACCCCGCCACCTCGGCCGCATGCGTCACGCTCGCCCCGCGCTGCAGCGCCTGGCGGGCCCGCTCCAGGCGGATCTTTTCCACATAGACCATCGGCGACACCGCCGCCTGCTCGGCAAAGAGCCGCAGCAGGTGGCGGCTCGTCACGTGCGCCGCGTCGGCGAGGCTGGCCAGCGTCCAGTCGGCATCGGGCCGTTCGCACACCGCGTCTTGTGCGCGGTGCAGCGCCGGGTGCAGGTGGTGGCGGTGCGCGAGCAGCGGTGAGAGCTCCGGGTCCTGCGGCGTGCGGCGCAGGTAGACCACCATCGTCTTGGCGACGGCCGCGGCGAGCGCATCGCCGCACGCTTGCGCGATCAGGTGCAGCGCAAGGTCGATGCCGGCGGTGACGCCCGCGCTCGACGCGAGGGTGCCATCGACGACGAATACCCGGTTGTCGACCACCTCGGCCGCCGGCGCGAGCGTGCGCAGCAGGGCCAGGTAGTCGTGGTGCGTGGTGCAGCGCCGCCCGTTCAGCAGGCCGGCGCGCGCTGCCATCAGCGTGCCGGCGCAGACGGTGAGCAGCCGGTGTGGCGAGTCGGGGGCCGCGAGCAGCGGGCCCATGTCGCGTTTCAGCCAGGCGATGGTGGCGCGGCTGGCGGCATCGGGCGTGCGCAGCGTGTCGCGGCTCTGGCCGACGAGCAGCACCCAGGTCGGGCGGTGCAGCGTGGCGGGCAGCGGCTCCAACTGCGCGAGGGGCAAGCCCACCGAGGTGGTGGCCTCGGGGTGGGGGGCCGGTGAAGCGCAGGTGAAAAAGAGGTGCCTGGTCGTGCCGTTCCAGTTGCTGGTTGGCAAGCCGAAAGGCCTCTGCCGGCCCGGCCACGTCGAGCAGCAGGCTGCGCGGCGGCACGACGTGCAGCACGTCGATCATCGGTCCTGCGGCGCCACGCCTTCGAGGCGTGCCACGAGTGCGGCATGGGCCGCCAGGTCCACCGGGCGGTGCTTCACCTTGGTGGTGGCCGGATACGCACCGAGGAAGTTGCCGCCCTTGCGGTCTTGTGCCGGCCGCACCGGCCGTGCCGTGAAGCCGCCACCGCAGTTGGGGCAGACGTTGTGCAGCAGCCCCGTCGCACAGTCGCGGCAGAAGGTGCATTCAAAGCTGCAGATCATCGCGTCGGTGGCCGCCGGGGGCAGGGCCTTGGCGCAGTGTTCGCAGACGGGTCGCAGGTCGAGCATCGGGTTCTCCGGGCGAGGAATGATGCCGCAAGCGTAGGGTGAGGTGTCAGTCTTGTCGCTGCACTGCGCGACGGAAATCGATCAATTCCGGACAGCCGTCAGACCGGCCACGCCCTGGGCGGCGGCCTCCATTGCCTGCTCGACGACCTGGCGCTTCCAGTCGTCGGTGTCGGTGAAGAACGCATCGCGCAGCTGCTGCTTGATGCGTGCGCCGTGCGTGGCGGCATGCTCGGGGTGGTTCTCCAGCCACTGTTCGGCGCGCAGCGCATGCAGCGTCTTCAGCAAAGGCTGTGTGCCGTATTCGAGCGCGATGCCGGTGTACTCGGCCTGCGGACACTCTTGCGGCGCCGCGAGCCACATCATGCCGGTGATGGGCGCCGAGCTGGAACTGCCGTCGTGGATCGACGTGATGTGCGGACCCCACCAGGCGCGGGTGCGGGCGAGCATGGCCGCATCGTCCGGCCCGGCGAAGATGCGCTCGCCGACGCCGCTCTGGCCGAGGCCGGTGTGCAGGTCGATCCAGGCCAGGCGCTCGGCGCGGCGGCCGTGCTCGCGCAGCGCGTGGCGCACGGCGACCTGGCTCCAGGTGGGGGCGTGACCACCGAAGAAGAGGCCTTGCGGGTGGGTGTGCTGACCGACCGAGACGGCCGCCTGCAAATGCCGCGCACCGCGTGTCAGCAGGATGCGCAGCAGCGCGACGTGATTGCGCAAGCTTGGCGGCCAGGTGGAGGGCACCAGCAGGTGCGCGATCTCGTCGTAGGCCGGGTTCTGCGGCAGCGGGGCGTGGAAGTCGAGGAAGTTGCGGTTCAGGTCCACGTTTTCGTGCGTCACGCGCCGCCACCACGAGAAGCCGTAGGGGTTGAGTGCGTGCAGATAGACGACGGCCACGCCGGCCCGTCGTGTGCTCTCGCGCCAATGCGCATCGCGCAGCATCGCCACCTGGATGCCCGAGCCGCAGAAGCCTTCGATGCCGTGGCAGCCGCTGCTGATGAGCAGCACGCGCGAGGCCTCGGTCGGGCCGTCGCGCACGATGTCGAGGGCCAGCGTCTCGCCGTCGCGGCCGCGCAGCGGGTGCACATCGCTGTGCACGTCGAGGCGGGCGGCGTCGGCCGCGTCAAGGAACTTCTCGCGTGCCGCCGCGTAGGTCGGCGCGAAGCAGGCGACGAGCCCGTCACCCACGTGCATCGATCAGCGGGGCGTGGCCAACCACTTCTGCGCGAGCCGCACCCACAGCGTGGCGCCGAGCGGGATCAGCTCGTCGTTGAAGTCGTAGCTCGGGTTGTGCAGCATGCACGGGCCGAGGCCGTGACCGCCGACGCGGTGGCTGCCGTCGCCGTTGCCGATGAGGAAGTAGCAGCCGGGTTTTTCTTGCAGGAAGTAGCTGAAGTCTTCGGCTCCCATGGTGGGCTCGAACTCTTCGACGCCCTCGGGCCCCACCACCTCGGCCATCACCTCGCGCACGAAGGCCGTCTCGGCCGGGTGGTTGATGGTGGGCGGGTAGTTGCGCACAAACTCAAATTCGCACTCGGCCCCGAAGGCCGCGCAGGTGTGCTCGGCCACCTCGCGCATGCGCTGCTCGAAGAGGTCGAGCAGCTCCAGCGTGAACGTGCGCACCGTGCCTTGCATCTCGCAAGAGTCGGGCACGACGTTGGTCGCTTCGCCGGTGTGGATCATCGTCACCGAGATCACGCCCGGGTCGATGGGCCGCTTGTTGCGCGAGACGATGGTCTGGAAGGCCTGCACGATCTGGCAGGCGACCGGCACCGGGTCGATGCCGAGGTGGGGCATCGCGGCGTGCGAGCCCTTGCCGCGGATCACGATCTTGAATTCGTTGCTCGACGCGAAGCAGGGCCCGTTCTTCACCGCGAAGTGGCCGACCGGCATGCCGGGCCAGTTGTGCGCGCCGAAGATCGCCTCCATCGGGAAGAGCTTGAAGAGGCCGTCCTTGATCATCTCGCGCGCCCCACCGCCGCCTTCTTCGGCCGGCTGGAAGACGAGGTAGACGGTACCGTCGAAGTCGCGGTTCTTCTCGTTCGAGAAGTGCTTGGCCGCGGCCAGCAGCATCGCGGTGTGGCCGTCGTGGCCGCAGGCGTGCATGCGGCCGGGGTGCTGGCTCGCGTGCGCGAACGTGTTGTGCTCGGTGATGGGCAGCGCGTCGATGTCGGCACGCAGGCCGACGGCACGGGCGCTGTTGCCGCGGGTGCCCTTGACGATGCCGACGACGCCGGTGGTGCCGAGGCCGCGGTGGATGGGAATGCCCCAGTCGGTGAGCGCTTTCGCGATCAGGTCGGAGGTGCGCTTCTCCTCGAAGCACAGCTCGGGGTGGGCGTGGAGGTCACGCCGCAGCGCGGTGACGGCGGCGGCGTCGGCGAGGATGGATTCGATCAGCTGCATGCCGGGCTCCTGGAACCGGGTCAGTGTACTGACCGCGCCGCCAGGAGGCGCCGGCGTGGGCTTAGCGGCGGACCTTGCCGTCTTCCGTCAGCATCGACAGCTCGACGAAGTGCGAGCCCACATGGTCACGGGCGCCGAAGTTGACCGGGAAGCCGCCCAGGTTGACGTTCTGGATCGACTCCATCGCGGTGATGAAGCCGTCGCGGTTGGGGTTGCGGCCGGCGCGCTTGAGGCCTTCGGCGAACACCTTCGCCGCCACGTAGCCTTCCATGCTCGAGTAGTTGGGCGTGGCGTCGCCACCGGCCTTGGCCACGGCCGCCAGGTACTCGCGCGACAGCGCCGCGGTGCTGGAAAACGGCGAGGGCATCACCTGGCTGATCATGATGCCGCGCGCTTCGCGGCCCAGCTCGTCGGCCAGGGCCTGCGTGCCGACGAACGACACGTTGTAGAAAGTGCCGCCGTAGCCGGCCTTGCGCGCGTCGCGGATGAAGGCGGCCGACGACTTGTAGGCGCTGATCTGCACCACCGCCTCGGGCATCGCCGCGGTGATGGACTTGACCGCCTGCGCCACGTTGACGGTGTTGCGCTCCACCGTGCCGGTGGCCACCGGGGCAAGGTTGGCGGCTTTCATGGCGCGGTTCACACCGGCCAGGCCGGCCTGGCCATAAGCGTCGTCTTGGTAGAAGACGGCGATCTTGGTGAGGCCGATCGAGAGCAGCTGCTTGACGATCAGCGCGGTCTCGTCGAAGTACGAGGCGCGGATGTGGAAGACGTTGCGGCTGAAGGGCTCGCGCAGCGACTCGGCACCGGTGAACGGCGCGAAGAAGAGGGTGCGGTTTTCCTGCACCAGCGGCATCGCGGCCAGGCAGGTGGGCGTGCCCACGTAGCCGAAGAGCGCGAAGACGTTGTCGCGGTCGATGAAACGCTCGGTGTTGGCCTTGCAGCGGTCGGGCTCGTAGCCGTCGTCCAGCGTGCGCAACTCGATGGTGTGGCCATTCACGCCGCCGGCGGCGTTCAGCGCGTCGAAGTAGACCTTGGCGCCACGGTTCAGCTGCGTGCCGAGGTAGGCCGCCGGCCCGCTGAAGGCGGCCGACTGGCCGAGCACGATGCGGCGTTCGGCCTGGGCAAAGGTGGAGGGTAAGGCGAGGGTGGCGCTGGTGGCGGCCAGGTGCTGGAGCAGGTGTCGGCGTTTCATGGAATTGTGGAGTCCGGAAAAAGCGAAACCCGGCGGATCGCGCCAGGCGAACTCAGTGTAAACCCTAGGTTTTGGCCGTCCACCCCCGCAGGGCACGCTGCCCAGGGGCCTTGTGCAATAGTTCCTCGCATGAGCACCAGTGCCGATACGAACATCGCCCAACGCACCGTCCACGCCGCCTGCCCGCACGACTGCCCCGACACCTGCGCGATCCGCGTGACGGTGGAAAACGGCCGGGCGATCAAGGTGCAAGGCGACCCCGACCACCCGCCCACCCACGGCGCGTTGTGCACCAAGGTCTCGCGCTACCCGGAGCGCACCTACCACCCGGAGCGGGTGCTGCACCCGTTGAAGCGGGTGGGCCCGAAAGGCACCGGCCAGTTCGTCCGGGTGAGCTGGGACGAAGCGCTGGCCGACATCGCCTCGCGCCTGAAGACCATCGCGGCCCGCGACCCCGAGGCCATCGTTCCGTACAGCTACGCCGGCACCATGGGCCTCTTGCAAGGCGAAAGCATGGACCGGCGCTTCTTCCACAAGCTCGGCGCCTCGCAGCTCGACCGCACCATCTGCTCGTCGGCTGGCGGCGATGCACTGGCCGCCACCTATGGCGGCAAGGTCGGCATGCACCTGGAGCACTACGCCGACAGCCGCCTGATCCTCATCTGGGGCAGCAACTCGATCGCGAGCAACCTGCACTTCTGGACCTTTGCGCAGAAGGCCAAGCGCGAAGGCGCCAAGCTCATCTGCATTGACCCGCGCAAGACCGAGACGGCCGACAAGTGCCATCAGCACATCGCACTCTTGCCCGGCACCGATGGTGCACTGGCCTTGGGCCTGATGCACGAGCTGATCGTCCACGACTGGCTCGACCAGGACTACATCGACCGCTACACCGAGGGCTGGCCCCGCTTGCGCGAGCGCGCGCTGCAGTGGCCGCCCGAGCGCGCCGCCGAGGTGTGCGGCATCACCGCCGACGAGGTGCGCCAGCTGGCCCGCGACTACGCGACGGCGAAGCCCGCGGCCATCCGCCTCAACTACGGCATGCAGCGGGTGCGGGGCGGCGGCAATGCCGCGCGGCTCGTCGCCATCCTGCCCTGCCTGATCGGCGCATGGCGCCACCCGGCGGGGGGCTTGCTGCTGTCGGCCTCGGGCTGGTTCCCACGCAACAACGCATACCTGCAGCACCCCGAGCTGATGCCGGCCCGGCGCCCGCGCGTCATCAACATGAGCACCATCGGCAACGCGCTGCTCGAACCGGGTTCGCCCGAGTTCGGCCCCAGGGTCGAGGCCATCGTCGTCTACAACAGCAACCCGGTCGCGGTGGCACCCGAGTCGCCGAAGGTGGTGAAGGGTTTCCTCCGCGAGGACCTCTTCACCGTGGTGCTCGAACACTTCATGACCGACACCGCGGACTACGCCGACTACGTGCTGCCCGCGACCACGCAGCTGGAGCACCTGGACGTTCACACCGCCTACGGCCACACCTACGCGATGTTCAACGAGCCGGCCATCGCCCCGCTCGGCGAGGCCAAGCCCAACACGCAGGTCTTTCGCGAGCTGGCCGGGCGCATGGGCTTCACCGAACCCTGCTTCCGCGAGAGCGACGAGGCCATGGCCCGGCAGGCGCTGAAGGGTGTGGACTTCGAGACGCTGCGTGCGGTGGGCTGGGTCAAGCTGCCGATCGCCGACGCACCGTTTGCGAATGGCGGCTTCCCCACGCCGAGCGGCAAGTGCATGATCGATGCGCCGGGGCTCGGCGTGCCCGACCACGTGCCCAATTACGAGTCGGTGCGATCGTCGCCAGAGCTGGCGCGCTCCTTTCCGCTCGCGATGATCTCGCCGCCGGCGCGCAACTTTCTCAACTCCACCTTCGTCAACGTGAAGAGCCTGCGCGACATCGAAGGCGAGCCCGTGCTCGAGATGCATGCCGACGACGCAGCGGCGCGTGGCCTGCACGGCGGCGAGATGGTGCGGGTGTTCAACCAGCGCGGCGAGTACCGCTGCCGCCTTCAGGTGAGCCCGCGCGCGCGACCCGGCGTCGTCAACGGTCTGGGCGTGTGGTGGCGCAAGCTGGGCCCGAACGGCACCAACGTCAACGAAGTCACGCACCAGCAGCTCACCGACCTCGGCCGCGCGCCGGCGTTCTACGACTGCCTGGTCGACGTGCGGGCGGCTTGAAGAAGCGCTGGCTGCTGATGGGTCTCGCCAGCCTCGTGGGTGTCGCCGCACTGGGCGCGGCCGCGGTGTGCCTCACCAGCGGCTGCAGCAGCCTCGGTTACTACGCCCAGGCGGCAGGCGGCCACTTCGCCTTGTTGAACAAGGCCAAGCCGGTGACCGAGTGGCTGGCCGACGAGGCGACCGCCACGCCGCTGAAGGAGCGCCTGGCCCTGAGCCAGCGCATGCGCGACTTCGCGGTCAGCGAACTCAAGCTGCCCGACAACGCGAGCTACCGGCGCTATGCCGACCTCGGTCGCAATGCGGCTGTCTACAACGTGGTGGCCGCACCCGAGCTGAGCCTCACGCTCAAGACCTGGTGCTTCCCGGTCGTCGGCTGCGTGGGCTACCGCGGCTACTACGACCGCGCCGATGCCGAGTCGCTGGCCGCCGAACTGCGCACGCAGGGCTTCGAGGCGGTGGTGCAGTCGATTCCCGCCTACTCGACGCTCGGCAAGATGCCCGGCGACTACTTCAGCGACCCGTTGCTCAACACCTTCCTGCGCTGGCAGGAGGGCGACCTCGCGCGGCTCATCTTCCACGAACTGGCGCACCAGGTGGTCTATGCCAAGGGCGACACGATGTTCAATGAATCCTTCGCCACCGCGGTCGAACGCATCGGCGGCGAACGCTGGATGCAGCAGCATGCGAGCGAGGCCGCGCGTGCCGAGCTGGCCCGGCTCGAACAGCGCCGGCAGGATTTCCGCCGCCTGGCGATGCAGGCCCGCGCCGACCTGGAGGCGGTCTACAAGGACGACACGCTGAGCGTCGAGGCCAAGCGCGCTGCGAAGACCGCACGCTTCGCGCGGCTGCGGGCCGACCATGCGGCCCTGAAGGCCGGGCCGTGGCAGGGCTGGACCGGCTACGACACCTGGTTCGCCAACGCCAACAACGCCTCGCTTGGCGTGATGGCCGCCTACAACGAACTCGTACCGCAGTTCGAGCGCCTGTACGAGCGCGAAGGGCGTGACTTCGAGCGCTTCTACGCCGAGGTCAGGCGTTTGGCCGCATTGCCCCGGGACGAGCGCCGCGCGACACTCGCGCGATAAGGAGAATTCCCATGCCCGACATCAAGATCCACCGCGAGCACTCGCTCGGTCTCGCCAAGGCACGCAAGGTGGCCCTCAAGTGGGCCGAAGACGCCGAGAAGAAGTTCGACATGGAGTGCACCATCCTCGAAGGCGAACTGTCCGACACGGTGGAGTTCAAGCGCAGCGGGGTGAACGGGCAGCTCATCGTCGCGCCCGACCACTTCGAGCTGAACGCCAAGCTGGGCTTCCTGCTGGGTGCCTTCAGCAAGACCATCGAGAGCGAGATCGAGAAGAACCTCGATGCGCTGCTCGACAAGACCAAGCCAGCCGTAAAAAAGACCAGCAAGAAATAGAAGTGGAAAGCGCGGGGCCGGTGCGAAGCACCAACCCGCATCGAGCCACTCGCCGCGGACCGGGTCTCCCGGCCGCAGGCGAGGCGCCCCCTGGGGGTAGGAGCGCAGCGACTGGGGGGCTCTGTTTACTTCAGGCTCTCGATGAGGTCGATGTAGGCCTGCATCGCTTCCTCTTTCGACTTGCCCTTCTGCGTGGCCCAGGCGTCGTACTTGGCGCGTTCCACCATGTCGGTGAAGCCGGGGCGCTTGCCTTCCACGTCGCCCACGCTGCCTTGCTTGTACAGCGCATAGAGCTGCAGCAGCGTCATGTTGTCAGGGCGCTCCGGCAGGTTCTTCGACTCGTCGCGGGCTTTCTCGAAGCGGGCTTGCAGATCGGACATGGCTGTCTCCTGTGGGTGTCTGGTGTTAGAGGGCATTGACGACGCGGATGTTACCCAGCATCGTGCGCCGCATCACTAGAAGAAAGGCTCCAAACATGGCTGCAGCAACCAGCGCCGAGCGCATGTCCCGGGTCGACACCGCCTGGCTGCGCATGGACAACGACGTCAACCTGATGATGATCGTCGGCGTGTGGCGCATCGAACCCGGCATCCGCCACGCGGCGCTCACCGAGCGGGTTCGGGAGCGGCTCCTGAAGTACGACCGCTTCCGCCAGAAGGTGGTCGAAGACGCGATGGGCGCGCTCTGGGTCGACGACGACGCGCTCGACATCGCGCACCACGTGCGGCTGGAAAAGCTCAACCGCAAGGCCGGCCAGAACGAACACGAGGCCCTGCAGGACCGGGTGGGCGAACTCTGCATGAGCCCGCTCGACCGCACCCGTCCGCTGTGGCAGCTGCACTTCATCGAACACTACGACGGCGGCAGTGCGCTCATCGCGCGCATCCACCATTGCATCGCCGACGGCATCGCCCTCATCTCGGTGCTGCTGTCGATCACCGACGGCGGCAGCGACCCGCCGCCGCGCAGGAAGCGCGACAAGGAAGAAGGCGCCGAGTTCGACTGGTTCGCCGAAGCCATCATGCGTCCGCTCACCGACGTGACCGTCAAGGCCATCGGCCTCACCGGCAGCGGCATGGCGAAATCGGTGGAGTTGCTGGCCAACCCGCAGCAGCCGTTGCAGGGCACGGTGGAACTGGCGCGCATGGGGGCGCAGGTGGTGTCGGATGCGGCCTCGATGCTGCTGATGCCCGACGACTCGCCCACCGCGCTCAAGGGCCGACCCATCGGCACCAAGCGAGTGGCCTGGGGAGAGCCGATCCCGCTCGACGTGGTCAAGGCCATCGGCAAGGGTCTGGGTTGCTCGGTCAACGATGTGCTGCTGGCCTGCGTGGCCGGTGCCATCGGCGGCTGGCTGCGCGAGCAGGGCGAAGACACCACCGGCAAGGAGATCCGCGCGATGGTGCCGGTCAACCTGCGACCGATGGAGAAGGCCTACAAGCTCGGCAACCAGTTCGGCCTGGTGCCGCTTGTGCTGCCCATCGGCATCGTCAACCCGATCGAGCGCGTGTACGCGGTGCGCGCGCGCATGCAGGAGCTCAAGGGCAGCTACCAGCCGCTGCTCGCGTTTGCGGTGCTGGCGGTGGCGGGGCTGCTCATCAAGCCGATGCAGGACGCGCTGCTCAACCTCTTCGCCAAGAAGGCGACGGCGGTGATGACCAATGTGCCGGGGCCGGGCACGCCTTTGAAGATCTGCGGCTCGACGCTGTCGCAGGTGATGTTCTGGGTACCGCAGTCTGGCGAGATCGGGGTAGGTGTCTCCATCTTGAGCTACGGCGGCGGCGTGCAGTTCGGGCTCATCACGGATGCGAAGCTGTGCCCGGAGCCGCAGAAGATCATCGAGCGCTTCGAGCCGGAGTTTCAGCGGTTGCTGCTGGTCACCCTGATGTTGCCTTGGGAGTGATGCTGGGTGACCGGGCTTGCATCGTTCTACGCGGCGCCAAGGGGATGGGGTGGGTGAATTCCTCCTTTACCTCCGGAATTCACCCACCCCATCCCCTTGGCAGGACACATCGTGCTGTGCGCTTGGTGGCGGGGCAGGGTTGTTGGCTGCAAGGGCCAGGGGCAAGCGGATTCCGCAGGTAAAGGAGGAGCGTTTGACTGCGGGAGCAGTCAAACGCGGGGGACACGGAGGAATCCGCTTGCCCCTGGCCCTTGTCCTCTCAGGACGGCGAACAGGGCGCTGCCAACCCCGCATACACCTTCGGCAATGGCAGCGCATAGTCGCCATGTTTGCTGGTTCCCAGTCCAAGCGACACCAAGCCCTCTGCCAGCTTGACCGCCGCCGCCACGCCGTCGATGACGGGCACGCCCAGCTCGCCTTGCAATCGTCGGCACAAGTCGGCCATGCCCGCACACCCGAGCACGATCGCGCCCGAGCGGTCGCGCCTCAGGGCTTCACGTGAACTCGCGAGGATGCGCGTATAGGCATCGCTTGCCGGGTCGTCGAGTTCGAGCACCGCGATGTCGGTGCCGTGGATGCCGCGGCAGCGGCGCTCGAAGCCGTATTGCAGGACGAGGTGCTCGGCGATGACCACCGTGCGTGTCAGCGTGGTGACGACGGAGAAGCCGGTGGCGAGCATTGAGGCGCAGTGAAAGGCCGCTTCGGCGATGCCGATCACCGGCCCGCGGGCCAGTTCGCGCGCCGCGTGCAGGCCGGGGTCGCCAAAGCAGGCGATGACGTGCGCATCGGCGCCGGCCGCCTCGCCCGCGCGCACCTGTTCGGCCACACCGGCGGCGGCCCACACGTCGTCGTGGTGGCCCTCGATCGACGGGGCGCCGAAGCTCGGCTGAACGGCGTCGATCTGGGTGCCGGGCGCCGCGACCGCGCGGGCCGCCTCGCCGATCGTGGCCGTCATCGCGGCGGTGGTGTTGGGGTTGATGACACGGATCTTCATGGGGCACTCCTGCACGATGCCGCACCACTTTGTATACAAAGTGAGGGTCGATGCTCGGGGCGAGCAAGACGCGCGCCCAGGTTTGCTGCGACTTCTGCCCCAAAGGCGTGCGGCAACAGCCGAAATGGCATGGCACATGCATTGCATACACGCCGCCGCATGAAACCCGTCATCGACTCGTCCCTGGTGCTGACCTCGCTCGTCAAACGCTATGGCAGCACCGTGGCGGTCGACGGGATCAACCTCACCATCCCATCGGGCAGCTACTGCTGCCTGCTCGGCCCCTCGGGCTGCGGCAAGACCTCCACGCTGCGCATGATCGCGGGCCACGAGCTGGCGAGCGACGGGCAGATCCTGCTCGGCGGCAAATACATCACCTACAGCGCCGCGGCCGACCGTGGCACGGCAATGATGTTCCAGAGCTATGCGCTCTTCCCGCACCTCTCGGTGCTCGACAACGTGGCCTTCAGCTGGAAGATGCGCGGCAAGCCCGTGGCCGAGCGCCAGGCGCGGGCCAGGGAGCTGCTGGCACTCGTCTCGATGACGCCCTACCTCGCGCGCCTGCCGAGCGAACTCTCCGGCGGTCAGCAGCAGCGAGTGGCACTGGCCCGCGCACTGATGACCGAGCCGCGCGTGCTGCTGCTCGACGAGCCGCTTTCGGCACTCGACCCTTTCCTGCGCGTGCAGATGCGCGCCGAGCTGAAGCGCTGGCAGCAGGAACTCGGCTTCACCTTCGTGCACGTGACGCACTCGCAAGAGGAGGCGATGGCGCTGGCCGACCAGGTGGTGGTGATGAACCACGGCCGCATCGAGCAGACCGGCTCGCCCCGCGAGGTATTCAACGCGCCGCGCTCCGAGTTCGTCGCCCGTTTCATGGGTGCGCACAACGTGATCGCGTCCAGCACCGGCCCGATCGCGGTGCGCGCCGACCGCATGCAGCTCGCCCGCAGCGCCAACGGCGTCACGCGCCCCGCCGCGGTGAAGGCCATCGAGTACCAGGGCACCTATGTGCAGCTGAGCCTGGTGCCGCAGGGCGAGGCTGCCGATGCGCAATGGACCGCAACCCTGCCCGATGCCGATTTCGACGCCGCGCCCTGGCAGCCGGGCGACACGGCGCATGTTTCCTGGCTGCCCAACGCTGCGCACGTGCTGCAACCCAGCGCCTGACGTCTTCCTCACTTCCTGTACCCAAGGAGCCCTGACCATGTCCGACCCGCAAGACAAGACCGCCCAGCCCGATGCGACCCGCCGCACCCTGATCAAAGGCGCCGTGGCCGCAGGCGGTGCGATGGGGTTCCCCTTCGTGCACGCCCAGGAAAAGATCACCTTGCGCTACCTCGGCACCGCGGTCAACCAGGACAAGGCCATCGCCGAGAAGTTCGAGAAAGACACCGGCATCAAGATCCAGTACATCCCGGTCACGACCGACGATGTGACCAAGCGCGCGGTGACCGCGCCCAACAGCTTCGACCTGATCGACACCGAGTACTTCTCGCTCAAGAAGATCCTGCCCACCGGCAACCTGCTGGGCATCGACACCAAGCGCATCAAGAACGCCGACAAGATCACCACGCTCTTCACCAAGGGCGAAGTCGCCGGCAAGAAGGTCGGCGACCAGGGCACGGCGCCGAAGAAGGTGATGTACGTGGAGAAGCCCGATGCGAAGACCTTCGCCGCGTCGCCCACGCAGTTCATGACGCTGATCCCCACCGTCTACAACGCCGACACGCTGGGCATCCGCCCCGACCTGATCAAGCGCCCCATCGAGTCGTGGAAGGAGCTGCTCAACCCAGAGTTCAAGGGCAAGGCCGCGATCCTCAACATTCCCTCGATCGGCATCATGGACGCGGCGATGGTGGTCGAGGCCGCGGGCATCTACAAGTACCCCGACAAGGGCAACATGACCAAGAAGGAGATCGACCTCACGATCAAGACCTTGATCGACGCCAAGAAGGCCGGCCAGTTCCGCGCGTTGTGGAAGGACTTCAACGAGAGCGTGAACCTCATGGCCTCGGGGGAGGTGGTGATCCAGTCGATGTGGTCGCCGGCGGTGACGGCCGTGCGCACCAAGGGCATCGACTGCCGCTTCCAGCCGCTGAAGGAAGGCTATCGCGCGTGGGCCGCGGGCTTCGGCGTGCCGAAGTCGGTGACGGGCAAGAAGGCCGATGCGGTGTACGAGTTCATCAACTGGTTCCTCGACGGGTGGGCCGGGGCGTACCTGAATCGCCAGGGCTACTACAGCGCGGTGCTCGAGACGGCCAAGGCCAAGATGGAAGCCTACGAGTGGGCGTACTGGATGGAAGGCAAGCCGGCCACCAGCGACATCAAGTCGCCCAACGGCGACCTCCTGGCCAAGGCCGGCAGCGTGCGTGACGGCGGCAGCTACGAGCAGCGCATGGGCGGCATCGCCTGCTGGAACGCGATCATGGACGAGAACGCCTACATGGTCCAAAAGTGGAATGAGTTCGTCGCCGCGTGATGTTGGCCCCCCAGTCGCTTCGCTCCTGCCCCCAAGGGGCGCCACCCGTCGGACCGGCAGAGCCGGCTCCGAGGGTGTTGCTTGAGGTGAGCTTCGCTTTGCTTGCTCTGTGCGTGCGCAGCTCTGGAGCGGCACGATGAAGCCGATGCGGATGACGGCTTGGCTTCAAGCCACGCCGTTCACCCTCGTCTTCGTGCTCTTCCTCGTGCTGCCTTTGCTGCTGGTGGCGACCGTGAGCTTCTGGCGGGCGACCGACTACGAGCTGATTCCCGCCTTCACCTTCCAGAACTACCTCGACGTCTTCAACGGCTGCTCGAACACTGACGAACTCTGCGTCACGCTGAAGACGTACCTGTCCACGCTCAAGTTCTGCTTCCTCGTCTGGCTGATCACGCTCGTGATCGGCTTTGCGGTGGCCTACTTCCTGGCCTTCCACGTGCGCTCGGTGGGCGCGCAGACGCTGCTCTTCATCCTCTGCACCATCCCGTTCTGGACCTCGAACGTGATCCGCATGATTTCGTGGGTGCCGCTGCTCGGGCGCAATGGGGTCATCAACCAGGGCCTGCAGGGCGCCGGCCTCATCGACACACCCATCGAATGGCTGCTCTTCAGCGACTTCTCGGTGGTCCTGGCCTTCGTGCACCTGTACACGATGTTCATGATCGTGCCGATCTTCAACTCGATGATGCGCATCGACCGCGCGCTGCTCGAAGCCGCACGCGACAACGGCGCCACCGGCTGGCAGACCACGTGGAACGTGATCGTGCCGCTGTGCCGCACCGGCATCATCATCGGCTCGATCTTCGTCATCACCATCGTGATGGGCGACTTCGTGACCATCGGCGTGATGGGCGGGCAGCAGATCGCCTCGGTCGGCAAGATCATCCAGGTGCAGACGAGCTACCTGCAGTTCCCGATGGCGGCGGCCAACGCGGTGATCCTGCTCATCGTCACGCTGATGATGATCTGGGGCCTGACCAAGCTCGTCGACATTCGCAAGGAGCTGTGATGCAGGAAGGCAAGCGCTCCGCCAGCTTCTACGCCCTTGCGGCGGTGTTCGGCCTCTTCGTGATCTTCCTCTACGGCCCGATGTTCACGATCTTCGTGCTGAGCTTCCAAGGGCCGGAAGGCGGGCTCACCTTCCCGATGCGCGGTGCATCGTTCCACTGGTTCGGCAGGCTGTGGGAAGGCATGGGCGTGGTCGACATTGCCGCCGCCTTCCGCCGCTCGGTGGCGCTGGGCACGGTGGTGATGCTCTTCACCGTGCTGCTCTCCCTCGGCGCGGGGCTCGCCTTCCGCAAGAAGTTCAAGGGCTCGGGGCTGCTCTTCTACACCTCGGTCGCGAGCCTCATCATGCCGTCGATCGTGGTCTCACTCGGCATCGGCCTGCAGTTCCGCCTGATCGACACCGCGCTCAAGAGCGGGCTCGAAGCCCTGGGCCTCGGCGGCTGGCTCGAAGGTTATGGCACCGCGATGGGCCTCTACACCTCGGCGCTCGGCGCGCACCTCACCTGGACGCTGCCCTTTGGCCTCTTGATCATGCTGGCCGTCTTCAACCGCTTCAATCCGGCCTACGAAGAGGCGGCCGACGACCTGGGTGCCACGCCCTGGCAGAGCTTCCGCCATGTGGTGCTGCCGCTGATCGCACCGAGCCTCGTCGGCGTGGGCATGTTCGGCTTCACGCTCAGCTGGGACGAGATCGCCCGCACCTCGCAGGCGATCGGTGACGTGAACACCCTGCCGCTCGAATTGCAGGGCCTCACCAGCACCGTCACCACGCCGGCGATCTATGCGCTGGGCACCGTGACGACCGTCGTGTCGTTCGCGGTGATGGGCGGCACGCTGCTGCTCATCCGGCTGCTGAAACGGCAGCCGGCGCGCGCGTGACAATGCTGCATGCCCAGACCGCGCAAGCCCGAGACTGACGAACCGGTGATGGCCGCCGACCGCGTCTACGACGCGATCTACGCCGCCGTGGTCGACCATCGTCTGGCGCCCGGCACCCGCTTGCGCGAGGAGGAGCTGGCCGAGACCTTCGCCGTCTCGCGCACCCTGGTGCGCCAGGCCTTGCACAAGCTCGCGCAAGACAACGTGATCGTGCTGCGCCCCAACCGCGGCGCGCAGGTGCCGGAGCCCACACGCCGCGATGGCGAGCATGTGTTCGACGCGCGTCGGGTGGTCGAGTGCGAGGTGGCGCGGCGACTGGCCGGCAGGTTGACGGGCGAGCAGCTGGCCGAGCTGAAGCAGATCGTCGACGCCGAGGCCCGTGCCACCAAGTCGCAGAACAAGCAGGAGGCCATCCGCCTCTCGGGCGAGTTCCACCTGAAGCTCGCGCAGATGAGCGGCAACCCGATCTTCGTGCGGTTGCTCGAAGAGCTCTTGCCCACCACATCGCTGCTGATGGCGCTTTACAAGGCGCCGGGGGAGCCGATGTGCGTGGCGCACAGCCACAAGAGCCTGCTGCAGGTGATCGGCAAGGGTGACTCCGCGGCGGCGGCCGGTACCGAGATGCGACGCCACCTGAACGAGATCGAACGCTCGCTGTCGCAACCCGCATCGCGTGCGTCGGTGCCGCTGCGCGATGTCTTCAAGCCCTACCGCCCAGCCGCCTGAGCCCGCCCGGTTGGGTATAAGAAAAACGTTGCCCAGCGAAAGGCAAATAAGATTTCCCTGATGGATGCCGCGCCGCTACCGTGCGGGCCTTGGATCCATCTGGGAGTGGTTGTCGATGAAGACGGTGCTGAAGTGGGTGGTGGGGGGCGGGGTCGTGGTGCTGGCGGCCGGCGCCGCCTTTCTGGCCTGGCAAGACCGGCCGCTGGACCCGGACGCGGTGCCGGGCCTGGCCGCCATCCCGGCCGAGTGGCCGACGTCGCGCCCGCCGCAGGGGCTGGCCTTGTCGGTGCTGCGCACCGGTGAATCGGCCGGCACGCTGGAGGCGTTGGTCGTGGCCGGCGGCAGCTGGTTCACGCCGCGCCGGCCGGTGCACTCGGCGGTGCTGGTGCGCCACCCGCAGGGCACGCTGCTCTTCGACACCGGCCTCGGGCGCGAGGTGGCGCAGCAGTTCGCCGTCAATGGCGTGATCGACCGCGAGTTCTTCGGCTACCGCGCCGAGGAGCCGGCCGCCGCGCAGCTCGCACGCCACGGCGTCGCGGCGGCAAGCCTCATGGCCATCGTGCCCTCGCACATGCACTGGGACCACATCAGCGGCCTGCCCGACTTTCCCGACACCGAGGTCTGGGTGCAGCCCGCCGAGCGCGAGCACGCGGCGCTCGGCCACCCGCCCGCCTTCATCCAGAGTCAGTTCAGCGGCGTGAAGCGCTGGCGCGAGCTGAGCTTCGGCGCCACGCCGTACATGGGCTTTGCCGGCCAGCGCGACGTGTTCGGCGATGGCTCGGTGGTGCTGGTGCCGATGGCCGGTCACACCGCGGGGCATGTGGGTCTCTTTCTCCACCTGCCCTCGGGCCGGCGCTACTTCTTCACCGGCGATGTGACCTGGACGATCGAAGGCCTGAAGCGCCCGGCCGACCGGCCCTGGCTCACGCGCCACGCCGTCAAGCTCGACCACGACAACGCTGACAACCGCCGCGCCATCGTGCAGATCCACCGCCTGATGCAGCGCCACCCGCAGCTCACGGTGGTGCCGGCGCACGACGAACACGTGGCACGCACGCTGCCGCGCTTTCCGGCGGTGCAGGAGTGACGGGGCGATGCTGAGCCTGCGCAACCTGCGCTACTTCTGCGCCGCCTTCGAAGAGCGCAGCACGGTGGGCGCCGCGCGGGTCTGCTTCGTCACCCAGCCGGCGATCTCGAGCGCCCTCGCGCAGATCGAGGAAGAGCTGCAGGTGCGCCTCTTCCTGCGCCAGCCCCGCGGCCTGCAGCCGACGCCGGCGGCGCAGCGCCTCTACCGGCTCGCGCGCAAGTTGCTGGCCGACACCGAAGCCATCAGCGCGAGCTTTCGCCAGGGCGATGAGCAGCCCTTCGCGCTGCGCGTGTTGCCGTCGTTGAGCGTCGATCACACCGGCCGGCTGCTGCGCCAGCTGCGGCGCGACATCCCTGCGCTCGCCGTGACCCTGCCCGACGACGAGGCCCCGGCCGACGCGGCGCTCACCGCCGCCACCTGTGCCGACGAGGGCACCGAGTTCGTCTCGTTGTGGGAAGAGCAGTACGTGCTGCTCGTGCCCGAGGAGCATCCGCTCGCGGTGAAGGAGTCGCTGCAACTCGCCGACCTGCACGGCCAGGCCTTCGTCGAGCGCACGCACTGCGAGATGAGCGACAGCTGGCAGGCGGCGCTCGGCCGCGGCGCGGTGCAGCCCGAGGTGCGCGCCCGCGTGCACAGCGAGGAGTGGGCGCAGGGCCTGGTGGCTGCCGGCGTGGGCGTGACGATCGCGCCACTGCACGCGGTGCAGCCGCGGCCCGGCGTGGTGGTGCGCGACGACTGCGCCGAGCTGCGCGAGGTGCGGCGCCACATTGGCCTCGCGTTCCACGCGCCGGCCACCGGCACGCTGCAGCAGGTGCTGGCAGCGTGCCAGCGCTGGGCGCTCTCGGGCGGGGCGGCCGGCGTCAGGCCGGGCTGAAGCGCAGCACGCCGTCGGCGCCGAGGCGGCGCACCAGCTTGCCCGCGTGCCACAGCGCATGCAGGTGGGCGATCGCCTCGCCCATCGCAAACGTGGTCTGGTGCAGGTCGAGCTTGCGCTTGAAGAGCACGGTGAGCAGGTCGGCCGCGCTTTGCGGCGCCTTGGCGCAGGCGTCCATCACCTCGGCCAGCCGCTCGTCATGGTGGGCTTGCAGCTGGTCGATGCGGGTGTGCAGGCCCTTGAACGGCCGGCCGTGCGAGGGCAGCACCAGGCTGTCGGCGGGCAGGGCGCGCATGCGCTCCACCGAATCGAGATAGCGCTTGAGCGGGTCGCCTTCGGGCTCGTTCTCATGCACGCCCACGTTGGTGGAGATGCGCGGCAGCACCATGTCGCCCGAGATCAGCACGCCAAGCGCCGGGCAGTGCAGCGAGATGTGTTCCGGCGCGTGGCCGTAGCCCACGTGGCAGTGCCACTCGTGGCCCCCGATGCGGATCACATCGCCGTCGACCATGCGGCGGAAGCGCTCCGGCACCTTGGGCACCATCGTCGCGTAGTGGCCGCCGCGGGTCTGGATCATCTGCAGCGCTTCGGGGTCGGTGATGCCGTGGCTCTTGGCGAAGACGGGCGTGATGACGCTGGCCTTCGCGCTGGGGTTGCTCGACATGCGGGCGCCGTTGTAGTCGGTGCCACTGATCCACAGGCGGCACTCGTGCTCGGGCGTGGTCCAGCGCTCGGTGAGCCAGGCCGAGAGGCCGATGTGATCGGGGTGCAAGTGGGTGACGATCACGCGCAGCACCGGCAGGCCTTGCAGCTCGTGGGCGAACACCTGTTCCCAGCAGGCGCGGGTGGCGTCGTTGGCGATGCCGCAGTCGACGATGCTCCACCCCTGCCGGCCGTCGATCTCGTCGCGCAGCAGCCAGAGGTTGATGTGGTCCAGCGCGAAAGGCAGGGTCATGCGCACCCAGCGCACGCCTGGGGCCACTTCCATCGTGGTGCCCGGCTCCGGCATCACCTCGCCGTAGGGGTAGGTCAGCTCGTGTTCAAGGGCGTTCATGGCTTGGCTACACTTTACGTATACGTCAATTGATCGCCCATTCTAGGAAGCCATGTCCGCCTCTGCTGTCGCGCAGGTTTCAAGCCCTTCCGCAGGGCAGACCACCACCTACACCATCGGCGAGCTGGCGAAGGAATTCGACCTCACCACCCGCGCCATCCGCTTCTATGAAGACTGCGGCCTGCTGCAGCCGCAGCGCCGGGGCCGCAACCGCATCTACACCCCGCGCGACCGCACGCGGCTCAAGCTCACGCTGCGCGGCAAGCGCCTCGGGCTGACACTGAGCGAGGTGAAGGAGCTGGTCGACATGTACGAATCGCCGCGCGACACGCAGGCGCAACTCAAGAAATTCCTCAGCGTGCTGGCCGTGCACCGCGCGCAGCTCGAGCAGCAGATGGCCGATCTGAGCGTCACGCTCGACGAGGTGCGCACGCACGAAAAAGAAGCCAAGCGCCTGCTGGCCCAGGGCGAGCGGCGCAGCTGAACAGGAGACCCCACCATGAACCTTCCCGGACTCGATTTCCACCTCGGCGATGACATCGAGGCGCTGCGCGAGAGCGTGCACGACTTCGCGCAGGCCGAGATCGCCCCACGCGCCGCCGAGATCGACCGAAGCGACCAGTTCCCGATGGACCTGTGGCGCAAGATGGGCGCCTTGGGCGTGCTGGGTGTGACCGTCGGCGAGGAATACGGTGGCGCCGGCATGGGCTACCTCGCGCACATGGTGGCGATGGAAGAGATCAGCCGCGCCTCGGCCAGCGTGGGCCTGTCGTACGGCGCGCACAGCAACCTGTGCGTGAACCAGATCCGCCGCAACGGCAACGAGGCGCAGCGCAGGAAGTACCTGCCCAAGCTCATCAGCGGCGAGCACGTGGGGGCACTCGCGATGAGCGAGCCCAATGCCGGCTCCGACGTCATCAGCATGAAGCTGAAAGCCGAAGACAAGGGCGGCTACTACCTGCTCAACGGCAACAAGTTCTGGATCACCAACGGCCCCGATGCCGACACGCTGGTCGTCTACGCCAAGACCGAGCCCGAGCTGGGCGCACGCGGCGTGACCGCCTTCCTGATCGAGAAGGGCATGAAAGGGTTTTCCATCGCGCAGAAGCTCGACAAGCTCGGCATGCGCGGCAGCCACACCGGCGAGCTGGTGTTCCAGAACGTCGAAGTGCCTGCCGAGAACGTGCTGGGCGCGCTCAATGGCGGCGCGAAGGTGCTGATGAGCGGCCTCGACTACGAGCGCGCGGTGCTCGCCGCTGGGCCCATCGGCATCATGCAGGCGGTGATGGACAACGTGGTGCCCTACATCCACGACCGCAAGCAGTTCGGCCAGAGCATCGGCGAGTTCCAGCTGATTCAGGGCAAGGTGGCCGACATGTACACCGTGCTGCAGGCCGCACGCGCTTATTGCTACACCGTCGGCAAGAACCTCGACGCGCTGGGCGAGCAGCACGTGCGCCAGGTCCGCAAGGACTGCGCGAGCGTCATCCTCTGGTGTGCCGAGAAGGCCACCTGGATGGCCGGCGAAGGCATCCAGATCTTCGGCGGCAACGGCTACATCAACGAGTACCCGCTCGGCCGCCTGTGGCGTGATGCCAAGCTCTACGAAATCGGTGCCGGCACCAGCGAGATCCGCCGCATGCTGATCGGCCGCGAAACTTCGCCGAGACGATGTGACAGACTCACGGACTCTTTTAGTGCACCGCAACATATGAGCCACGAACTTTCAGAACTCTTCGGCAACAACCTGCGTTGGGCGCGTGATACCGAGGCGCGCAGTCCCGGCTTCTTCACCAGCCTGCTCAAGCAGCAGGCACCGCAGTACCTGTGGATCGGGTGTGCCGACAGCCGCGTGCCGGCCAACGACCTGGTCGGCCTCCTGCCGGGCGAGCTCTTCGTGCACCGCAACGTGGCCAATGTGGTGGTGCACTCCGACCTCAACTGCCTGTCGGTGATCCAGTTCGCGACCGACATGCTGAAGGTCAAGCACATCATCGTCGTCGGCCATTCCAACTGCGGCGGTGTGGCCGCGGCCCTGCGTGACCAGCGGGTCGGCCTGGCCGACAACTGGATCCGCCACGTGCAGGATGTGCGCAACCGCCACCAGAACTGGCTCGACATGGTCGACGCGAGCCAGCGGGTCAACGCCCTGTGCGAACTCAACGTGATCGAACAGGCGCTCAACGCCTGCCAGACCACCATCGTGCAAGACGCCTGGGGCCGCGGGCAGGAGCTGGTGGTGCACGGGTGGGTCTATGGCCTGCACAACGGGCTCTTGCAAGACCTGCACATGACGGTCTCCGGCCCTGACGAGGCGGTGCCCGCGTACGAGAAGGCCATCACCGAGGTGCGGGCGCGCTACACGCCTGACACGGCATTCGACCTGGCTCCCGTCACCGCGCACGGAGCCCTATGAAGCGCATGGCGGTCTTCCCGCAGGAGCTGACCGACCTGCGCGCCTTCGACATCGCCAACGCGATGCTCGATGGCTTCGACCGCCACTACACGCTCTTTCGCGAGGCCAGCGCCCAGGCCAAGAAGCGCTTCGAGGCGGCCGACTGGCATGGCCAGCAGCGCGCGCAGCGCGAGCGCATCGAGTTCTACGACATGCGCGTCGACGAATGCGCCGAGCGGCTGCAGACCGAGTTCATGGCTAGCACGCTGTCGATGAACGTGTGGCAACAGGTCAAGCTGCACTACATCGGCCTGCTCACCAACCACCACCAGCCCGAGCTGGCCGAGACCTTCTTCAACTCGGTCACGACCAAGATCCTGCACCGCAGCTACTTCCACAACGACTTCATCTTCCTGCGGCCTGCGGTCAGTACCGAGTACATCGAGAACGAAGAACCCACTTTCCAGCCCACCTACCGCGCCTACTACCCGACCAAGGAGACGATGCGCGACACCTGGCTGCGCGTGGTGAGCAACTTCCAGCTCGCGCGCGACTTCGAAGACCTGGGCCGCGACGTCGACCACGTGCTCACCGCGGTGTCGCGCGAACTGGGGGACTTCCGCCCGCGCGCCAACTTCCAGCTGCAGGTGCTGAGAACCGCTCTTCTTCCGCAACAAGGGCGCCTATGTCGTCGGCAAGATCATCAACGGTTTTGCCGAGACGCCGTTCGCGCTGGCCGTGCTGCACTCGCCGGCCTCGGGCCTCTTGGTGATCGACACCATGCTCTTCGGCGAAGACGAGCTGCAGATGCTCTTCAGCTTCGCCCGCGCCTACTTCCTCGTCGACATGGAGATCCCGTCGGCGTACGTGCAGTTCCTGCGCTCGCTGATGCCGCGCAAACCGCGCTCGGAGATCTACAACGCGCTCGGCCTGCAGAAACAGGGCAAGAACCTCTTCTACCGCGACTTCCTCGCGCACCTGCGGCATTCGTCCGACAAGTTCCGCATCGCGCCCGGCATCAAGGGCATGGTGATGCTGGTGTTCGACCTGCCGTCGTTCCCCTTCGTCTTCAAGGTCATCAAGGATTTCTATCCGCCGCCGAAAGAAACCACCCGCGAGCTGATCAAGAGCAAGTACCTGCTCGTCAAGCAGCACGATCGCGTGGGCCGCATGGCCGACACGCTGGAGTACAGCAACGTGGCCTTTCCGCGTGTGCGATTCGAGGAAGAGCTGATCGCCGAGCTGAAGCACTTCTGCCCGAGCCTGCTTGAGGAAGACGGCGACGACCTGGTGATCCGCCACGTCTACATCGAGCGGCGCATGATCCCGCTCAACATCTACCTCCAGGAAGCCGAACCCTCGCGCATGGCGCATGCGGTGATCGAATACGGCAACGCGATCAAGGACCTGGTGGCGGCCAACATCTTCCCCGGCGACATGCTGTGGAAGAACTTCGGCGTCACCCGCAACGGCAAGGTCGTGTTCTACGACTACGACGAGATCGAGTACCTGACCGACTGCAACTTCCGCAAAGGTGCCCACGCCTCGCAACGAAGAGGAAGAGATGTCGGGCGAGATCTGGTACAGCGTCGGCAAGCACGATGTCTTTCCCGAGACCTTCGGCCCCTTCCTGCTCGGCAACCCGGCCGTGCGCGACGTCTTCCTGAAGCACCACGCCGACCTGCTCGACGTGGCGTTCTGGCAAGGGCACAAGGACCGCATCCTCGCCGGCCATGTGCACGATGTGTTCCCCTATGACGCGGCCAAGCGCTTCAAGAACCAGCGCCGGCTGCGCGACGGCGCCCCGCCCGATGGGCAGGAGCGGCGCCGCGCCGAGCTGCAGCCCGAGAACCCCTCGGCGCTCGACAACAGCCTCGCGTAGAGCTGCGACTGGCCATGAACTTCCGTGACTTCTTCGAACTCGCGAGCTTCGTGGTCACGGTGGTCGGCCTGCCGTTCGCCATCGGCGTCTTCCTCTTCGAGCAGCGCCGCGAGCGCGAGAACGAAGAGGAAGAGGGCTACCAGCTGCTCTCGGATGCGTACAACGATTTCCTGAAGATCGTGCTGGCCAATTCCGACCTGCAGCTGCGCACCAACACCGCGCTGCCCAACCCCACGCCCGAGCAGAACGAGCGCATGCTCGTCATCTTCGACATGCTGATCTCGCTCTTCGAGCGCGCCTACCTCGTGGCCTGGAAGGACGACATGTCGAACACCGAGCAGCGCCGCTGGAACTCGTGGGACGACTACATGCGCGAGTGGTGCCGCCGCGATGATTTCTACAACGCCCTGCCGCTCTTGCTGCGTGGCGAGGACCCGGGTTTCCAGAGTTACATCAAGCGTGTCGCGCAGGAAGAGCGCGGCACCGTCATCCTGTCGTGAAGGAGCAGTTCCATGTCCACCGAATCCATCGTCATCGTTTCCGCCGCCCGCACGCCCATTGGCGGCATGCTGGGTGATTTCTCGGGCCTCGCCGCGCACGAGCTCGGCGCCGTCGCCATCCGGGCCGCGGTCGAGCGCGCCGGCATCCCCGGCGATGCCGTCAACGAAGTGCTGATGGGCAACTGCCTGATGGCCGGCCAGGGCCAGGCGCCGGCGCGCCAGGCGGCGCTCGGCGCGGGGTTGCCGCAATCGGCGGGGGCGGTCACGCTCTCGAAGATGTGCGGCTCGGGCATGCGCGCGATGATGTTCGCGCACGACATGCTGAAAGCCGGCAGCGCCGACGTGATGGTCGCCGGCGGCATGGAGAGCATGACCAACGCACCGCACCTGATGTTCGCGCGCAAGGGTGTGCGCTACGGCGCGGCGCAGATGTTCGACCACATGGCGATCGACGGCCTGGAAGATGCCTACGAGCGTGGCCGTGCGATGGGTGTGTTCGCCGAGGAGTGCGTGGCCAAGTACCAGTTCAGCCGCGAGGCGCAGGATGCGTTTGCCATCGCCTCCACCCAGCGCAGCAAGACCGCCAACGAAGACGGCAGCTTCGACTGGGAGATGGCGCCCGTCACCTTGAAGGGCAAGGCCGGCGACACGGTGGTGAAGTTCGACGAGCAGCCCTTCAAGGCCAAGCTCGACAAGATCCCCGGCCTGAAGCCTGCGTTCAAGAAAGACGGCACGATCACCGCCGCCAACGCATCGAGCATTTCCGACGGTGCGGCGGCCCTGGTGCTGATGCGCGAGTCGACCGCGAAGCAGCTGAAGCTCGCGCCGGTGGCCCGCATCGTCGGCCACACCGTGCACGCGCAGGCCCCGGCCTGGTTCAGCACCGCACCGGTGGGCGCGATCGACAAGCTGCTCAAGAAGAACGGGTGGTCGGCGAAAGACGTGGACCTGTGGGAAGTGAACGAAGCGTTCGCCGCGGTCACGATGGCGGCCATGCACGAGTTCAAGCTGCCGCACGAGATCGTCAACGTGCACGGCGGCGCCTGTGCGCTCGGCCACCCGATCGGCGCCAGCGGGGCGCGCATCGTGGTCACGCTGCTCGGGGCCTTGCGCAAGCAGGGCCTGAAGCGCGGCGTGGCGGCGCTGTGCATCGGCGGTGGCGAGGCCACGGCGCTCGGTGTGGAGCTCGTCTGAATGAACGTCCTCATCATCGGCGCCTCACGCGGCATCGGCCTCGAGTTCGTGCGCCAGTACCGGGCCGACAAGGCCCAGGTCACCGCAACGGCTCGAAGCGATGACGCGCTGAGGACCTTGCGTGACCTCGGGGCCACCGCGCTGCAGCTCGATGTGGCCAGCACCGAAAGCGCCTCGCGCCTGGGCTGGCAGATCGAAGGTGCGGCCTTTGACGTCGCGGTCATCGTGGCCGGCGTTTACGGCCCGAGCACGCGCGGCCTGCAGCCGCCCACCGAGGCCGATTTCGACACCGTGATGCACACCAACGTGCTGGGGCCGATGCGCGTGATCCCGCAGATCGCCGATTCGCTCGCACCGGGCGCGAAGCTGGCGGTGCTGTCGTCGCGCATGGGCGCGATCGGCCCGCGCAGTTCATCCAACGGCTGGCTGTACAGGGCGTCGAAGGCCGCGGTCAACTCGGTGCTGAAAGACGCGTCGATCGTGCTGCAGGGCAAGGCCACCTGCGTAAGTTTCCACCCCGGCTGGGTGCGCACCGACATGGGCGGCGAGGGTGCCGACCTCGACGTCGACACGAGCGTGGGCCACATGCGGCGTGTGATCGCTGGTCTCACGCCGGCTGACAACGGCCAGTTTTTCGATCACGACGGAACCCCCATCCCATGGTGAGCAGCCCGTACTGGAGCCCCATCGTCCACGGCCTTGTGCCCTACGTGCCGGGCGAGCAGCCGCAGACCCCCGGCCTCGTCAAACTCAACACCAACGAGAACCCCTATCCGCCAAGCCCGCGCGTGCTGGAAGCGCTGCGTGCCGAGGTGGGTGACGTGTTGCGCCTCTACCCCGAGCCCACCGGCCGCGCGCTGCGCGCGACGATCGCGCGGCACCATGGGCTCACGCCGGAGCAGGTGTTCGTCGGCAACAGCTCCGACGAGGTGCTGGCGCATGTGTTCATGGCGCTCCTGAACCACGCGCCGCGGCCGCTGCTCTTCCCCGACATCACCTATGCCTTCTACCCCGTGTATTGCGGGCTGTACGGCATTCCGTACCGCGCCGTGCCCTTGGCCGAAGACCTCAGCCTGCACCTCGACGACTACCTGCACGGCGAGGCCGGCGCGATCATCTTCCCCAACCCGAACGCCCCCACCGGTCGTGCCCTGCCGCGCGCCGAGATCGAGCGCCTGCTCGTGGCGCGGCCCGACACGCTGGTCGTGGTCGACGAGGCCTATGTGGACTTCGGCGCCGAATCGGCGGTGCCGCTGATCGCGCGGCACCCCAACCTGCTGGTGGTGCACACGCTTTCCAAATCGCGTTCGCTCGCCGGGCTGCGCGTCGGCTTCGCGATGGGCCAGGCGCCGCTGATCGAGGGCCTCACGCGGGTGAAGGACAGCTTCAACTCCTATCCGCTCGATCGCCTGGCCACTGCCGGGGCCATCGCCGCCATCGAAGACGTCGCGTACTTCGAGCAGACCCGCGATGCGGTGGTGGCCACGCGCGAATCGCTGGTGGCCGCGCTCCAGACCATGGGCTTCGAGACGCTGCCCTCGGGCGCCAACTTCGTGTTCACCCGCCACCCCCGGCACCGTGGCGCCGCGCTGGCGGCGGCCTTGCGCGAACGGGGCGTGCTGGTGCGGCGGTTCGCGCAGCCCGAGCGCATCGCCGACCACCTGCGCATCAGCATCGGCAGCGAGGCCGACACTGCCCGTCTGCTGCAGGCCCTGAAGGACGTGACCCATGCTGCTGTCTGACGACCACCGCGCGATACAAGACGCCGTGCGCGCCTATGTGCAAGACCGCATCGCGCCGCAGGCCGCGCAGTGGGACAAGACCCACCACTTCCCTGCCGACGAGCTGAAGGGCTTGGCCGCGCTCGGCTGCTACGGCGTGGCCGTGCCCACCGAGTGGGGCGGCGCGGGGCTCGACTACCTGAGCCTGTCGCTGATCCTGGAGGAGATCGCCGCCGGCGACGGCGCCACCTCCACCATCGTGAGCGTCAACAACTGCCCGGTGTGTTCGATCCTGATGACCTGGGGCAGCGAGGCACAGAAGGCGCAGTGGCTGAAGCCACTGGCCAGCGGCGACATGCTCGGTGCCTTCTGCCTCACCGAGCCGCATGTGGGCTCGCAGGCCGATGGGCTCAAGACGACCGCCACGAGAGACGGCGACCACTACGTGCTCAACGGCGTCAAGCAGTTCATCACCAGCGGGAAGAACGGCGACGTGGCGATCGTGATGGCAGTGACGGACAAGAGCGCCGGCAAGAAAGGCATCAGCGCCTTCATCGTGCCGACGGCCACGCCCGGCTACACGGTCGCGCGGCTCGAAGACAAGATGGGACAGCATGCGAGCGACACGGCGCAGATCCTGTTCGAGAACTGCCGCGTACCGGCCGCCAACCGGATCGGCGACGAAGGCCAGGGCCTGAAGATCGCGCTCTCGGGCCTGGAGGGCGGGCGCATCGGCATCGCCTCGCAGTGCGTGGGCATGGCGCGCGCCGCGTTCGAGGCGGCGCTGCGCTACGCGAAGGAGCGCATCGCCTTCGGCGTGCCGATCTTCGAGCATCAGGCGGTGCAGTTCAGCTTGAGCGACATGGCCACGCAGATCGAAGCGGCGCGCCAGCTCATCCACCACGCCGCGAGCCTGAAAGATGCCGGCCAGCCGTGCCTGAAGGAAGCCGCGATGGCCAAGCTCTTCGCGAGCGAGATGGCCGAGCGGGTGTGCTCGGCGGCGATCCAGGTGCACGGCGGCTACGGCTACGTGAGCGACTTCCCGGTCGAGCGCCTCTACCGCGACGTGCGCGTCTGCCAGATCTACGAAGGCACGAGCGAAGTGCAGAAGATCCTGATCGGGCGTGCGCTCGCATGAGCCGCGACTGAGCCACTCTGGCGCAGCGCTACGTAGTTCCCACAAGCACCCGTCCGCGGGTTTCCGCCATCGGTGGCCCACGGTGCCATCCCTAGGATAAGAGTTCGCCCCGCACCTTCACAGGGCAGGGATCCAGGTCCATCGACCACATCCTAAGGAGACATCACGTGAGCACACCCGCACCGCAACGTCGCCGCTTCCTCAAGACCGCCACCGCCGCTGCCGCCGGCGCTGGCGCCATGGCCGCCCCGATGGTGTCGAACGCCCAGACCACCTCGCTGCGCTTCCAGAGCACCTGGCCCGCGAAGGACATCTTCCACGAGTACGCCAATGACTTCGCCAAGAAGGTGAACGACATGGCGGGCGGCCGCCTCAAGATCGAGGTGCTGCCCGCGGGCGCGGTGGTGCCCGCGTTCCAGCTGCTCGAAGCCGTCAACAAGGGCACGCTCGACGGCGGCCACGGCGTGGTGGCCTACCACTACGGCAAGAACTCCGCGCTCGCGCTCTGGGGCTCGGGCCCGGCCTTCGGCATGGACCCGAACATGGTGCTCGCCTGGCACAACTACGGCGGCGGCAAGGCGCTGCTGGAAGAGATCTACAAGTCCATCAACATGGATGTGGTTTCCTACCTCTACGGCCCGATGCCGACCCAGCCCTTCGGCTGGTTCAAGAAGCCGATCGCCAAGGCGACGGACGTGAAGGGCATGAAGTTCCGCACCGTCGGCCTCGCGGTCGACATGTACTCGGCGATGGGTGCGGCCGTGAACCCGCTGCCCGGCGGCGAGATCGTGCCTGCGCTCGACCGCGGGCTGATCGACGGCGCTGAGTTCAACAACGCCTCCAGCGACCGGGTGCTCGGCTTCCCCGACGTGGCCAAGAACTGCATGCTGCAGAGCTTCCACCAGAGCGGCGAGCAGTTCGAGATCCTCTTCAACAAGGGCAAGCTCGGTGCGCTGCCCGCCGAGCTGCGCGCCATCATCGACTACGGCGTGCAGGCGGCGAGTGCCGACATGAGCTGGAAGGCCATCGACCGCAACTCGAAGGACTACGAAGAGCTGAAGAAGGCGGGTGTGAAGTTCTACAAGACACCCGACGCCATCCTCAAGGCCCAGCTCGACGCGTGGGACGAGATCATGAAGAAGAAGGGCGGCGAGAACCCGCTCTTCCAGAAGGTGCTCGACTCGCAGAAGGCCTTCGCCCAGCGCGCGAAGTCGTGGCAGAACGACTACATGGTCGACTTCAACATGGCCTACAACCGCTACTTCGGCCGCGGCGCGAAGAAGGGCTGACCCGGTCCGACCACGGGGCGCCCGGCAGGGGCGCCCCTTCTTGAGGTGTACACATGCAGAAGCTGCTGCTGGCGGTGGACCGCTTCTCCACCTGGGTGGGCCAGGCCTTCGCGTGGGCGGCAGTCGTGCTCACGCTGCTCATCAGCTGGGAGGTCTTCTCGCGCTACGTGCTCAACAAGCCGCATGGCTGGGTGCTCGACGCGCAGATCATGCTCTACGGCACGATGTTCATGACCGCCGGCGCCTACACGCTCGCGAAGAACGGCCACGTGCGTGGCGACGTGCTCTACGGCTTCTTCCGCCCGCGCACGCAGGCGAGCATCGACCTCGTGCTCTACATCGTGTTCTTCCTGCCCGGCATCGTGGCACTCACCTGGGCCGGCTGGACGTTTGCGCAGGATTCGCTCGCCATCCGAGAGCAGACCTTCAACGCCGACCCGCTGCCGCTGTACCCCTTCAAGTTCATCATCCCGCTGGCCGGGGCGGTGCTGCTGCTGCAGGGGGTCGTCGAGATCGCGCGCTGCGTGATCTGCCTTCGAGACGGCGCCTGGCCCTCGCGCGAGCAGGACGTGGAAGAGGTCGACGTCGACAAGCTCAAGGAAATGGTCAACGTGAAAGACGAAGACATCGCTGCGCTCGACACCTACGCGCAGCGCCAGGGCCACCCGGAGGGCAAGGCATGAAGCTGCGACGCGAGCTGTGGTTCGGCTTCATCCTGATGGGGATCATCGCCGCGGGTGCGCTGGCGATGCTGGCGAGCGCGCCCGTCATCACCAACGGGCACATCGGCCTCCTGATGCTGTCGCTGGTGGTGGTGGCGATCATGCTGGGCTTTCCCACCGCCTTCACGCTGATGGGCATGGGCATGCTCTTCACCTGGCTCGCCTACGAGCGCGACTGGCACAAGACGCTCGACCTCATGGTCCAGTCGGCCTACAAGGTGATGGCCAACGACGTGCTGATCTCGGTGCCCCTCTTCGTCTTCATGGGCTACCTCGTCGAGCGCGCCAACCTGATCGAGAAACTTTTCAAGAGCCTGCACCTGGCGCTGGCCCGCGTGCCCGGCTCGCTGGCGGTGGCCACGCTCGTGACCTGCGCGGTGTTTGCCACCGCGACCGGCATCGTGGGCGCGGTGGTCACGCTGATGGGCCTGCTCGCCTTCCCGGCGATGTTGCGCGCGGGCTACAGCATCTCGCTGTCGGCCGGTGCCATCACTGCAGGCGGATGCCTCGGCATCCTCATCCCGCCCTCGGTGCTCCTGATCGTCTATGGCGCAACGGCGGGCGTGTCGGTGGTTCAGCTGTATGCCGGCGCGTTCTTCCCCGGGCTGATGCTCGCGGGGCTGTACATCGTCTACGTGATCATCGTCGCCAAGCTCAAGCCGAGCCTTGCGCCGCCCCTCTCGGCCGCCGAGCGCGCGGTGCCGCTGCCGGCGCCGCTGCTGCAGGCCGGTGCCACCGGCGAGCAGCGCGCGCTTCCCACGCTGCTGGCGACGCTTCTGGACACGCTGAAGGGCCAGCGCAACCAGGGCGTGCCGACCGGCTACCTGCTGCGCCAGCTCGGCGTGACGCTGCTGCCGCTCTTCGTCTTCGCGCTGGTGTCGCTGTGGAGCTACCACCTCGCCACCCGCGCGGCGCCGGCCGAGGCGGTGACCGAGCTGCAGCAGATGGGCGTCGACACCGCAGAGCCCACGAACTCCGAGCGCGCCGGCCTGCAGGAACCCGGCGGACTGCAGGAACCGCAGGGCGAGGGCGGGCTGGCCGAGCCGCCGTCGGACGGCAAGGACGGGGGGCTGAGCGAGCCGCCGGCCGAACCGCAGAGCCTCTCCGAGGCCCCGGGAGCGCAAGCGTCCGAGCCCGCAACGGCGGCCACGCCGCCGAGCATCGCCGAGCCGCCGGCGGCCGAAGCCGCATCGGCCCCTGCCGGTGGGCCCAGCGACGCGCCGCGCGGTTACTGGATCGGCTTCGGCGTGGGCGCCGCGGCGCTCTTCGGCTTCTACCTGCTGCTCAGCTTCAACCGGCTCGAAATCTTCAAGATGCTGCTGTCGAGCTTCTTCCCGCTGGTGATCCTGATCCTGTCGGTGCTGGGCTCCATCGTGTTCGGCCTGGCCACGCCCACCGAGGCGGCGGCGGTCGGCGCCTTCGGCGGCTTCATTCTCGCGGCGGCCTACCGGCAGCTCAACTTCACCATGGTCAAGGAGTCGGTGTTTCTCACCGCCAAGACCTCGGCGATGGTGTGCTGGCTCTTCGTGGGTTCGGCCATCTTCTCGGCGGCCTTCGCGCTTCTGGGCGGGCAGGAGCTGGTCGAGCGCTGGGTGCTGAGCATGAACCTCAGCAAGACCGAGTTCCTCATCCTCTCCCAGTTCATCATCTTCATCCTGGGCTGGCCGCTGGAGTGGACGGAGATCATCGTGATCTTCATGCCGATCTTCATCCCGCTGCTCGACAACTTCGGCGTCGACCCGCTGTTCTTCGGCCTGCTGGTGGCGCTCAACCTGCAGACCGCCTTCCTGAGCCCACCGGTGGCGATGGCGGCCTTTTACCTGAAGGGCGTGAGCCCACCGCACGTCACGCTCAACCAGATCTTCGGCGGCATGCTGCCCTTCATGGCCATCCAGGTGCTGGCCATCGTGCTGCTGTACATGTTCCCGCAGATCGGCCTCTGGCTGCCGCAGCTGCTCTACAAATAGTGATCGCGGAGGAGCACACTGGAGTCGCCATGGGCCGCACTCCGATCGCCTTCTATTTCGACTTTTCGTCGCCGTACTCGTACATCGCCTCCGAGTGGATCGGCGCGCTCGCGGCGCGCCATGGGCGCACCGTGCGCTGGCACGCCATCCTGCTGGGCGCCACCTTCCAAGCGGCCGAACTCAAGAGCCCGGTGTCGCACCCGATCAAGCGCGAGTACGCGATGCTCGACTTCGAGCGCTCGGCACGCTTTGCCGGCGTGCCGCTCACGATGCCGCAGCCATTTCCGATCGCCACGCAAAACGCGGCGCGGCTCTTCTGGTGGCTCGACGCGCAGAACGAGAGCCGTGCCATCGCCTGGGCGCGCCACGCGTTGCGCGCGTATTTCACCCGCGGCGTCAACCTCAACGACCCGCCGGCGCTGGCCGCCCTGTCGCAGGAATTCGGTTTGCTGCAAGGCGAGGGCGAGGCCGTGTGGAGCGATCCGGTCTGGAAAGACAAGCTCAAGCAGGCCAACGAGCAGGCGATTGCCGCCGGGGTGTTCGGGGCGCCGTTTTTCGTGATCGACGGCGAGCCGTTCTGGGGCAACGACCGGCGGGCGCAAATGGAGCGCTGGCTGGAGAAGGGGCCGTTCTGATCACGTCTTCTGGAGCACTTGCGATGAAGCGAACCGCCAAGGCTTTGGTCGATGAAACGATGGCGCGCGTGACCACCTACACCGCGGCGCAGGCGCGCGAGCTGCACGGCCAGCCGGGGGTGCAGTTCGTCGATGTGCGCGATGTGCGCGAACTGGAGCGTGAGGGCGTGGTCCCCGGCGCCTTCCATGTGCCGCGCGGCCTGCTCGAGTTCTGGGCCGACCCGCAGTCGCCCGACCCCAAACCCGAACTCGGTGCCGACAAGGAGTACGTGCTGTTCTGCGGCTCGGGCTGGCACTCGGCGCAGGCCACGCAGACGCTGACCGAGATGGGCGTGGCGCACGTCGCCCACATCGGCGGTGGTTTCGAGGCCTGGAAAAAGGCGGGCGGGCCTGTCACCGACGCGGCCCCCCCTCGCCAGGCAGGGTGATCAGCGCCCGGCGCTGGCCTTGCCGTCGGCGCCGCACCAGGCGGCATGCGTGGTCTTCGGGCTCTCAGCGCCGCACCAGGCCGCCTTCCGGCTCGGCCCGTCAGCGCCGCAC